>DJEQ01000108.1:0-4229 GCA_002431355.1 Oribacterium sp. UBA5894
CGGGAGGTGACAAACGATAAGGACTTCCTCATTGCCTTTAACCCGACGAGAGGTCTCGATGTCGGCGCGATTGAGTTCGTCCACAAGTATCTGGTGGCGCAGCGCAATAAGGGGCGTGCGATCCTTCTCGTATCCTTCGAGCTGGATGAGATCATGAATCTGTCGGATCGTATCGACGTTATTTTCGATGGAAAGATCGATGGTGAGATGATGGGCGCGGATGCGGATGAGTACAAGCTTGGACTGATGATGGCAGGAGGTAAGGCAGAATGAAAAAGAAAATATTAGAGAGCTCCCTGCTGTATACGGTGATTTCGATCGTAATCGGCTTCATCGTCGGTGCGATCCTTCTCGCAATTATCGGTGTGAATCCGATGGAGGCCTATGCGAAGCTGTTCAGTGGTGTTTTCAGTAAGCCGAAGTTCTTCACCTACAGCATTGTGTATGCAGCGCCGCTGATCTTTACGGGTCTTTCGGTGGCCTTCTCCTTCCGGACGGGTGTTTTCAACATCGGTGCCGAGGGACAGTACGTGGTCGGCTCCCTGGCAGCAGCGGTGGTCGGCATTCTCTGTCCACTTCCGGCAGGCATCCATGCCATTGTCTGTCTTCTGGCAGCGGCAGCAGCGGGTGCACTCTGGGGCGCCATCGTCGGTGTGCTCAAGGTGAAGAAGGGGATCAATGAGGTCCTTTCCTATATCATGCTGAACTGGATTGCGTTCTATCTGTCGAACTTCATCATCAATCTGAAGGCGATTCATACGGATCAGGGCGCAGAGGCTTCGCGAAATATTCTGGAGACGGCGTCCATTAAGATGCCGGCGGCCATGGCGGCCATGACGGGCTGCTCGGATGTGCACTGGGGCATTCTCCTCGCCATCCTGGCGGCAATCATTCTCTGGTTCGTGATGACGAAGACCACCTTCGGGTATCAGCTTCGGGCAGTGGGATTTTCGAGAACGGCCGCGGAGTATGCGGGCATCAGCTCGAATCGTGTGTTCCTGACCTCCATGTCGATTTCCGGTCTTCTGTCGGGTCTCGGCGGAGCCGTGCAGCTCCTCGGCATGAGCCAGCGTATTCCGCAGTTCGCAGCGCAGGAGTCCTATGGCTTCCAGGGTATCACCGTCGCCCTCATCGGTTCGACGAACCCGATCGGCTGCATCTTCGCGGGCTGGTTCTATGGCGCGATGAAGTATGGCGGAAACAAGCTGACCGTCATCCATGTACCGAATGAGGTCGTTAACATCATCATGGGTACCATCATTATCTTCATTGCAATCGCACCGGTATTCAAGTCGATTCTTGTGAAGATGACCAGTAAGAAGGAGGCGGCGAAGTAATGCTTACGAATCTTGGACTTTTAATTAATGCAATGCTGATTTCGACACCACCGCTTCTTCTGGCGGCGCTTGGCTCCTGCTTCAGTGAGCGCTCTGGCGTCGTCAACATTGGCATCGAGGGTATGATGACCCTCGGCGCGTTTGTGGGTGCGGCGGTTGCGTACTTTACGGGCAATGGCTGGATCGGCTTCTTCTGTGGCGGTCTTGCGGGCGCGGCCCTCGGCGTGGTGCATGCGGTTGTGTGCGTGAGTCTGCATGCAGACCAGACCATCGCAGGTACGGCCATCAACTTCATCGGACCGGGCTTCGCGCTGTTCCTCTGCAAGGCGATCTTCGCAAACTCCTCGGATTCTCCGGCGCTCGATACGCTGGCGAAGCTTCCGAAGATGTTTACGGATGCGAAGGGCGTGTCCATCTTCCCGGCGGGCTCCTTCCAGTACAATGTCATCTCGACCTACTCGGTGGCCTACCTCAGCTTCCTGCTCGTGGCCGTCATCTGGTTCGTCTTCTATAAGACCCGCTTCGGTATGCGGCTTCGTGCCGCGGGTGAGCATCCGGAGGCGTGCGAGACTCTGGGCATCAATGTCTACGCCGTGCGTTATGCGTGCGTGATTCTGTCCGGCTTCCTGTCGGGTCTCGGTGGTGCGTTTGTGACGCTGGCAACGGTATCGCAGTTCCGTCCGGCCGTGATCGTCGGCCAGGGCTTCATCGCCATCGCGGCCGTCATCTTCGGTAAATTCTCACCGGGCGGCGCATTCATTGGCTGCCTGCTGTTCGGCTTCTGCAATGGTATCAAGTCGCTGCTTGGTGGCTCCAATGTCATCAGCCCGAACCTGCTGAGTATGATTCCGTATATCGTGACCCTGCTGACGCTGATCTTCTTCGTTGGCGCCGGTCATGTACCGGCTGCAAACGGCAAGCCGTTTGTACGGTCGAAGTAAAATAGAAGAAAAACGGGGCAGGTGGCCTCTCATGGTGGATTCCGTGAGGGCCACCTGTTTTCTGCCGAAAGTATTGCTTTTATGCGGGTTCTCGGCTATAATGCTCGAGGTTCATGACAGTGGAGAGCGGCTTCTGAAACCACTCTTTTTATATATCAGCAGATGACATTGAGGTAAGAAAAGGAGAGCGTATGATTGCAGCAAATAACATTACCTTCCGTGTAGGGAAGAAGGCACTGTTTGAAGATGTGAATATTAAGTTTACGGAGGGCAACTGTTATGGCATCATCGGTGCCAATGGTGCCGGTAAGTCGACGTTCCTGAAGATTCTGAGCGGTGCCCTCGAGCCGACGAGCGGTGAGGTGACCATGACACCAGGTCAGCGTCTGAGCGTCCTGGAGCAGGACCAGTTCAAGTACGATGACTATACGGTCATTGATACGGTTATCATGGGTAACAAGCGCCTCTATGACATCATGAAGGAGAAGGACGCCATCTATGCGAAGACCGATTTCACGGATGAGGATGGTCTGCGGGCCGCTGATCTCGAGGCGGAGTTCGCGTCCATGGATGGCTGGAATGCCGAAGCGGATGCCGAGACGATGCTGAATGGCTTAGGCATTGGCACTGAGCTGCACTATAAAAAGATGAATGAGCTGAAGGGCTCGGAGAAGGTGAAGGTGCTCCTTGCGAAGGCGCTGTTTGGCAACCCGGACATCCTGCTTCTCGATGAGCCGACGAACCATCTGGATCTCAATTCGATCGAGTGGCTCGAGGAGTTCCTCATTAATTTCGAGAATACCGTCATCGTCGTATCGCATGACCGTTATTTCCTGAATAAGGTCTGCACGAACATCGCCGACATTGACTATGGCAAGATCACGCTCTTCGCTGGAAACTATGATTTCTGGTTTGAGTCTTCTCAGCTCATCGTGCGTCAGCAGAAGGAAGCGAACCGGAAGAAGGAAGAGAAGATCAAGGAGCTGCAGGAATTTATTCAGCGCTTCTCGGCCAATGCATCGAAGTCGAAGCAGGCGACCTCTCGTAAGCGCGCCCTCGAGAAGATCGAGCTTGACACCATTAAGCCGTCGTCCCGTCAGTATCCGTACATCGTTTTTAAGCCGAATCGTGAGATCGGAAATGATGTTCTCGAGGTAAAGAACCTGTCGAAGACCATCAACGGTGTGAAGGTGCTGGATAATATTTCCTTCATCGTCAATCGTACGGATAAGATCGCGCTCGTTGGCCCGAATGAGCTTGCGAAGACGACCCTGATGCAGATCCTTTCCGGTGAGATGGAGCCGGACAGTGGCGATTACAAGTGGGGCGTGACGACCAGTCAGTCCTACTTCCCGAAGGACAACACGAAGGAGTTTGCTTCGGAGGATACCATTGTCGAGTGGCTGACGCAGTACAGCCCGGACAAGGATACGCAGTTTGTTCGTGGCTATCTCGGCCGTATGCTCTTTAAGGGCGACGATGGTCTGAAGAAGGTCAATGTCCTTTCCGGTGGTGAGCGTGTGCGCTGCATGCTCAGTAAGATGATGATTTCCGGATCGAACGTCATCATCCTCGACGAGCCGACCGACCACCTGGACATGGAGTCCATCTCCGCACTGAACGATGGCCTGAAGAACTTCCCAGGCGTCATTATCTTCTCCTCGAGAGACCACCAGGTTGTGGAGACCACCGCAAACCGAATCTTCGAAATCATGGATGGCCAGCTGATCGATAAGATGACCACCTATGATGAGTACCTCGCCTCCGACGAAGACATCAAGAAGAGATTTATCTTCACCGTCTCCGGCGACGACGCCAGCGACAACTGAGCGCCTGATCCTCAGCCCGAACAGCAAAAAACCGGCCCACATGCCCGCCGCGAGTTTACTCGCGAAAGGGCATGCGGCGCCGGTTTTTTATTGAGCGGGCGCGCCCGCTCCCGAGCCGGAAT
>DJEQ01000108.1:4412-4995 GCA_002431355.1 Oribacterium sp. UBA5894
GAATCGGCGAGGTGAGCTGTACGTGGGCCTATGCTTCGGCCATCCGGGCGCGCCCGCTCCCATATTTCCGTCGAAATATATACGGAAGGCCGATTTTAAAAATCGTATATATGCTTTTAGGGCTTCTGACCGACTTTCTCACGAAAAAGTATATACGGAAGGCTGATTTCAGAAATCGTATATATGAAAACCCCTTATTTCAAAAGCGACAACCCTTTCAACATATACACGATTTTCTAAATAATCGATTTGTATCTATGTAAAACCTTGAATTCTACTCAGATGCTGGAAATTACGTATATACGATTTTTAAAAAGGCATGATCGTATATAGCCTATTTATGAGTGCGGGATTATTTAAGCCAAAAACTATATACAGCAAGGCGATTTCAGAAATCGTATATAGTTTTCTTCCTCCGTCTTCTCATCGAAAAAACAACGAAACTATATAGGATTTTGGAATTGGGCATTTAGTATATATTTCGTCGAAATATGGAGGTTCGTAAGCCTACGATTCGAACTTCCCGGCCTGGTCGAACCCGCAGGCAGCACTGTTTCAAGCCTGCCGTCTGCGTCCACCTGGG
>DJEQ01000108.1:5045-11888 GCA_002431355.1 Oribacterium sp. UBA5894
AGCACAGCTGCGGCGGACAGCCTGCCGCCTGCGTCCGTCCGGCCTCCCGAGCACAAATATACCCTTTCTCGGCGCCCACGCCCGTACTATAATATGAAAAAGCATTTCCCAGTATGCGGGTACAGGCACTTGAAGAATCTGGAGTGGATTGTTTCATGCCCTCATGTGGATAACTTTATTAAAGGAGACGCGCGACGATGAAAAAAGAGCTGGATTTCTTTTATATCGGTGATTCTTACGGTGGAAATCAGGACTGGTGCCTCGATCATATGATGCAGCTTGGCGGTTGTGGTGCGATCACGGCCTGCGATTGCTCAATTTATTTCAAGCTGCGCATGGGGGAGGAAAAGGCCTATCCGGGGAAGCTGACGGAAGCGATGTTCCCAGAAGGCGAAGCGATGTTCCCAGAAGGCGAAGCGATGCTCCCAGAAGGCGAAGCGATGTTCCCAGAAGACGAAACACTGAGCGCTCAGGAAATCACACAGACCTTCGCCGCGAAAGCTGTGTCTGAACAGCCTGCAGTGTCGGATGCCAATGCCTCCGCCGAAGCTTCTGCACCTTCCGCCATGCCATCGTTCAGCCTAGAACATCCATCACATGCTGCCACACCGGTTTCTGCCGCTGCGTTGTCCGAAGACACCCGCGACGGTGCGCTCCCGGAAATCAATCTTCCGAAGCCGGTGCAGGTCATCGACGGTGAAATCACGATGCCGGAAAACCCAACAGAAGCCCCTTTTCGAGAGGGACCAGGTGCGGTACTGGGCATTGACCGCGACACCTATATCCGTTTCACCGAAGTCATGAAGCCTTACCTGCATCCACGCTGGTCCGGTATCGACAAGCTCTATCTCTTCAGCGAAGGACTTGCACGCTATTACGAAGAGCATGGTGTCACCGATATGGAGATGGAAGAGTTCGATGGAGGAAATGAGCTTCCGGAGGCCATCGAACGCGTGAAGCAGCAGATCAATGCAGGCTACCCGATTCCCTGCCTGATCCTGAATCATCGAAACCCGGCCATGGAGGATTACATCTGGCACTGGTTTCTTCTGGTGGGCTATCAGACGGATGAAGCGGAGCCGTCGGACGATGGAGCGATTCAGTCGTCCATAGATGAGCGCAATGAAGAATGTGCAGCACAACAGGCCAACGGAGCGATTCAAACAGGCATATCCGACAAGCATGTGCGGCAGAATGTGAAGGTACAGGCTGCAACACGTTCGATCCAGAACTTTTACGTAAAAACTGCCACCTATTCGGAGGCAAACTGGGTGCGTTTTTCCGATCTCTGGAACACCGGCTATCCTGTCAAGGGCGGACTGATTCTATTCCATAAGAAAGCAAGGAATGCACGGTAGTGCAATCAAACACTTCGCAGCCAATCCGTTTCCAGTTCGTCCTGCAAGGTAGGCACGGTAGTGCCATCAAAATAAGATATTTTAGAAAAACGTCACAAAAAGTTCACTTGTAATCTGTGGAATATCTCCTATAATTTTGCTTTGATGTTTCGGAACGCTGTCCCTGAATAGGTTGAAGAAAACAGTAAAGCGTTTCTAAGACAAGCTGGGAAAAACAGCGAAAGCATTTCTGTGGCATACGAAAAAACCAAAAGAAGGTATGGCACGGATGTGCGGAAGAAGCCGAAGCAAAAGTTATTTGGGAGGACTTGAATTATGAAGAAGAATTATGTTGTTATCGCCGCTATGGCACTTGCACTGAGCATGACCGCTTGTGGATCCAATAGCACACCAGAGGCTACCACAGCTGCCGCAACTACCGAAGCTGCAACGGAAGCCGCTACCGAAGCTGCAAGCGAAGAAGCAACCGAGGCAGCTTCTGAGGAAGCAACCACCGAGGCTGGCACCGAGGCTGGCAGCGAAGCTGCAGAGGAAGCCAAGAGCGCAGAATATACAGTTTACAATACCACTGGCATGAAGGTAACCGATCTCTATCTCTATGAGGTTGGCTCCAAGGATAAGGGCGAGAACCTTGCAGGTGATGGTCTCGCAGATGGCGACAGCATTACCATCACACGTGATGAGGATGCAGACAAGCAGAAGGACATCAAGTATGTTCTTGAGTTCACCACAGAGGACGGCAAGACGCAGAGCTTCGATACCCTGTCCTATGAGCAGGCACCAATCTCTCTGAAGAGCGTAGATGCTGCCGCAGGTGCAACACCAATCGCATTTGAGGCTCCAGAGAAGTAATTCGCGGCGCGAAGCTTCCCTCCGTCAATGACATATGAAAAGCGAGGACGTATTCCCAGTAGAAAAGGGATGCGCTCTCGCTTTTTTATTGTATACTTAAAAAAAGACAAAAAGGAGGAAGCTATGACATCATCTCACATCCGACACAGTATCGCAGCCGTACTCTGCAGCGCCCTGGTGCTCGCGTCGAGCACCCCTGCATTGGCCTTCTATAACACTCCAGAATCCAAAAAGGGGATCCTGTCTTCGCACGTCGACATGGTGTCCGACATCCAGCAGCTCGGCTGTAAGCAGGTGACGTTTCAGTTCAATGCAGGCTTCCTGAAGGATGCGCAGCAAATGCGCGCCTTCGATGCCATGATCGATGCGTTCGATGCCGCCGACCTCACCATTACCATGGGTGTCATGAACGATTTTCAGGCGGGCGATCCGATCTGCCCAGTTCAGACCCCGACGGCGAACCTCTATCAGTTCAATACCCTGACGGCCGAGGGCACGATGCGGACACAGGAGGTAGCGCAGCAGCTTGCGAGCCGCTACCGGGACCGCGTTTCCAACTGGGTGATTGGCAATGAAATCAACAACCAGATCTGGAACTACCTCGGCAGTGTCGACCTCAACACCTATGCGAAGGCCTATGCAGATGGCTTCCGTATCTTTTATGATGCCATCAAGGCGCAGAATCCGGACGCCCGGGTCTTCATTCCATTTGATTACAACTGGACGCAGCAGGGCGGCACGACCATGGCGGCGAAAACGCTGCTGGAGCAGCTCAATGTCTACCTTTCCGACACGGATTACGGCATTGCCTGGCATCCATATCCGGAAGGACTTCTGAATCCGGACTTCATGAGTGCGTCCCCGCATGCGACGGAGGTTGCCAACACGCCGATCATCAATATGAAGAATCTGCATGTATTGACAGATTATATGCAGCAGGCATCCATGCTGAGCCCGAACGGCCAGGTTCGTCATCTCATTCTCTCCGAGCAGGGCTTTAATTCGGCCTCCGCCGGTGGCGAAGCGGCGCAGGCGGTCGCACTGCAGCAGGCCTGGGAGATTGCCAATGCAAATCCGTATGTGGAGGCCTTCCTGCTCAGCCGACTCGTCGATGCACCGGCGGAGCTCGCGCAGGGCTATGCCTTCGGCCTCTATAACTGCGACGGCGTCAGTGAGACCCCGACGACCCGGAAGCTCGCCTGGAACACCTACCAGATGTGCCAGTGATCCGAAGGGTGCAGGACACCAGAGGTGGGGGAGGAGAAGCCTCTTTTGTCAACAGCGCTGCATCGGCTAGGATGGAGAGAGGTCTCTTCAGTCAGTTGCGCTACGTAGTGAAAATATAAAAACAGGGCGCCTAAGAGCCAGTAAGCCCCGTTCGATCATCGCGATTTTCTGGATGAAAATCGCGATGTCTCGCGGGGGTTCAAGGAAAAATTACTCCAACTGGCTCTAAGGGCCCTGTTTTTTATTTTCATCGTCCTCGCGCAATTCCTTCGGAGGCCTCTCTCCATCCCCGCCGATGCGGTGCTACTGACGGAAAGGACCTCTCCTCCCTCGCCTCCGGCGTCCTGACTACATAGCGTGCGTGCTGTCAGAAACTTGGCAAGTGTATGCCTCCCGTAGGGCGGCGCAGTGCATCACAGCAGGCCCTGCCGGACGAGCTTCTCGAAGGCCTGCATCTCATCGGTGACCCACTTATCCTTGTGGAAGAAAATCTGCCGATACATCGTCATGTCGAAATCATCGACCTTGATCTCGCGGAGCTCGCCGCGTGCGATGGAATCCTGCACGGAGAAGGCCGGCAGGAAGGAAATCCCATGGTTTTCCTTTACAAGACGGATCAGCACCTCCGTGTTTCCCGTCTCGAAGAACGGATGGATCTGCATGCGCTCTGCCGCGAGATGCTGCTCCAGTGCATAGCGATAGTTCGCATCCTTCTCTGTAAGGAAGAAACGAAGATCCACGAGGTCGGCGAGGTGCACATGAGAGACGGCACCGATGCGCTTTTCGCCCGGAATCTCCATTTCTGGACTCGCCACGAAGATGATCGGCTCTGGCTCCTCCAGAATCTTGATCCAGTTTTTATCATAGACCCGGCGATCCAGGAAGTAGACCACATCGACGAGATTATGCTCCAGCATATCGGTCAGCTCCTTCGGAGAGCCGGTTTTGATTTCCAGAGAAATCTCCGGATGCTCATCATAGAAATATTTCACCACATTCGGAATCTTATACGTGAGCAGCGACTCAAGAGAGCCAATGCGGAGCTTATGCTCCTGCAGCGTAGAGTTGCCGAGGGCGGTGTGGACGTCATCGACGCGCCGGAGGATTTCATTGGCATACTGTAAGAATTCACGGCCCGGCGGTGTCAGCACCACGCGGCGGCCGACACGATCGAAGAAACGGGTATTGAATTCCTGCTCCAGCTGTCGGATCTGAATCGTCACGGCGGCCTGCGTATAGCCGAGTGCCTCGGCGGCCTTCGAGAAGCTCTGCATTTCAACAATTTTTACAAAAGAAGTCAGCTGACGTATTTCCATAGGAAGAAGATCCTTTCAGATAGAGAAAGCACCGTGTGCAGTGTCATGAAATCGGTGTGGTCCCTGTGGCGGGCACCCTTCGGCGCCGTGCAGAGAACTGTAAAAATGGTGCGGCCCGCGCCCCACTGGTCCCAAGGCTCCGTGATGGCACCTACACGGAATATTTCACGTGTGGTCTGTGCCCCTAAGGACGCGGCATCAGATGCATCATTACGCTTCATTATAGGTTCCGTGGAGCCTCTCGACAACAGAAATATAAAAATAATTTATCGATTCAATAAGGCTTATCTACGGAAATCCGTGCTTTCTTTCCTGCGCCACCTTGTGATCTCCGAATGAAGGTATTAAAATTCTTAATAGCAAATTGTTGAAAAGGAGAGCAGACGATGGATGTTTTCGATATTATCGGCCCGATCATGATCGGACCCTCAAGCTCCCATACGGCAGGAGCCTGCCGCCTCGGGCGTGTGGCCAATAAGCTGATGGATGGGCAGAAGCCAACACGCTGCGATATCCTGCTGTCTGGTTCGTTTTCACGCACGGGGCGTGGACATGGGACGGATCGCGCCATTGTGGGCGGCATCATGGGCTTCGAAACCGATGACATGCGGATCCGTGATGCGCTTGATATTGCGAAGCAGGAGGGCATCGAGATCCACTTCATCCATCAGGATCTTCCAAACGCGCATCCGAATACCGCACGCATCAGCTATTACCTGCCAGATGGGCGGAGCGGATTCGTGCAGGGCGCAAGCGTGGGCGGCGGCAATATCCGCATCGATAACATTAACGGCATGGAGGTGAAGTTCTCGGGCGATAAGGATACGATTCTCGTGCTGCACCGCGACGTGCCAGGCGTGATCGCCAATGTTACAAACCTCATGCATCTCATGTACAGCGACATTAACATTGGCGCCTTCCAGCTGAGCCGTCGCGAGCGCGGCGGGGATGCGCTCATGACCATTGAGGCCGATTCCACTCCACCCGAGAAAATCACGGCGGATATTCGACAGACCCCAGATGTCCTGAACTGTCTCCTGATTCATAAGGTATGAGCTACAGCTTTCAGGCAAAACGTACCGGTGCTTGCATCGAAGGAGCTTTCAGCCAAAAACGTACCGGTGCTTGCATCGAAGGAAAACGCGTTTAAACACAAACCATACACCGTGGATAGAGGAGGGGAAAATCCATGCTGAAATATGATTCCATTGCGGAGCTCGTTGAGGCCGCAACGAAGGAAGGAAAGAAAATCTCGGAGCTGGTGCTTGCCGATCAGGCGGCGGCCGCAGAAGCAGATCCTGCGACACTGTATGCGCGGATGGAGAAGAATTTCGATGTGATGTGCGCATCCGTCGAGGCGGGGGCGACGAAGGATCAGGTATCGATGTCCGGGCTGACCGGCGGAGAGGGTTACCAGATGTTTTCCTATGCGAAGCAGAGCGCAGGCGGCCTCTGCGGACGCTTCATGACGGAAGCCATGGCGCGGGCGCTCAGCGTTGCAGATTGCAATGCCTCCATGGGCCGCATCGTCGCGAGTCCGACGGCTGGCTCCTGCGGCATTCTTCCGGGCTGTCTCGTTTCCTTATATAAGGAAGGAAGAGCAGAAAAGCAGGACATCGTGATGTCCATGTTTACCTCGGGCGCCTTCGGTATGGTGATTGCGAAGAATGCCTCCATCGCGGGTGCCACCGGTGGCTGCCAGGCGGAGTGCGGAAGCGCCTCGGGTATGGCGGCCGCTGCACTCGTGGAGCTCATGGGCGGAACACCGGCGATGTGTGGGGATGCCCTCGCGATGGCCATCGCGAATCAGCTCGGGCTTGCGTGTGACCCGGTCGCCGGGCTCGTCGAAATTCCCTGCATTAAGCGCAATGTCTCGGGCGTGATGATTGCCTTTTCCAGCGCAGATATGGCACTCGCCGGCATTCGCGCCCGCATCCCGGTCGATGAGTGCATTGAAGCCATGCAGTCCGTCGGTGACATGATGAACAGCGCGCTCAAGGAAACCGCCGGAGGCGGCCTCGCCGCGACCCCGACCGGCCGAAAACTGAAAGAAAGGGTCTTTGGAGCGGAGGAGTAAGCATCGGCTTACT
>DJEQ01000125.1 GCA_002431355.1 Oribacterium sp. UBA5894
GAGGCATCCCGCCCGGCCCCATTCAGTATCCGAAAAGGCTGCAGCTTATGATTCTTCCACCTCGGCGCCTGGGAGCTTCAGAAGATCGTCGCCAACCTGATAGATGTCGCCTGCGCCCATGGTGATGAGAAGGTCGCCCTCCTGTACGTGATCCAGCAGGAACTTCTCAATATCTGCAAATTTCGGAATGTAATAGACATTCGTATTCTGCTCGAGCATATGCTTCCGAAGGTCATCTGAGCTGATGCCGATCGTGTTCTTCTCACGTGCTGCGTAGATGTCCGCCAGGACAATCTCATCTGCCTGGCTGAGCGCGCCTGCGAAATCATCGAGGAGCGCTGCCGTACGGCTGTAGGTGTGCGGCTGGAAGGCGATCCAGAGCTTCCGATGTGGATACTTCTTTGCTGCCTCAATGGTAGCGGCGATCTCCTGTGGATGATGCGCATAATCATCGATAATGGTAAAGCCGTGGATGCTTCCCTTCTTCTGGAAGCGGCGATCCGTACCGCTAAAGTGCTTTAAGCCCTCGAGAATCACCTCCATCGGAATGTTCAGCGAGCGTGCGACCGCAATCGCTGCAAGTGAATTATAGATGTTATGCTCACCGGTCACGCCGAGCTCCACCTTTGCAAGCTCCTCTCCCTTGTAGAACAGCGTGTAGCTCGGATGAGCAAACTTATCATAGCTGATGAAGTTTGCGGTATAATCTGCATCCTTCTCATGGCCGAAGGTTACCACGCGGCATTTCAGGTCTTCCGTAAAATACTCACAATGCTTGATATCCTTATTGATGACGAGGAGACCACTCTCCGGGAGCTTTTCTGCGAAGAGTTTAAAGCTGTGGCGGATGTCGTCAATGTCCTTAAAGAAGTCGAGATGATCTGCCTCCACGTTCAGAATGACCTCGATCGTCGGGAAGAAGCTGAGGAAGGAGTTCGTATACTCACAGGCCTCCACAACAAAGGTATCCTGCCCGCCGACACGAATATTGCCGCCGATGTCCTTCAGCATACCGCCGACGGAAACCGTTGGGTCCTGATGAGCCGCGAGAAGAATTTCCGTGATCATCGAGGTAGTGGTCGTCTTTCCATGCGTGCCCGAGACATTGATCGCCTCCTTATAATTCCGCATGATCTCACCTAACAGCTGCGCACGGGTCAGCATCGGGATATTCTTTTCCTGTGCTGCACGGAACTCCGGGTTGTCTGGATGAATGGCCGCTGTGTAGACCACCACATCGATGTCATCCGTGATGTTCTCTGCCTTCTGTGGATAGTGAATCACAGCTCCCTGTGCACTGAGCTTTTCGGTCAATGCAGACACATGGCTGTCGGAGCCGGAAACCGGAAACTTCCGTGAAAGAAGAATCTCCGCAAGTCCGCTCATTGAGATGCCACCGATGCCAATAAAGTGAACGTGTACAGGCTGATGAAACTGAATCTGATACATACTCTATTTACCTTCTTATCTATCTCTTATTTCATTGATTTTTTCAATGAGTTCAGCATAATCCCCGCAGTACTTTTTGTAAAGGGGAGAAGCCGCCTCTCGAAAGCGTTCCTGCTCATCCTCAGAGAGAACAATCTCCGTAACGCCATTTCGAAGACATTTTTCCCGCGCGGAGGTTTCCCGCGCCTTCCAGAGGGAGCGCTCATACTGTCCGGCTTCATCGGCACAGCGCTGAATCGTCGTCTGGTCCTCCGCGGAAAGCTGCTCCCAGGTCACACTGCTCGCGAGGAGCAGCTCTGGCACCCGCATGTGCTCATCCACCGTATAGTAGGGCGCAATTTCATCATGTCCCATGGCTTCATAGGAGGCCCAGTTGTTCTCCGCGCCGTCGATTTCGCCCGTCTGCATGGCATCCTTGACGGCCTCGTACACAATCGGCACGGGAAGTGCACCGAGCTCCTGCACCATATCCTCCATGAAATCGGCCTGCTGCACGCGGATCTTTCGGTCCTGCATGTCTTCAAGGCAGGTGATGGGTCTATCCACCGTATAGAAATTGCGGACACCGGCATCAAACCAGCTGAGGGCGACGAGGCCACTGCCCTGAAAGCTCTGCTTCACCTCATCGCCAATGTCTCCATCCAGCACACGCCACATATGCTCGCTGTTCTTATAAAGGTAGGGCATCTGCAGTGCCAGGGTTTCGCCACTGTAGTTCGTCAGGGTGGACAGTGACGCACGGCAGAAATCGATTCCACCGAAGGACAGCTGCTGTACGGCTGAAATCTCATCCCCGAGCTCTGCATTCGCATAAACCCGTATTTCAATGCGTCCATCCGTTGCCTCATTCACCATGGAAGCAAAGCGACGTGCGGCCTGCACCGTCGGATAGTCCCCGGTCTGGTTATCCGCATAGGTAAACACATAATCCGGGACAGACGTCGCGGACCGGTTCTTTGCATCCCTTGATTGGGCTTCTCTCGTGGTCTCCGTCCCATCTGCGCCGCTCCCTGCATATCCCTCGGTCTCTGCCGTCTTTCCTATAGACGCCGATGCACCATCGCGCCCGCAGCCGAGAAGGCCCGTCGCCAACAGAAGTCCACCGAGGCTCAGCGCCAGGGTACCTCTCCGAAAAAGTCGTCCTGAATGTATCTTTTTTCTCATATCACTTCGTTTTCTTCGCAGGATGGGCCTTCGCCGTGCTGTCCTCTGCAAAGGTCAGAAAGCTCTTCCGCTCTTCCTTATTCTGATAGGCATATCCTGGAATCACGAGGCCATGGCCACGACCGGTATACAGCACGGTGAGATTCAGATACTGCCGTACCGCATAAATTTCCTTCCACTGAAGTGTCTGATGCTGCTCTCCAACCGTAATGTAGATTTCGTTTTCTGAAAAAGCAAGCTCTGTATCGTTCTCAATTTTTGCAGCGCTCTTTTTACAGCGCAGGAAAACGATCAGGGGCTGAATAAGTGGAAAATAGATCGTACCCAGGGCCGAAAGGATCAGAAAGACGGTCCAGTGATTTCCGTAGCTTGCACCCAGAAGGACCGCCATGGCAAAGGTAAAGACGACATTGACCACCCCAACCATCGAGCTGTACTGATAAATCATACTCAGCTCCCAGAGCTCTTTTACACCGTTTCGATATTTAAAATGAAAACGCATTCTTCTACCTCATGTCTTTTTTCTTTTTGCATTCATCTTATAAAAAAAGCGCGGCGGATTCAACCGCCGCGCACCATATTACATAATGAAGGTGTTACAAAGCTCTATAGCTTTCCAATCATGGACAGAACACCTGTACCCTGCTGAACGTAGCCGAAGAGCTTCGGGATGCAGAGGGAAATGTTCGGAACAAAGGTTACCAGCATCAGTGCAATCAGCATCATGATGTAGAACGGAAGCATGGCCACCACGACCTTCTCCATCGGACGATGTGCAATGGCAGAGCCGATGAACAGAACCGCACCTACTGGAGGCGTCAGAAGACCGATACCACAGTTCAGAACGAGGATGATACCATACTGTACTGGATCGATACCAATTGAGGTTACGATTGGAAGAAGGATCGGAGTCGAAATCAGAATGATCGGTGCCATATCCATGATGCAGCCAAGGACAAGCAGGATGACATTGATGAGCAGTGCAATGATGATCGGGTTATTGGAAACGCCCGTAATCAGATTTGCTGCAAGATCTGGTACATGAAGTCTTGTCAGGCAGTAGCCGAAGATGGAGGACGTTGAGATCAGGATCAGCACGATGGACAGCGTATCCACACAGCTGTCGAGGCACTTCCATGCATCCTTCCAGGTAACGCCCTTATAAACATAGATGGATACCAGGATGGAGTAGATGACGGCGATGGCTGCAGACTCGGTTGCCGTGAAGACACCGGCTACAACGCCGACCACAACGATCAGGATGGACAGCAGTGCCCATACGGAGGTAATGAGGCTCGTAAGCAGTCTCTTAAAGGAGAACGGATCTCCCTTTGGATAATGTCTCTTCTTCGAAATGATGTAGGAACCGACCATCAGAGAGCCCGCAAGTACGGCACCTGGAAGGTAACCTGCAAGGAAGAGAGAGCCAATGGAAATACCACCTGCCGTCGTTGCATAAATAACCATGTTATGAGATGGCGGAACCAGCATACCCTCTACAGAGGAGGCAATGGTTACAGCTGTGGAGAAGTCCACATCATAGCCACGGCTCACCATCATCGGGATTTCCAGAGAGCCCAGGGAAGCTGTATCAGCTGCAGCAGATCCGGAGATACCACCGAAGAAGTAGGAAGCCACGATGTTAACCATGGCAAGACCACCGGTCATCCAGCCGACCACCGCGTCTGCGAGGTCAAGCAGCTTCTCCGAAATACCACCCGTTCCCATGAAAACACCCATGGTGATGAAGAACGGAACGGCCATCAGTGAGAAGGACGAAATACCCTTTACCATCTGCTGTGCTACTGTGTTCAGAGGAAGTCCCTGATAGAGCAGGCAGAATACGGAAGAAAGAGCGACAGAATAGGCGATCGGAACTCTCAGGAATACCATCACAAAGAAGGTCACAAGGAGAACCGCAATTGCTGTTGTATTTACCATAATTACTTCTCCTCCTTATCAGAAGTACCGATGGTCATACCATCATCCGGTACATAGTTCTTATCCATCAGATGCTCAATGTCAACGACGATACGCTCAAGCTCGAAGAAGATCATGGCGAATCCGGCGAGCGGAATCGGGAAGTACATCCACTTCTTGCTGAGCCATGGCATCGAAATAAAGGAGCCCTTCGCACCGATGCCGTTTGCATACTGCCAGCCGACCACCAGCATGATGATCGCCAGTGCCATGACGGCAAGATCATCCAGAAGATCCAGGGCCTTGATGAGGCCGACCGGAAGATAGCGGTCGAACGTGGTCATACGAATATGTGCATTCCGACGAATCGCAAGTGCTGCTGAAAGGACGGACATATACGCCATCAGGGTCAGAATGGTTTCCTCGCCCCAGCCCGGTGCTGGAAGGAAGGTAAGATAACGTCCCAGTACGACCCAGGCCATGATGAGGATATCTGCGATTAGAAGAAGCTTGCAGATAGTCATGACAATTTTATAGACCCAGTCATAGATTGGTTCGAATTTTTTCAAAGCTTCAATCATAAAAGCCTCCAGTTGAATTATGATCCGAATGCCCACGGCATTCACTCGGAGATTTGAGAGCACTCCAGATAAGTGCCGAAAGCATCCCAAATCACAGTATCATCTTGAATTTTCTTAAAGTAAAGGTGCTCACGGACATGTCGAGCACACCGTGAGCACCTCACTGCATGTCATTCGAAAATGACTTTTTCTTTCAGATTAAGCAAGTGCCTTGATCTGATCAAGCGTATCCTTCAGGTCGCCTGTAGCATACTCATCTGTGATAGGCTGGCAGGCAGCTTCCCACTCAGACTTATCAGCAACCTCGATGACGTTGCAGCCACGGCCCTTGAGCTCTTCGAGAACCTTGTCCTCAGTCTCAGCAGCGATCTTGTGGCAGTACTCAGAAGCGATCTTGGAAGCCTCTGTGATAACGTCTCTCTGGTTGTCAGTGAGCTTGTTGTTCCAGGAATCATCGGAGATGACAACCTCGATGGCACCCAGTGTATGACCATCCAGTGTAAGGTTTGGACC
>DJEQ01000119.1 GCA_002431355.1 Oribacterium sp. UBA5894
ACGAGCTTCATCAGTGACCGCGTGGTCAAAAAGGCGGATACACGACTCTGCTTCTACAAAATCGATTCCCCGCATACCTTCCGCCGCTTCTATCTTCTGATCCCGAAGCAGCGTTATATTTCGAATGCGGTCCAGGCCTTCATCGAATACATGCAGGACTATCTGAGTGCACGGAACGCCTGAGTTTTTCCAGTGAATCTATGTTTTTCGGTTAGAAGATATCGGAAGGCAAGCGCTCTTTTTCAGGCAGCCACCATGTTCGCGCAAACACCCGTCAGAGGCCGAGGCCCCTGGCGGGTGTTCTTTATCTCAGATTCGATTCGAATCTGTATTTCATTGTCTTATTCGAAGCTTCCATTTCCGAGCTTCTATCTTCACGCGTTTGCTTCCTCCACGACATTTTCTGGATGGAGCTCGCCTTCAAGCTTGGCAACCACGACTGCGGTCGCGGCATCACCGAGGATATTCGGGATGACACGGGCCATGTTCAGGATACGATCAATACCTGCGAGAAGACCAATGGTCTCCAGCGGAAGGTTGACTGCGTTCAGAACGATGGTCAGCATGACGAGGCCAGAGCCTGGGATACCTGCGGTTCCGATCGAAGCCAGCACGGCGGTTACCATGACCATAACCTGCTGCGTAACGCTAAGATGAATGCCAAATACCTGTGATGCGAAAACGACCGCAACCGCCTCATAAATGGCGGTACCATTCATGTTCATGACAGCACCAAACGGAATAACAAAATCGGCGATCTTATCGCTGACACCGAGCTTCTTCGTGCACTTCAGGTTGAGCGGAATCGTCGCCACACTGGAGCAGGTAGCGAAAACGAAGAGTGCGGCCTCCTTCATGGTAGAGAAGAACTTCATCGGACTGATACGACCGATGAGACCAGCCATCACACCGCCCTGAATGAAGACGGTAAAGAGGAAGCAGGTCAGGTAGCATGCACCAATGGTCTTGAGATATGGAAGCAGAACGTCTACGCCATACTTACCAACGATGTCCGCCATTAAGCCAAACACACCAAACGGAGTGAATTCCAGAACGATGTTCGTAATCTGCTTCCACGCCTCAGTCCATGCACGGAAGAAATCAAGCACCGGCTTTCCCTTATCACCGATACCGATGAGTGCAAAGCCCAGCAGCAGGGAGAAGAAAATAATCTGCAGAAGGTTCTGCTCGGACAGCGACTGGAACGGATTCGTCGGAATGATGTTCATCAGGGTGTCGACGATGCTCGGCACTTCGCTGGCATCGTAGCTTACCTGGGATTCAATGACGAAGCCTGCACCGATCTGCATGATATTGCAGAGCACGAGGCCAATGGCTACAGCGATGGCCGTACCGCCTAGGAAAATGCCGAGCGTCAGTCCACCGATCTTTCCGAGGGTCTTAAAATCCTTGACGTCTGCGGCAGCGCAGATCAGAAGGCCTAAAACGAGCGGCGCTACAACCATCGTCAGAAGACGGGTCAGAATGGTTCCTAAAAACTTCAGGCAGCTGGCCTTCTCCTGAAATACGAGACCTACAACAATACCCAGTACGAAGCCGATCATGATCTTCGTAAACAGACTGATGTCACTCCATCTTTTTATTTTTTTCATACCCTTACCTCATTTTATGTATATCCGTGTTTTCCGTTCTATTTAGACAAATCTGCAGACATGATCGACGGCCACATCGGAGAAGCCGAAGGCCTCCGCCTTGGTGAGCTGGCCATTGGCAATGTTCTCAACCTCATGCAGAAGCTCCTTGCCCATCTCCTTGATGCTCTTCTCACAACGAACGATCGGACTTAAGTCGACATCCATGTTGTCCTCCATATGCTGATAGGTACGTCCATTTGCCGTCACCTTCAGTACCGGAGCAATGGCATTACCGGTGCAGGTACCACGTCCGGTGGTGAAGATCACGAGCTGACAGCCTGCCGCCACCATCGAGGTGACCGAAGAAATATCATAGCCTGCCGTATCCATTACAACCGCACCGGTCTTCGTCGGCTTTTTCGCCTGCTCCAGGACCTCTACGATCGGTCTCGTACCACCCTTCCGGATGCAGCCGAGGCTCTTCTCATCCAGAGTGGACAGTCCGCCCTGCTTATTACCCGGGGTTGGCTGACCGGCTCTGCAGTCCTGACCTGCAGCCTCAAGGTGCTTTTCATACGCACGGCAGACCTCGATGATTTCATTATGAATCTTCTGGTCTACGGCTCTCTTTGCGAGGATATGCTCTCCTCCGATCCACTCAATCGACTCACTCATCATCGTGGTTGCGCCCATGTCGACGAGGAGATCGCTGAGCTCACCGGTAGCCGGGTTGCTGGCAATACCGGAGGTCGCATCCGATCCACCACACTCGATGCCCATGAGAAGCTCAGATGCATCGAAAAGCTCCTTCTGCTGAAGACCGGCCTGCTGCGCAAGCTGACGTGCGGCTCTCGTCGCCTTCTCGATGGTCTTCAGGGTACCGCCCTCCTCCTGGATACCGAAGGAAACCACCGGCTTACTGGTCATCGCCTGAATCTTCTCCTTCAGCTTCTGATGAGGAACGGTCTCACAGCCAAGGCCAATGATGACCACACCATAAACGTTCGGGTTGCAGGCAAATCCTGTCAGCACCTTCTGGCTCATCTCGGTATTGGCCGCAACATCGGAGCAGCCAGTATTAAAGACAATGTTGACGGCGCCACGGATCTGGCTCGCCACGACACGACAGCTCTCACTTCCGCAGGCGCAGGTCGGGAGAATCAGAATGTGATTTCGGATACCTGGACGTCCCTCGGCTCTGCGGTAGCCCCAGAACTTAAAGCTCTTCTCCGATGGATCTCCCGTGGACTGCTTCGCACACATCTCCCACTCTGGTCCTGCAAGCTCACTCTCATAATCACGCGGAACACTCTTCAGATTCTTATCTGAAATCCAGTATCCCTTCTTTACATCCTCGGTCAGCTTTCCGAGGCTCTCACCATACTTGATGACCTCATCCCCCGCCTTCAGATCCTTTAATGCAATCTTATGGCAGTATGGTACTGCCTCCTCTGCAACGAGGGACTGCAGCTCCTCCCCGAACTTGTACTGTACCTCTTCTCCCTTCGCAACATCATTCACAAGGGTTGCAACGTTATCGGTTTCATCCATGATCAACGCATTGATCGCCATAGGGTCCTCCTTTTTCCTTCTTACCTGAGATTTTTCTGTATGAGAGACTCCCCTCTCACTGATGACCCTATCCTACGTTTCCTGCTTTATAAATTCAAATCAATGATATTTACATTTGCATAAGTATATACTTATATATTATTTTACACTTTCATTTCTTAAGTTCTCCTATGTATAAGATGCTTCATGCGTAAAATACGAAAAAATGCAGCGAACACGCCATTCTTTCGTGTGTTCGCTGCATTTTTTATTTTTTCCTCTGGAGCTTAAAGTGTGCTGTTTTATGAGTCTTTAGACAAGCTCAGGTCCGTCGGCCTCCGCCCCCCCCACAAGGATACGGTGCTGTATAGCATAGACGGTTCTTTCCAGGTTTCCAATGTCAATCGGCTTCGCGACATGCGCGTCCATACCAGCATCGAGACAGGCCTTCACATCCGAACTGAAGGCATTGGCGGTCATCGCAATGATCGGAATTGTTTCACCCAGCGGATTTTCTCCCTGCCGGATGATTCTTGTTGCTTCAAGCCCATTCATAATCGGCATCTGCACGTCCATAAGGATGGCATCATAGTCGCCCTCCTTCACCTCCCGGAAGGCGTCGACCAGCTTCTGCCCATCTGGATAGATGTCGCATGAAGCACCCTTCATTTCCATCAGTGCACTTAGGATTTCGGCATTCAGTGCATTGTCCTCTGCACAAAGGAAATGAAGTCCCTTCAGGATTCCCTCCATGCCCTTCGTGGAAGAAGCCTTGAATTCCTCCTCCGAAGCTTCCTCCAGTTGTTCTGCACGCGTATCAATCTCCATTGGAAGGAGCACCTGAAAACAGCTTCCCTTCTGAAGCGTACTCTGCACGGTGATCGTGCCACCCATCATTTCCACAAGGTTCTTCGTAATGGCCATGCCAAGGCCGGTTCCCTGTACCTTGTTCGTCATCGAGTTCTCTGCTCTCGTAAACGGTTCAAAAATATGCTGAATAAACTCTGGACTCATACCATAGCCGTTATCCCGTACCGTCATTTGCAGCCTGGACTGCTGTGGATCCGCACTTGGAAGCTCGCAGAGGTCCAGAGAGATCGTACCACCATCTGCTGTATATTTGACAGCATTGGAAAGAAGGTTGATCACGATCTGACGAAAACGTACAGCATCTCCGAGAAGATACGCATGCGCAATGTCATGCATGGAGATCGTAAAGTGATGTCGGTGCTCCTCTGCCTGTGGGCGAATGATGCTTTCGATTTCTTCCACCTGCTCCTGAAGACACATAGGCTCGTGGTTAATGGTCACCCCTGCCGATTCAATTTTGCTCATATCGAGCACGTCATTGATGAGGCCCAGAAGATGACGACTGGAGCTCTGGATCTTATGAATATACTGCTCTGTCTTTACCGGATCCTGCGCATCATGCTCCATCAGCTGTGTGATGCCCATGATTGCATTCATTGGCGTGCGAATGTCATGGGACATGTTGGAAAGAAACTCGCTCTTGGCCTGATTGGCTTCCTTTGCTCTCAGCTCGGCCTGCTCAGCCTTCGTCAGAGCCTCCGACAGAAGGGCATTATTCTGCCGCTCCTTTTCAAGTACGATGCGTTGCTGACGCCTCAGAACCCAGGTCACCAGAGAAGTGCAAATGAAGAGCATTACCAGTGCAAAAATAGAAATCAATTGTGTGGAGATTCGTACCAGCTTCACCGTATTGATGGCAACATAACGAGAAGGTACCGTGAAAATCAAGGTCCATGCCGCATGATTCATGTGATAAAGTGCATAATAGTACTCTTCATCATCCAGGAGAGCATTCGAATAGGCGCTACCTGTGGTATCCAGCTCTTTTTTTACTTCCGTAAACGACGTGCCATGGAGATAGTGCATCCGCTCCAGTACCTGAAAAAGATTGTAGCCAGGCAAAATGTTTTTATCACTATCACTAAAAACCTTGAGCCCCTGCTCATCCACGACGTACATACCATTGTGACCGCCATAGGCCTCGCAGCTAAAATACGGACGAAGCTCCTCCATATCCTGCACGATGCCGTAGTAGCAGATTTTCACGCTCTTTTCACCATAATGAAGCATCCGTGTCGTTTTCAGCTGGAGAAGATACACCATTTTCGGTTCATTTCCAAACATCGTATTGGAAATGAAGCTTATTTTTTCCGGTGAGGAAAGGAGAAGCCGCTGCTCAGAAAGCAGTCCCTCCCGCCCATGCTTGGAATAGAAGATACCATCCGCGTCTACCGCGATCAGTTCTGATTTCTCTGCATCTAAGCTCGACAGTTTTTCCTGCTTTTCCATGAACTCTGCCAGTGCATCGACACTATCAGGAGCTGCATCCATGAAAAAATTGCTCTGCTGAAGGGTACTGTTCCATCTCGCTTTCACGACATCTTCGAGGCCAGCAAATAGCTGAGTCGTCACTTCCTGCATCTGATTTAAGCGTTCTGCATATAGGATTTTATCATTGTAGGAATTATAAAACCCAATAAACGTAATGACACCCACCAGAATACAAGTCACAAGAAAGATGAGTACACTGATAAAATCTGTCGGATTCTGTTTTTCCGAGGGTACCTTCTGTACCTTATTCATCCTTATTCCTCACTTCCAGACAAGATTTTCCGGAGAAATTGCATCAAAGGTGCGGAGATAATCCTTCATCGCATCGAGTCCGACGATACCACTATCCTGCATCTTTCCTTCCTTCTGCACCTCTTCAGCAGCACCACAGATGGCCACCTTATAGTTCTTCGTGTCCTCTAAGGTCATGCCTTCCTTCGTCACAAGCACATACGGGAAGGTGTCCCCCTCTCCGCTTCGATCGTATCCATCCTTCGCCAGTTCCTTCACACGGGCTCCCGACAACGTGACGGTCTCAATGTGTCCATCCCACCCCGTCGGGAGGATGGTCACGATTTCCTGCTCCTTCACCGGTAGTGCAAAGAGGGAACCATAGACACCATCTGGATTTGTGTTATGGGTTTTCGGATGATATGCACCTTCTGAAATCAAGGCAACGTCAGCCCCACTTGCCTGTGCGAAGCAGAGACCCACCAGTCGTGCGCAGTGCTCGGTATCGAGGGTCTTCGTCACCGTCGTAAAGACCTCTCCCTTATCAAGCGTGGACTGATTCTCGTCGATACAGTCGATGACATCCTGAAGCGTTGCTTCATTCCGGATGTAGTCGAGCATTGTGTTTCCAATCGGTACGATGACATCATCCCAGCCAGCATAAATAAAAGGCGCGGTATGTCCATGATTTAAGTCATCCAGAGCTTCCGAATAGTAGCTCGAAGGCTCGACATCTGCAGATTCCAGTGGCAGGAGAGCACTGCCACGCTGATCATTCAGTGCCCACATGCCCTCTTCGGTAGACAGTACCTCAAGCACATGCTTCGCATCTTCCAGCTTCTGTTCATTTCCTGCATCGCCCAGCTTTTTATTGAGTCCTACATATCGATTGACATTGAGAATGAAAACATTCTGGTCGCCATCTTCTGAGAGATAGGGCATCAGCTTATATTCATCTGTCCCATCCTCCTTCGAAATATCGTTGGTATTTCCGAGACAAAACAGCGTGTTTCCTTCCTTATAAAAGGCACGGGTGTCTGCATCGGCAGCATCCGAATGTGCACTGGTCAGCAGTCCAAGCTCCTTCCAGCGAGCGAGAAGCTGCATATTCTCCAGCATTTTCGGTGTACTCGAGACATTGGCCGTTTTGGAAAGATAGTCATGCTGCCAACGAAGCCCATCGCTCGTACTTAAAAAGCCCGTATCAAGGATATTGCACAGATACTGGAAGCCATAGCCAGGATACTGCATAAGATCCACGCAGAAGGTATAGCCTGCGGCCTCGACCTTCGGCTTCAGCTCTTCCATCTCCTTCAGGCTCTTCGGAAGCGTCCAGCCATTCTTTTCAAGTAAGGTCTTATTATATGTAATGCCGATGCAGCCATAGGAAAGCGGCAGCATATAAACGGCACCATCCACTGTCACATCCCGTAGGCGTGCCTGAACATACTGATCCGTACAAGGAAGGCTCGAGAGATCCAGCAGCTTGTCACTCACCTCGTCCACTTCTGGTGAATACTGGGTCGTAAAATAAATGTCTGGAAGCTCTCCTGATTTCAGCATGGCACGCATCCATCCCGTCGTATTCTGCCCCACATACGGAATCGGATCAATGTTGATTTCCGGATATTTCTCATGAACCTTATCAATGAACGCATCGATATCTTTATACGGCATATCGAGGGTCAGGGCCTCATG
>DJEQ01000038.1:0-4883 GCA_002431355.1 Oribacterium sp. UBA5894
ACATGCAGCTGTATCTGGATCAGATTCTCGTCGGATGGGTCGTACTGATGAGCATTCTTTCGTTCCTCCTCTATGGGGTAGACAAATATAAGGCGATCCACCATCGCTGGCGGGTTCCGGAACAGACGCTGCTTCTTTCCGCCTTCCTTGGGGGTGCGCCCGGGGCTCTTCTCGGTATGCAGCTCTTTCACCATAAGACGAGAAAATGGAAATTTCGTCTGCTGGTGCCGGTGGCGCTTGTGCTGTGGATTATTGTATTCGGAAAGATCTACTGTGCAGGCGTGCCTATGGAAGCGTGGCGTTGAGCTATGCCTTCCGCGCAGAGGAGAGCCCGTCGGGGAACCGATGAAAGGTCAATGAAGGCAGGCTGTATTTGTTTGGTGCTCAGCAGCGACGTATGCGGCCGCCCATCATGAGCATACAGGGAGAATGGAGAGAAGAGGATGGAAAAGATCAAGAAGGTTGCGTTACTTGGTGCAGGAGCCGTCGGCTCCTATGTCATTTATGGGTTTTCGGATTGTCCGGATGTGGAATTCAGTATCCTCGCGGAGGGCGCGCGTGCGGAACGCTTAAAGAAGCAGGGCTGTCAGATCAATGGGGAGATCTATCATCCGGAGGTGCTGTCACCAGCGGAGGCAAAGGGCGTGGACCTTCTCATCGTGGCACTGAAGTATGGCGCTCTGCGGGCGGCGCTTCCGGACATCCAGGCAGCGGTCGATGCGCATACGACGGTGATGAGTCTCATGAATGGGGTGGACAGTGAGGACATCATTGCCTCTGCGATCGGCGAGGAGCATATGATTTACTCCCTCATCAAGGTGGCGTCCGCCTACCAGGAGGGGCGTGGCTACTGCTTCGATCCGGCGATTACGATCGGTATCATTTATGGAGAAGCGAAGGAGCCGCGTGAGAGTGTGCGTATCCATGCGCTGCAGGAGGTCTTCGGAAAAACGCGTCTCAATACACGCGCGACCGATTGTATCCGAGAAGAAATCTGGAACAAGTTCCGGCTCAATGTATGCAACAACCTGCCACAGGCGATTCTCGGTGCGGGCGTCGGATGCTATCGTGACAGTGTGCACATGAAGGCCATCAGTGACGGACTTCGCCATGAGGTGGAGCAGATCGCGGCAGCGAAGGGTGTCGATAAGGAAAAGCTTGCAAGCTTAACGAGTACCGGCTGTGCCGTGCCGCCATCGGCGCGCTACTCGACGCTCCAGGATCTCGATGCCGGACGGCATACGGAAATCGACATGTTCGCGGGCGCACTCATGCGGATGGGAGAGGAATACGGCATTCCGACTCCGTACAGTACCTACACCTACCACATGATTAAGGCACTGGAGGAAAAGCACGACGGTCTCTTCGATTACGAAGGAGTGACGAAGAAAAACTGCGCGGCGAGGTAAGAAGCTGCTGAGAACTCCACCCTAGGCATTTAAGCTCATTTTCGGCTTATGCCTAGGGTGGAGTTTTTTGATTCTGTTTTTCGCCTTCTGAGTTTGCAGCAGCCGTATCAAGCACGGACGTCAGGATATGAATTCCTGATTTCAAAAATTAGAACGGAAGCTGAATCTTCGGAAGAGAGCTGAGCAGACCCTTAAAGGTATCGACATAGCCCTTCAGCTCACTGACGGTATCGAAGAAGTCGTCAATCTGTCCGCTGTAGGTTCGATAGGTCTGCTGAAGCTTGCCGACCACATCGTCAATTTTCTCCATGGTGTCGAAGGCCTCCTGAAGCTGCGACTCATAGGTCTGGAAGGTACGGTAAACATAGATGCCGAATACACCACATCCAACCAGCAGAAGAATAAGCAGCAGAAGAATCGTCAGCAGTAGATAACGGTTTTTCTTTATTTCCACCATCAGCTCTGCATTGGTTGGACCCTCATAGCCTGCCCCTGGCATAAAGCGGTCGCTTCGCCGTGCTCTGGACTGCTTCGCTGCCGCCCCTTCACTGGCAAGGCCTCCCGTATAGCTCGACGCATCCTCCCTTCGGACATCCTGCAGAGGTACGCCCATGCGCTCGATATTCACGGACCGCTGTGGCCGCTTCGGTGGCTGGTTATGCGTCAGAAGCTCATTCGGATCTGCCGGGCGGCGCAGACGCTCCGTTCTTGGAACATTGGCCGCATCACTACGCGGTGCCCGTTTCTGTAATCCTGAGGTGGAGGGCGCAGCGGCCTTCCCTGCAAGGTCGGTAGTTCGGATTGAATCATCGGTCATAGCATATTCCTCCACTGAAATCTTGTACGTTCATTATACCACAGTGAGGGTGGCTTACCATCGGACATTTCTTGGAAATTCAGTGGAAAAAAGTCTTACACGCCGTATACCAATCAGAAAAATAAAAGACCGATTACCCAGAGCTTCTCCAGGTAATCGGTCTTCTATTCAGACACACTTCATATTTTCCCAATACGCGTCATCCACCGGTGTCATTTTCTTCTTCAGGTGTAGAAGACGATACATCCTGTAGAGTCCACGCACCTTCAGCGATGGCGTTACATGTCCAGCTCGGCTCCGAATTGTTCGGGTGGTGCGCTTCACTTTTTTTTCTATGGTGCTGTGAAAGGACGCGGGAAGGCTTGGCCAGTCATAATTCCACACACTCTGCGTGAGATGATAGGTCCGTCCGACCCCAAGGTTCTCCAGACTGTCCTGGATGTCCCGAACCGTCGAACGCATGCCGCCACCGGCTGCGGTATTCACGATGAGGGCCTGCTTCTTCAGATAGGACAGGTCCGGACGATGTACCATCCAGCGATAAGCAAGATGATCAAGAAAGGATTTTAGCTGTCCCGGTATGTGGTATACGTAGGTCGGCGTACTAAAGATGAGGAGCTCTGATTTTTCTATTGCTGTAAGAATCGGAGATAGTGCAGCAGCACCACCGCACTTTTCCTCTTCTCCGTGAATGCAGCAGTAACATCCGAGACATACATGCGGCATATCCTTTGGAAGAAAGAACTCAAAGAGCTCGCCACCATCCAGAAGCTCCTTCACGATCATCTGTGTGATGTGATAGGAACAGGAAGGTCCCTTACGCCCTGTCGCATAAACCACAGTAATATTCATAGATGCTCCTTTCGATGTCTATGCGTCAACAGAATGTCCATCTTCCGTATAGAGCAGCCAGTCAATGGCGCGTTCGAACCAGTCCGCGACATGAAGATCCGTGACCCGGTTCTTGCTTGTTTCCGCAACCTCTTCGGTCGCGAGGCTCAGTCCGTGCGGCCCCTTCGGGTAGAGATGATACTCCACCGGGATGCCATGCTCGACAAGTGCGTTCACGAGAAGAAGAGAGTTTTGCACCGGCACGCTCTGATCGGTGACGGTCTGCCATACAAAGGTCTTCGGTGTGGAGGCGTGCACCTGCGTTTCGAGCGAGAACCAGCGACGTGCACGCTCGTAGTCGGTGTCATCTCCGTACTTCGCGATAAAATCCTCCCGCTTTCCGAGGAGACGCTCGAAGCTGCCGGCATGCCGGTACTCCCCGGCACTGATGACGGGATACGATACAATCAGAGCATCCGGTCGGAAAAGCGTCGCCGGATCTGCTGCTTCACCTAAGAAATCCAGCACCTCCGTAAAAAGTGGATCTCCGTTCCAGTCGGTATCATCGAAGTGAATGGCGATGGAGGCTGCCACATGTGCGCCTGCACTGAAGCCACAGAGATAGACCGGCTCCGCTGGAAACAGCTGGCGCGTTTTTGCAATCGCCCAGGCCGCCTGCTTCAGTGGGCGAAGACCGAGAATCTCGCTTTCACAGTCATAGCGGAAGACGAGCGCACGGAAGCCATAGGCATTGAAGGCATGGACGATCGGATCCGCTTCCCGTGGACTGAGCCAGCTGTAGCCTCCGCCTGGAATGACGATGACCGTGCCTCTCTGCTTTCCAGCATGCAGAGGGTGCGGGTAGCCTGGAATCGTGATGACCTCTTCCGATACGTGGGTATGGGCCGCCATCTGGGCGTTTAGCTGCGATGGCAGCTGTCCCTTCGAAAGCCGGGCCTCCTGCGTTTCATCATAGGTCAATGTTGCGTCATAGATTCCTGTATAGATCATCGCTTTAGTCCTTTACGAAATCCTGCCGATACGGCGTGAAGATATCGATGAGCTGTCCGGCCTCCAGGCAGACACAGCCATGCTCGACGCCATCGGTCTTCAGCAGGGTATCGCCCTCGCTGACCACATGCTTTTCTCCATCGATCGTGAACTCGAATTTTCCGGACTTGATATAGGTGATCTGGGTATGCGGATGATGGTGCAGCTTTCCGATGGCATCCTTCTCAAAGGTATTTTCCACGACCATCACATCATCGGAGTAGGCCAGGACCCGCTTTGTGACGCCCTCGCCACCGGACTCGGCCATCGTATCCTTATAAAATACCCAACGTTCATTTTTGTGCTCATGATGTAACATATACGTTTTTCCTTCCTTCTCGGTGCGAGCAGAGCACGCTCCATTTCGTGTAGATCACGTGCGTGCTCCTCCTGTCAAACCAGTTTACCTTATATTATAGGAAAGAACGAGGAGTAGTGCAATGGAGGATGCATGGGCTTCTGTGATGTACAGCCTGCTGGAATTCACCCTGGAATTTACCCCCCGACCAGAAAGCATTTTCTCCATGCTATATACAGAATCTTCTTTTCGAAAATCGTATATATTTTCATGGATCTCAGACAAGCTTGCGATCTCGCGAAAGATATATACGATTTTTGAAATGATGGTTCCTGTATATATTTTTTAAAGAATTTCTCGACATAAAGAAAAACCGATATATACGATAGGCCGTTTTTAAAAATCGTATATATGGATTTTGGCTCTTTGAGAGATGATTCGGTCCGTAGCATATATACAAATCGGTTATTTCAAAAAT
>DJEQ01000038.1:4945-19813 GCA_002431355.1 Oribacterium sp. UBA5894
GGATTTCGTTTGAAATAAGCCATGAACATATATACGATTTCTGAAATCGGCCTTGCGTATATACTTTTCTAGGAAAAAGGAGATTAGAAGGCCAAAATACATATATACGATTTTCCCAAAAGAAGGTTTGCATATATTTGCGCAATTTCAATGCAGAAGGCCCCAAAGGCCGCGCGCAGATCCGTGGAACTTCGCGGATTCTTCATCTGAGTTTACAGTATTGGTGCCGTGTACTGCGTAGATCATGCAGATGGGGTATAATAAAAGCAATGCATACCATAATGCGAAAGGACGGGCGTATGAAATTCATCCATCTCGCCGATCTTCACATCGGAAAGCGTGTCAATGCCTTCTCAATGCTTGAGGACCAGCGCTACATATTAAAACAAATATTATCGATTCTTCGAGAGGAGCAGCCAGATGGCGGCGTGATCCTTGCCGGGGATATCTACGATAAAGCGATTCCGAGCGCCGAGGCGGTGGAGCTTTTTGACGAGTTTCTCTACCAGCTTTCTGTACTGAAGCTTCGGGTCTTTGTGATCGCGGGCAATCATGACTCACCGGAGCGCATTGCCTTCGGAAATCGTCTCATGGATCACGAGGGCATTTACCTTTCGCCGGTGTATGACGGCAGCGTGAAGCGCATTTCCTGCGTGGAAGGGGCGGACACGGACAATGCCTCGGTCCGCACAGCCGATGCCGATGCGTCTGTTTCTTATGCAGCCGACGTCCATGATCCTGCGCCTGATGCGCCCACGGATGCCTTCCCGCCGGTCGACGTCTACCTTCTCCCCTTCCTGAAGCCCGCGAATGTGCGGCGCTTCTATCCGGAGGAGCAGATCGTAAGCTACACCGATGCGCTGCGCGTCGCCATCTCGCACATGGACATTGACCCGACGCACCGAAACGTTCTGGTGACGCATCAGTTTGTCACCGGCGCGAGCCGCTCCGATTCCGAGGATCTTTCGGTCGGTGGAACGGACAATGTCGACGCTTCGGTGTTCGCGCCGTTTGATTATGTCGCGCTCGGCCATCTGCATGGACCGCAGCAGATACACAGTCCATCGGATCGAGACCACCCGGCAGCGGAAGAGGACAACATATTCCATCGAGACTGCCCGGCATCGGAAAAGCGTACATCCGTAGAGGACCGTTCAGTCCTTGAGGAGAGTACGGAACCATCAGCAGAAGAGACGACATCCACGGAGGAAAGCACCCGAGGACCGATCCTCCGCTATGCGGGTACGCCACTCAAGTACAGCTTCTCGGAGGCCCATCACCATAAATCGGTAACGATTGTCGCGCTCGGTGCGAAGAAAGCCGATGGCACAACGGACATCGACATTCGCACACGAGAGCTTACGCCGCTTCGTGACATGCGGGAGCTTCGTGGAAGCTATGAGGAACTCACCCTGCGCTCAAACTATGAGGGCACGGCGACCGACGACTATCTTCATGTGACACTGACAGACGAGATCGAGGTGCCGGATGCGGCGCGCCGCCTGCAGGTGATCTATCCGAATCTTATGAAGCTTGACTATGACAATGCACGGACACGTGGGCAGCGGAGCGAAAGCTGGGAGCTCGAGGACCTGGAAAAGAAGTCACCGCTCGATCTTTTTTCGGAGCTTTTTGACAAGCAGAATCATAAGGACATGACTGCTGAGCAGGCGCACTACATGGCCGCTCAGATCGAGAAAATCTGGGAGAATCAGGAATGAGTGTTTGGAACCATTCAGTCACAGGAAGCGATGCAGTGAAGAACGGTCCTGTGAAAAGAACAGGGAGGAAGACATGCGACCACTAAAACTTAGGATGTCCGCCTTTGGACCGTATAAGGGTGTGACGGAAATCGATATGGAGCAGCTCGGTGAGAGTGGGCTCTACCTCATTACCGGTGACACCGGAGCTGGGAAGACGACGATCTTTGATGCCATCACCTTCGCACTCTTCGGCGAAGCGTCCGGAGAAAATCGAAGTGCAGGGATGCTCCGCTCGAAATATGCGGAACCCGATACGCCGACCGAGGTGGAGCTCTGCTTCCGCTATCGTGGACAGGACTATACCGTGAAGCGAAATCCAGAGTATCTGCGTCCAGCGAAGCGCGGTGGCGGCATGACGCTCCAGAAGGCGGATGCAGAGCTTCTGCTTCCAGACGGATCGGTGCTCACGAAGCCACGGGAGGTGGACCGGAAGCTTCTTGAAATTCTCGGTGTGAATCATGCGCAGTTCGCACAGATTGCCATGATCGCGCAGGGTGATTTCCTGAAGCTCCTCCTTGCCGACACCAAAGAACGACAGGAAATCTTCCGGAAGCTGTTTGACACCGAGCACTATAAGGCACTGCAGCAGCAGCTCCAGAATGACGCGAAGCGACTGTATGGGGAAAAGGAGGATGCGCGGAAGGCCATTGAGCATTACGTGCAGTCCACGACGGCGGATCCGCTGAGTCCGCTGTCACTGGAACTTGAGAAGGCGCACCAGGGGGCTCTGCCGACGGCCGAGGTGGTTTCGCTTCTCGAACGCATCATCGCAGGGGATCAGGAGCGAAAGGAAGCGCTGGATGCAGCGCTCGAGGAAACGACGAAGACACTGGAGACCATCAGTGGTCACCTCACGGCCATCCGTGCCTTCCAACAGCTGGTGGTGGAGCACCAGAAGGTGAAGAACGCGTTGACAAGCGAAGAACCGAAGCTTGCCACGCTTCAGCAGGCCTTTGAGGCGGCGAAGGCGAAGGAACCGGAGGTGAAGGAATGGGAGTGCCAACGTGCGCTTCTTGCAGAGAAGCTCCCACAGTATACGGAGCTCCGTACGCTGGAAACGAAACAGTCGGAACGTGAAAAAAGCATGGCGCAGCAGGAGGAGACGCAGGCGGAATGGAAAAAGACGCAGCAGGACTGGATGCGTCAGCTGGAGAACGCGAAGCAGGAGCTGAAAACGCTTGGCAGCGTTGAAGCGGAGCTCGCAGAAAAGAAGGCTGCGCAGGCGGAGAATGCAAAACGCTGCACGGAACTTCAGACCCTGAAGCAGAGTCTCGAGACGCTTCAGGGTCTAGGACAGAAGCAGGCGAGTGCACAGCAGGCGTTTCAGCAGGCCTACCATCGATATGAAGCAGCGGATGCTTCCTATAAGGAAATGAACCATGCATTTTTGTGTGAGCAGGCAGGGATACTCGCACGCGATCTGAAGCCGGGCGATGCCTGTCCGGTATGTGGTCATGCGATTACAGAGGAAAGTCATCTCGCACGCCTGTCCGCACAGGCGCCAACGGAGGCCGAGGTGCAGAAGGCAGAGAAGCAGGCGGAGCAGCGCCGGCGGGAGATGGAGGAAGAGAGCGGTCGTGCGCGGAGCCTTCATGGCGAATATGAAGCGTCGAAGGGACATGTGCTGCAGCAGTGCACAGAGCTCCTGGGAACAGTGTGGACGTTGGAGACGACTTGCCACTGTACGGAGAACGCGAAGCAGACCGCAGATGCACTGGAATCGGATGTACGATCACAGAATCTTCAGGATGGAAAGGAAGTGGGCGCGCAGTGGAGTCCAGAAGACGCCCGTCCACGCGTAGAGGCTGCACTTCGTACAGCCCAGAAAGCCGCCACACTTCTCACAGAAGAGCTGCGCACGCTCACACGGAAGATGAAAAGAAAAGAAGCCTTCGAGCAGCAGATTCCGGAGGCCGAGCGGAAGCTGGAGCATTTAAATGAAGAAATTCAACGGGCGAGCGCCACGGAAATCTCCATGAAGACCGAATACCAGGCCGCCAGAGAACAGCTTGAAAGGCTGCGGGCCATGTTGCCATTTCCATCGGAGGCTGCAGCCCGTTCGGAGATGGAGCGCCTGCAGCAGCTTGTGCAGGAGACCATGAAGGCACGCACGAAGGCGGAAAACGCGCTCCATGCCGTAGAACAGCAGATCGCGACCCTCCAGGGCTCCGTGCAGAAGCTCGAAGAGCAGCGGAAAACGGCGGAGGGCGCACAATATGACGAAGCGGCAGAGCGGGAGGCACAGACACGCCGAAGCGCTGAACGACAGCAGCTCAGGGCGGAGGCTGATGGCGTCATTGCCCGCCTCCAGAATAATCGAGCCCAGCTCCAGCGGATCCGTGCCGGTGCAGCGGAGCTCAGCGAAAAGGAGCAGCACTACGCCTGGGTCAATGAGCTCTCGAACACCGCGAATGGCACAGTGAGCGGCGCGGAGAAGCTGACGCTGGAAACCTATATCCAGACAACCTACTTCGACCGCATCCTGCGACGGGCCAACACACGTCTCATGATCATGAGCGATGCGCAGTATGAGCTCGTCCGTCGGAAGAATGCAGACAACATGAAGTCCCAGTCGGGACTCGAGCTCGATGTGCTGGATCATTACAACGGCACACTTCGCTCGGTAAAGACCCTGTCGGGCGGGGAATCCTTTAAGGCGTCGCTCAGCCTTGCACTCGGTCTCAGCGATGAGATCAGCTCGAGTGTCGGTGGCATCCGCCTCGATACGATGTTTGTCGATGAGGGCTTCGGCTCACTGGATGAGGATTCGCTGCATACAGCGATTCAGGCACTTGCGGAGCTCACGGAGGGGCATCGCCTCGTCGGGATCATCTCACATGTAGGGGAACTCAAGCAGCAGATCGATCGACAGCTCATCGTGACGAAGGATCGAGCGGATGGAAGCCGGGTTGAGCTCGTGATGTAAGTGGTCACAGAGGTGTTCTGTGTGCGGAGAGTGGAATCAGGAACTACATACAGGTAAGCTAAGCCATGAGTGCAAATAATATTCGTTAATGAACACAAATAAAAATATGCGTTGATTTACTATTTAAAAAATTTTATATAACTAAAAAATTTTAAAGAACGGAGAGGGTGAAAAGGACGGAAAAGCGTCTTTTCCATTTATCTCCGTTTTTCGTAGTTTTCGAAACTATTTTCACTTCGGAATTTCTTTCGTTGACTTCCCTCTGCATTTCACGTATTCTAGGCAGCATCGCGGCAATAGTTAAAATATTTTAACGAAAAGTTTTTAACAAAAAGCCTTGAACAGAAGGATTTGAAGAAGCAAAGGCCGCTATCGAAGAACACAGAAATGATGGGCCGCAGGACGGTCAGAAGGAGAAAAAATGGATTTCGAGCAGGTTAAGGAACTTATCGTGGATACACTCGCATGTGATGAGGAGAAGGTGACCCCAGAGGCACGCTTCCAGGAGGACCTCGAGGTGGATTCTCTTTCCCTTGTAGAGCTTCACATGGCACTCGAGGATGCACTTGGAAAGACCATCCCGGATGGAGAGATCGGCAAGATGGTAACGGTACAGGATCTCGTGGATTACTGCAAGAACTAAGTAGATCAGGAAGGGCAGAAGAAGACTTCCCCCGAAAGGCAGCTCGGTTTTCATACGAAAATCGGGCTCTTCTAAACTGAAGACGCAGGGCGGGACCGATTCCGCTGTACCTGCATCTGGATAACTGCATATCCAACGGAAGACGTGGGAAGGATTCTTTTACGGTCTTCAACATGGTCTTTGGCTTCAGAATGAAAGACAGGGGACGGAAGCTTTAAAAGGAGGTTTGCCATGAAGTCGCCGATTAAGCAGATTTATGAGCTTTATAAGAACCGCGCGCTCGAGAAAAAAGCGCGGGAGGATATGATCGGACATACGGGTGTCCACTTTACCTGGCCGCTTTCCGGAAGGAATGAGAGCGGAGAAAAGGCAGAGGCGAAGAAGGATGGAGAAAAGAGCACGGGGCGTGGGCTTCCGGCCGTCATGATTCCATCGAGCTTCATCACCTGCCGGAGCTGTGGGCGCCGCGCACTTCGCCGCAAATGGGAGGAGAACTACTTCATCTGCCCGACCTGTGGAAAGTATGCGCCACTCGGTGGCTACTATCGTCTGAAGCTGATCCTCGACCAGGGCAGCTTCGAGGAGCTGGACCGCGACATTACAGCGGAGGATCCGCTCGGCTTTCCGGGCTATAAGGAAAAGATCGAGAAGCAGGAGGAGAAAACCGGCCTTTCGGAGTCCGTTATTTCAGCCGTGGGTACGATTGAGGGCATCCGCCTTGTGACCGTCGTCCTCGACAGCCGCTTCTTTATGGGCTCCATGTCCCGCGCTGTGGGCGAAAAGGTCACCCGTGCCGTCGAGTATGCGGACGAGCATCATCTGCCGCTTCTCATCTTCAGTGCGAGCGGTGGTGCACGTATGCAGGAGGGGATTTACAGTCTCATGCAGATGGCGAAGACCAGTGCGGCGATTGAGAGCTTCAGTGAGCATGGCGGTCTCTACATCAGCTTCCTGACGCACCCGACAACGGGCGGCGTGACGGCGAGCTTTGCGACCCTTGGGGACATTACCCTGGCAGAGCCGGGGGCCCTTATCGGCTTCGCCGGTCCGCGTGTCATCGAACAGACCATCAACCGGAAGCTTCCGAAGGGCTTCCAGCGCGCGGAGTACCTCGAAAACCATGGCTTCGTGGATCGTATCGTCCAGCGGAGCGAAATGCGCGATGTGCTCGCCGACATTCTGAAGCTGCATGTCGATTCCGGCATCCAGCGCACGACGAGCATCGTAGGGGAGGAGAGAGCATGATCAAGGACATCATTGAAGAGGCAGAGAAGCTCGAGGATCAGATCCAGAAGCTGTCGACGACGGAAGCGGAGCTCGAGGCCAATGCAGACGAGATCCGGGGACTGGACCAGGAGCGCACCCAGCTGCTTTCCCAGTGTACGAATCTCTCCGCAGCCGACCGTGTCTATCTCGCACGGCATCCGAAGCGCCCGCATATTACGGATTTCATTGACCACCTTTTTACAGACTTTTTCGAGCAGAAGGGCGACCATCTTTATGATGAGGATGCCTCCATCTATGGAGGCATTGCCCGCTACAAGGGCATGCCGGTGACGGTGCTGGGACACCGCAAGGGCCGGACAATGGAAGAAAACATGAAGTGCAATTTCGGTATGCCACGGCCGGAGGGCTATCGGAAGGCCCTTCGCCTGATGGAGCAGGCCGAGAAGTTCGGCCGTCCGATCATCACCTTCATCGATACGCCGGGTGCGTACCCGGGCATGGAGGCTGAGGAGCATGGACAGGGCGAGGCGATCGCCCGGAATCTTGCAGCGATGAGCAGCCTGCATGTGCCAGTCATCGCCATCGTGACGGGGGAAGGAAACTCCGGTGGTGCACTCGCGATTTCGGTGGCAAACCAGATTCTGATGCTCGAAAATGCTGTGTACTCGGTACTGAGCCCGGAGGGCTTCGCGTCAATCCTCTGGAAGGATGCGAGCCGTCATGAGGAGGCCTGCGAGGTGATGAAGCTGACGGCGCAGGATCTTCGGGAGGCCGGGGTCGCGGATCATCTGATTCCAGAGCCGCTGGGCGGGGCACAGGCGGATCCGGAGCGCCTCTATGCAAGTCTCGACATTGTCCTGGAGAAGAGCCTCAATGATCTTCTGCGCCTGAGTCCGGAGGAGCTTCGGAGGCAGCGCCAGGAAAAGTACAGAAACATTTAATCGTAAGGAGAGAGCGTGAACGAAATGAAACTCATCGGCCTCGGAGCCGCGTATCCGAGCCGGATTGTGACCAATGATGATCTGAGCCACTGTATGGATACCTCGGACGCGTGGATCTATCCACGTACCGGCATCCACGCACGGCGCTTCTGCACGTCGGAGGAAAGTGCCGTGACCCTCGCCCTCGAGGCGGCGCGGAAGGCCGTAGAGAACGCGGAACAGCAGGGCGTTTCCAGAGAGGAGCTCGGAGCCATCGTTGTTGCCAGCATGTCTGCGGACCTTGCGACGCCGAGCATTGCAGCGATTCTTCAGCGAGAGCTGGAGCTCCCGGAGGTACCGGCCCTGGACATCAATGCAGCCTGCAGCGGCTTCATCTATGGCCTGGAGGTGGCACAAAATCTGGCAAGTGTCAGCGGTCGGCGCTATGCCCTGGTGGTCGGCGCGGAGCAGCTGTCCCGCCTTCTGTCCATGGAGGACCGCTCCACCGCCATTCTCTTCGGGGATGGGGCCGGGGCGGCCGTGATCGCATGCGGTGAGCTGGAGGCAGGCACAGAAGGGATGCGTCCGTATGTCCGCCTGTTTGGCGCACGGGGGTCCGATGTGATCCTCGCACCGGGCACCTACACGGGAGCGTACGAAAAGCAGAGGGCGGAAAAGGCAGCCAGGATCCCGGCAGAGGAAGCCGGTGAGGCCGGAACGCAGATGGAAAGCTGCGCGGCCACAGCGGACCGCGACGTGACGCACGCGGAGGACGATTGCATTGACCATATGCGGATGGACGGACGCGAGGTCTTCGTGTTTGCCTGTGACATCATTCCGCGCATCATCGCGGGGCTGCTTGAGCGCTCGGGTGAGACCATGGAGGACATTGACCATGTGGTCTGCCATCAGGCGAACGCCCGCATCATTCGTCACGTTCAGCGCGCGATGCACTGGCCGGCGGAAAAGTTCTTTATGAATATGGAAACACTTGGCAATACCAGTGCCGCGTCGATTCCGACCGCACTGTACGATCTGCAGCAGCGGGGACGTCTTCATCGCGGAGAGCGGCTGATTCTCGCTGGCTTCGGCGGGGGACTCACCTGGGGCGGCTGCATTCTCAGCTATGACGCACCGGAGGTATCAAAAAAATGACATTATTAAACGAATTACTGGGCACGAAATATCCGATCATTCAGGGTGGCATGGCGAATATTGCCACGGGACGCTTTGCAGCAGCCTGTGCCAATGCAGGCGCCCTCGGCCTCATCGGTACCGGTGGAATCCATTCCGCGGAGGAGCTGCGAGAGGAGATCCGTACGGCTCGTGCGCTGACGGAGAAGGCGGCAAGCGCCGACTACCAGCCACTGTTTGGCGTCAACCTGATGCTCATGAATCCGTGCACAGAGGACTTCGTGAAGGTCTGTGTGGAGGAGAAGGTACCGGTGGTGACGACGGGCGCGGGTAATCCGGGACAGTATATGGAGGCTTTTCGTGCAGCCGGCATCAAGGTGATTCCGGTGGTCGGGGCACCGATTCTTGCAAAGATGATGGAGCGCATGGGCGCATTTGCCGTGATTGCAGAGGGCTGTGAGTCCGGTGGTCATGTCGGCGAGATGACGACCATGACGCTCGTACCACAGTGCGTAGACACCGTGTCGATTCCGGTCATTGCGGCTGGAGGCATTGCCGATCATCGGCAGTATACGGCGGCCATGGCGCTCGGGGCCTGTGGTGTTCAGATCGGTACCGCACTGCTCGCTGCGGAGGAGTGCCCGATCCATGAAAACTATAAGGCAGCGCTTCTCAAGGCGAAGGGCAGTGATGCCATCGTGACGGGGCGCATCGGTGGTACGCCGGTACGCGTATTGAAGAATCAGATGACGGTTGAGTATCTGAAGCAGGAGAAGGCAGGAGCCGATAAGATGGAGCTCGAGAAGTTTACCCTCGGCTCACTTCGCCGCGCGGTTTTCGAGGGGGATGTGAAGACCGGCTCCCTGATGGCAGGTCAGGTCTGTGGACAGCTGCATGATATCCGTCCAGTGGCGGAAATCCTGAAGGACATCTGCCAGGGATAAACGGGAGCCCCGGCCACGTGCTTTCACAGAAAAGACAGGCGAAGCGCCGTTCGAAAAGCGCGGAAAGAGAGAAGCGGGGCGTCCGTGCAACCTGTGTGCAGAGGCGTTCGATCAACATAGAGAGGTAAAACAATGAAAACAGCATTTTTATATGCCGGACAGGGCAGCCAGCATGTCGGCATGGGCGCCGACCTGTACCGTGATTATCCGGAATTCCGTCGGGTATTTGATATGGTAAGCGATGCACTTCAGCAGTATGCAGGAAGTGAAGAATTCCGGGAGGCGTTTGGAAAGGACAGCGCGGCGGATCCGAATTATGACCTTCATCGGCTCGTATTTCAGGACCCGGATGGCGTGATCAACGAAACCCGCTACACGCAGCCGGCCATGGTGGCCTTTGCCTGTGGCGTGACGGAGATTCTCCGGGTACACGGACTTCGTCCGGATGTGACGGCAGGACTCTCTCTCGGAGAGTATTCCGCGCTGGAGGCAGCCGAGGTGATGGATGCGGAGACGACCGTCCAGATGGTGGCCTTTCGTGGAGCCAGCATGGCGAAGGCATCGGAGGGCATTGACTGCGGCATGAGCGCTGTGCTCGGTGTATCTCAGGAGGATCTCGGAACCCTCTGCCGTCAGGCACAGATCGAGACCGGAAAGCTCGTTTCCATCTGCAACCTGAACTGTCCGGGCCAGATCGTCATCGGCGGAGAGAAGACGGCCGTGGACAAGGTCGCCGAGCTCGTGGCGGCGAGTGGCAGCGGAAAGTGCATCCCGCTTCGTGTGTCCGGTCCGTTCCATACCGCGTTTATGAAGCCTGCCGGAGATGCGCTCGAGCGCTACTTTAAGAGCGTTCGCTTCCAGCGTCCGAAGTGCCCGGTGATGTTTAATTACCTGGGTGGCGCCTGTGAAGAGGTCGACGCATCCGTGGATTCGACCACCGCGACGACGCTCGCGGGCCTTCGAAAGGCCGTGCCGGAGCTGCTCGTCGAGCAGGTACAGAAGCCGGTCCGCATGGAAGCGATCCTCCGCGAGATGTTTGAAGAGGGTGTGACGAATTTCATTGAGATCGGACCAGGCCATACCCTGAGCGGTTTTGTGAAGAAGGTAGCACGCGATATGGGCATCACGGATTTCACCGTAACCGCGGTTGAAACGTCGGAGGATATCGCAAAGCTCTGCGCGGAAGCCTGAGCAGGAAGACGATGGAGGCTGTGTGCGCCGGTCCGAAGGCGGAGAGCGCCAGAGCATAGAGAGCTTGTACAGGCTGTGGAGCCGGGCCCATCCGAAGGGCGGGCTCTTTATGCAGCAGACAGGCGCTGTGGAGCGACAGCAGAAGGAGAATTATGTCAGAAACAACGGAAAAGAAGAAGCGCGTGGCCCTCATCACCGGTGCAAGCCGAGGCATTGGCCGCGCCATCGCGGTCGAGCTCGCGCGTCAGGGCTGCAGTATCCTTGTAGATTATGCGGGCAATACTGCCGCTGCCGAGGAAACGGTGCGGCTCTGTCAGGCGGAGGGCGTGGAGGCCCTCGCCGTGCAGGCGGATGTCGCCGATGAAGAGGCCGTCAAGGCGCTCGTGAAGACCACTCTCGAGCACTTCGGAGCGATCGACGTACTTGTGAACAATGCCGGTATCACCCGCGACAATCTGATGCTTCGCATGAGCGCGGAGGATTTCGACCTTGTCATCGAAAAGAATCTGCGCGGTGCCTTCCTTCTCACGAAGTATGTGGGAAAGGAAATGCTGCATCAGCGCCGTGGTCGCATCGTGAATGTCAGCTCCATTGTCGGTGTACATGGCAATGCATGTCAGGCGAACTATGCGGCGTCGAAGGCCGGACTCATCGGGCTCACGAAGACGACTGCCCTCGAGTATGCAAGCCGTGGAATTACGGCGAATGCCGTGGCACCTGGCTTCATTGACACGGACATGACGAAGGTACTGCCGGAGAAGGTGAAGGACGCGATGCTTCAGCAGATTCCGGCCCGTCAGTTCGGTACCCCGGAGGATGTGGCGAAGGCCGTGGCTTTCCTGGCTTCTGACGATGCCCGCTATATTTCGGGACAGGTGCTCGGTGTCGATGGTGGCATGGGCTGCTGAGGATGTCCGCGGAAACGCGTCGATAGGACAGGACCGAAGTGCCTGTATGGATCAATGAAAAGAGACAGGTTCCAGTCACTGGAACGCTGCAGGATGGATAGGAGAAGAACATGAATAAACGTAGAGTTGTCGTCACGGGTCTCGGCACCGTGAACCCGACGGGAAACACTGCCGAGGCATCCTGGGCCGCCGTACGTGCCGGAAAGTGTGGCATTGGCCCGATTACCCATTTTGATACCGAGAGCTTCACGATCAAGCTTGCAGGTGAGGTGAAGGACTTTGACCCGTCCGCGATCATTGATCGCCGGGAGCAGAAGCATATGTCGCGCTATGCGCAGTTCGCGCTCGTAGCGGCAGAGGAAGCGATTCAGCAGAGCGGCATACTGTCGGCGGCAGCATTGAAGACCTCGGCAGAGGGCAGCGAGACAGCACCGAAGGAGTATGATGTGAGTCGGATGGGCGTCATCATTTCCTCCGGTATCGGCGGTCTCAGCACCATCGAGGAGGAGCATAAGAAGGCACTGAGCCATGGCTTCGAACGCGTATCTCCGTTCTTTATCCCGATGGCGATTTCCAATATGGCGGCAGCCAATGTAGCCATCCGTCATGGCTTTAAGGGGATGTGCACCTGCCCGGTGACCGCCTGTGCCGGTGGCTCCAATGCGATCGGCGATGCCTTCCATCGCATCCGGGATGGATATGAGGATGTTATGGTGGCCGGTGGCACCGAGGCCAGCATCACAGAGCTCGGCATCGGCGGCTTCGCCAGCATGCGGGCGCTCTGCCATGCGACGGACCCGAAGCGTGCCAGCATCCCATTTGATCAGGAGCGTGGCGGCTTCGTGATGGGCGAGGGCGCCGGGATCCTGGTGCTTGAGGAGCGGGAGCATGCGCTTCACCGTGGCGCGAAGATTCTGGCGGAGCTCGTCGGCTATGGCGCGAACTGTGACGCCTACCACATTACGAGTCCGAATCCAGAAGGCGAGGGTGGTGCGAACTGCATGCGCCTCGCCATCGAGGATGCAGGTATCCAGCCGGAGGACATCTCCTATATCAATGCACACGGTACCTCGACGCATCTCAATGATGCCTGCGAGACGAAGGCCATCAAGGCCGTTTTTGGTGAAAAGGCCTATGACATTCCGGTTTCTTCCACGAAGTCAATGACCGGGCACCTGCTCGGTGCGGCCGGCGGCGTGGAGGCCCTCTTCAGCGTAAAGGCACTGGAGGATCAGTTCATTCCGGCGACGATCAACTACCAGGTACCGGATCCGGAATGTGATCTTGATATCGTTCCAAACCAGGGCCGCGAGGCGAAGCTTGAGTATGTACTGTCGAATTCGCTCGGCTTCGGTGGACACAACGCGTGCCTGATCTTTAAGAAGGCCTGAAGGGAGTGCACAGGATGGAAGAGAAGAATTTACAGGTCAGCATGGAAGAAATTAAAGGAAGGGCAGCCGCGCGGGCGGCTGCCACTTCGGCACCGAGAACAGAAGAGGAAGGGCAGACCGTGAAGGCGGCAGAACATACGACTGGCGTTTCAGTGTCGAGAACCGAAGGAACCATGAGCTCGGAAGCACAGTCAGCCAAGAAGGAAGACCATTGGATTTCAGACACTTCCATGGAGGCACGTATGCCGAGATCGCTCTGCGTAGATGAGATTAAGGAAATCATCCCGCACCGCTATCCATTTCTCCTCATCGATCGGGTCATAGACTATGAGCCGGGAAAGTTTGCAGATGCACAGAAGTGCGTTACCGTCAATGAGCCCTTCTTCCAGGGACATTTTCCGCAGTACCCGGTGATGCCGGGCGTCCTGATCATTGAGGCGCTCGCGCAGACCGGCGCGGTTGCACTCCTCAGCATGCCGGAGAACAAGGGAAGGATCGCCCTCTTCGGTGGCATTAAGAATGCCCGCTTTAAGAAGCAGGTGCGCCCAGGCGATGTGCTGGAGCTTCACTGTGAGCTGACCCGCATGCATGGCCCGGTCGGCATGGGTACCGCCGTCGCAAAGGTTGATGGAAAAATCGCGGTGCAGGCGGAGCTCACCTTTGCGGTGCAGTAAAGGCAGGCTGATTCTGGCAGGCTGGCCACCCCTCCCCGCGCAGCGGCCTGTCGTCGCAATGAGATGGATTTTTCGTAATTTGACATTATGAAATTTTAAAATTGACACAAAAAGGAAGCGTCTAATTCCCATGACATTATGGGGCTTTCACAGAATAAGGAATTGCCAGATGCTTGACATTATCGCATGACGCAACGAGATCGATTTTGAAAGGCGTGACATTATGTTTTGGGAGAAATAACGCCTTCAGGGAAACTTTTTTAGAAAATTTGGTTCTGCCAGTAATGTCTGGATGATCAGAATCTGTCGATTTGCGTCATATTCCGTCATTTGGGCATTTTCAGGTGTGTGAAGTTCTATCCGAGATAATGTCCCATCGCTGAAAATCGATCTTATTGTGAAATGTGTAATGTCATGTTGAGAACAACAGCTCTTATTGTGAAATACGTAATGCCATGTTAAGGACAGCAGTTCTCATTGCGAAAAGGATCATTCGACAGTCCGTCGGCGAGATCGATGAACAGTGTCCTGAATTTTTCTATCTTTCGAGCTTTTTTCTAACATGGTATAATCACAAAAGAATTCATACTATTTGAAAGGCATGTCGTGGCTGCAAAGGGCATACAGGGTGCACTTCTGCATTTGCGCACGGTTCAAATAGATGCAGTGAATTGTGTAGAAATGCGTTTTGTACAACGTACGAATCGAAGGGGAACACTATGCTGAACCAGACCATCGCCGATCTTTACAACCGTTTTCGCATCCATTTCTATATGCAGGTTTTTTCGAAGGAGAACAGCTTCGGGGATTCGCTGACTTCGGTGGAGGCCTTCAGCCTCGAGTGCATCAAGGCGCTCGGGGAGCCGACAGTGGCAGAGTTTGCAAAAATGATGGGCATTTCAGCGCCGAATGCAGCGTATAAGGTCAATGCACTCGTCCAGAAGGGCTACATTGAAAAGGTGCAGTCGGAGGAGGACCACCGCGAGTTCTACCTGCGGGCGACGGAGAAGCTGAAGGCATATTACCAGCATAGCTACCAGTTTCTCGATGAGGTTGTGAAGCGCTTTGAGGGGCGCTTTTCGGAAGACGATCTGGAAAGACTGGACGAGATGCTGCAGGTCATCACGAAGGAGATGATCCCGGAGCT
>DJEQ01000089.1:0-1131 GCA_002431355.1 Oribacterium sp. UBA5894
TTAGGGTTCCTGGCTTAGATTTTTCCGACGTCGAAGTCCTGGTTTCAGACAGCCGCTCTCCTACCCAGGCGTCACCATTTGCAGCCCTGGAGTACGGACTTCGGAGCCCCACCTTCCGGGCGTCTCTCGCATTCATCGCCTTCCTCTACCGCATCAGCAGCTGCGCGATGAGCTCCAGCACGCCGGTGAGAACCATGACGAGGATGGGGTCCCAGTGAAGCTTCCGCAGCATCACGAGTGCCAGGATAAACCAGACGCACATGCGGAGGTCCGGGCTGCCCGGAAGTCCGATGGCCGGAAGGAGGATCAGCAGCCCCGCGGTGAAGATGAGGGCCACGACCGCGGGCCGCAGCGTTTTCAGCACGCCCTGCAGCAGGCTCAGATTCCGGTATCTCGTATAGAGGATGGCGATGAGCGTCACGACGATACAGCTCGGCAGAACATCCCCGATCGTGGCGGCGACGGCACCGAGCGGCCCCGCCATCTGGAGGCCAATGAAGGTAGCCGCATTGATGGCGATCGGCCCGGGCGTCATCTGGGAGATCGTGACGAGATCCGTGAAGTCCGCCATGCTGATCCAGTGATAGTGCGTGACGACCTCCTCCTGAATGAGCGGCATCGCCGCATAGCCACCACCGAAGCTGAGCGCACCGATACGGAGAAAGGCGAGAAAAAGCTGAAGATAGATCATGGCTTCACCTCCTTCGCATCCGCGCCGATATGCGCTTTACCTTCCGAAGGATTCTTTACAGAAGCCTCGGCCGCCTGTGTGCGTGTACGCCACAGGGTGAGCGCAACGCCGAGCGCGATGACGGCAAGGATGATCCAGATTGTGGAGATGCCGACGATGTAGTTTGCGATAAAGGCGCCCACCATGATGACGAGGGAGCTCCAGTGTATGGACGGTGTCGGAGTCGCCCTTTGAGCAGATGAGCTGGAGGCAGAGGCCATAGCTCCGGAGGACGATGATCCTCTCGACGCCTGCATTGGCGCTGTGTGCTTCGGCTTTTCAACCAGCACCCCGCTGGCCATATCCCAGGTCACGGACATGATGACGGCGCTTACGCCGCAGCGCATGCCGGACAGCAGGTTGTGAATCATGAAATTCGAGCGGAAGACATTATAAAACAG
>DJEQ01000089.1:1319-10108 GCA_002431355.1 Oribacterium sp. UBA5894
TCGAGCATCTCCTCCTCTGAAATCCAGTGGAGATCATCGACAAATTTCTTCTTGAGGAGCGAGACGATGACATAGCCGCCCCCGAAGGTGAAGGCACTGAGATACAGCGTCTCGAAAAAAAGCTTCCGGAGACGGGCTCCGGAAGAAAGGGAGACCACCGCGCCGCCGGACAGGGTGGCAGACGATGTGGATTTCTCCTTTTCTTGTGTATGTGTGTTGTGTGCAGGCTTCATGTGTATCGTCCTCGCTTACGGTTTTATGACCACAGTATAGCACAATTAACAGAGCTGCTTAATCAATCAGAAAAAGAAGAGCTGACGCAGGTTCGCGCCAGCTTCCGGAATTATCCCTCCATCTCCTCTACGCTGATCACGTCGTCCAGAACGTAGTGGAAGGTCGGTGCGGAGGAGTGTTCATTTTCGATGTACGGGGTACGGAGGTCAATGTGGTCGGTCGGATCGAAGACGCTCGTGCCGGTGAAGGGACCGGAAAACACCGATAACGTGCCCTTTTTCAGCTGGTCCACGGTTTCGGCGACCTTCGCATCCGTGTCCTCTGGAACGATGGCCTCATTGATATCGAGGATGCGCACCCAGCCCTTCTCGAGCCCGGCGGTGGCATCCTGCCCGTAGGTGCGGCCGTCAATGCAGTCCTCGATGCGCTTCCCATGGAGGAGGGCAGCGATCGACTGCTCAAAATAATAGCTGTAGTCCACGGAACAGCTCACGAGGGAGCGGGTCGGGGCAATGCTGGTCATACTCTGGTTATAGCCGACATGATAGACCGGGATGGAGCGCGTCGTTTTTTCGCAGATGGTGGCCGGGCCTATGGTGTCCGAGTGCTGTGAGATCACGACGCAGTCTTCGTCCATGAGCTCCTTTGCACACTGCTTTTCACGGGAGTAGCTCGACCAGGTATTTGTGTATTTCACCAGCATGGTTGCTTCTGGAACGATGGACTGCACGCCGAGATAGAAGGCGGTGTAGCCGGAAATCACCTCTGCATATGGGAAGGCCGCGACGTAGCCGATTTTCGCCTGTGCCGTGGTGATGATCCCGTCGGAGATCATTTCCCGGAGCTTTAAACCGGCCACCTGACCACAGACATAGCGCCCCTGGTAGATATCACCATAGCAGTTATGGTAGTTTGTGAGCACCGGCGCGGTGTTGGCATTGTCCCCGGTCGGGACGCAGAACTCGACCTCTGGGTGCTGCTCAGCCATGGCCTTTACCGCGGGACCGTAGCCATAGCTGGCCGCGATGATGTAATCGCAGCCCTCCGCGATGAGATTCTGAAGCGGCGCGTCAATCTCGCCCTCCGAGACATTGTACGCCGTCAGGCACTCAATCTGATCACCGTAGACCTCCTGTACATGATCCCGGGCCTTGATGAAATTGTCCGTATACGGCGTCGCCTCATCACCAACGAAGATGAAGCCGACCTTCAGATGTCGAAGCTCCTTTTTCATTGTCAGATGAAGTGAAAAGGCGCAGAGCAGTACGGCGAGACAGGTGGCCAGACAAAAGGCATAGGCTTTTTTCATGCGTGCACCTCCTTTTCGTGGGATGGCGTGGCATCCGAAGGATCCGCTGGGGGCTGTTTCGTGGCCACGGGTGCCTCGGCAGCTGCAGCGGAGGACCCCTTCGATGCCGCGTACAGGCTCTCCACATCGATCTCTCCATCTTCAATCAGAGAGAGCAGGATGTCGGTGAGCTTCGGGTCAAACTGCGTGCCACGGCAGCGGCGAAGCTCCGCGAGCACCACATCAAAATCCAGCTGCTTTCGATAGACGCGATTCGCGGTCATGGCATCGAAGGCATCCGCGATGCCGATGATCCGGGCGTCGAGTGGAATCTCCTCCCCCTTCAGGCCATGACAGTAGCCCTTCCCGTCGTAGCGCTCATGATGATAGAGCGCGCCGACGCTGGCATTCTTAATCAAGGTAAAATCCTTCAGAATCTCGCCACCTCGCAGCACATGCGTCTTCATGATGGCATACTCCTCGTCGGTCAGCCTTCCAGGCTTATTTAAAATCGCATCCGGGATGCCGATTTTTCCAATATCGTGGAGCAGCGCGATCTTTCGAAGCTCCTCACAGCGCTCCGCCGAGTAGCCGAGCCGACGTGCAATCGCCACCGCGTATTCTGAGACGCGGAAGGAGTGCTGACTCGTGTTACTGTCCTTCGCATCCACCGCATGTGCGATGGAAAGAATCGTTTCATCGCTCATCTGGAGCTGCTTTTTCGCGTATTCGAGCTCGAGCTTCTGCTTCAGCAGCATCTGCTGGATATGCGTCCGCGTAAAGAACCAGGTGAGCCACATGAGCACGAGCGCCCCGATCAGATAAAGATAGAGCTTAAACCACCAGTGCTGGTACAGCTCTCCTTCCTTCGTGATCGTATATTTACTCGACTCAATGACACTGTCCTGGAGATCATCGAGAATGGACAGCTCGAACACATAGCTTCCCTGCTTCAGATTCGTATAGGTCAGTGGCAGGAGCTCACTGAGCCGGCATACCAGCGGACTCGGATCATAGCCATGGAGCTGTACACGAACGAAAGGATCATTGAGCGAATAGTTGAGTACCTCCGGCGCGAAGGTAATCTGGCGGCTTTCCGCGGATAAGGCCAATGCATCCACTCGGTCAATCTCCATGGCTTTTCCGTCGACCATGACGGTATTCATCAGCATACGGTAGGAGGTGGTGGAGAGATCATAGGTCGACATATCCACCGTGACGACGCCAGTGCCGCAGCAGAGATACAGGGTATCGCCCTCCTGACACATCCATGCATTGGCGACGAGCGCATCGCGGAAGCCGCGCTTCGTATTGATCAGAGGATAATCCGTCCGCTCATTCTGAAGGAGATTCTGCACGGTCGCGATATAGATACCGGCACTGCTGAGAATCCAGCAGCTGCCATCCGGGCGAATCACCAGGTCGTAGTTATTGCTGTATGGGAAACGGTCGAGGTTCCGGATTTCCCCATCCTTCGTGATATAGGACAGCCCGTTACTGCTCACGACGAAGAATCCACCTTCGATCGGATCCTCCACCATGCGAAGGATCACATCCGAGGAGAGCCCCTCCGCCTTCGTGAGCCGTGTCATCGTTCCATCCAGACCGATTCGTGTAATGCCACCGCCATCAGAGCCGATGTAGAGGGCATCCTGATACTCGAGAAGGCAGAGGGATTTCTCTGTGCTCAGTCCATTTCTGGCATCGAAGGCGGCGACCATGCAGCTGCCAGAGGATGCAGCGTCGTCCGCGGGATGTTTTACGGTTCCTGTGGCGGAGGTCGCCGTGGCAGCGGTTGCGGGTGTTCTCCCCGTACCCTCGGCAGGCGCTTGCCCGGCTGGTGCTGTATTTTCCAGCACGGCGACGCCATAATCACCAGCCACGGCCATCCGCCCATTGGAAAGCTCAAGCAGATGCCGGAAGCGCATGCCCGGCAGGCCGTCTGCCTCGGTGAACTGACGGATCGCGTAGCTTCCATCGGCATTCCGGCCGACCCTATAGACGCCCCGCTCGGTGGCTGCGATCCACAGCGCATCGTAACGGTCCACCCGGAGGCAGCGAATGCGTACACCGTCGAGCAGCGACGTCAGTTCATCTTCCACGAGAGCACCGTCGGTAAGCTGGAGAAGGCCCGCATCCGTACCGGCGAGGAGTCGTCCCTGCCAGTGCACGGTGGTATTGACGACCTCGCTTCGTCCAATGTGGGAAAAGAGCTCATCAAATGGAGAGGGCGACAGCTCCAGCAGACCGAGACGGGAGGAGCTGAACCAGAGGTCGCCCTGGTAGTCGATCAGCATATGATCGATGGAGCTGGTGAAATCTCCGGTATCGATCTTCTGAAGCGTTCCATCCGCGGACAGCGCAGCAACGCCACTGTCGCTCAGGACGAAAAAGTCATGATTCTCCGTTTCATAAAAGGCATTGATGGACTCCAGTCCGTTCAGTTGATAGCTTGAAAGTGCCCGTCCAGCGCTGTAGCTGTAGAGCTCACTTCCCGTCGTACCAAGCAGGAGTCGGCCATCGCTCAGGAACTGAGCCACCTTGATATGCGGGAGCTGCTGAAGTGCCGATGGGAGCGGCACGGCTTCTCCATGCTTTAAAAGGAAGAGCTCCCCCCGCTCGGTAATGGCGATGACCTGTCCGGACGCGTCGGCGGAAAGGGAAATGACGTTCTTTATGTCTGAAAAGCAGGTGACGACCTTGACCCCACTCTGCAGGCGCACAATGGCGAGCCCCTGGCTCGTCCCGATGTAGTAGTTTCCATCCGTATCACAGACGATGCTCTTTACCACATTGGACGGAAGTCCAGAGGATGTGTCGACCACATTGATGGGCTGCTCGTTGATAAAGATCGTGACGCCACCATCGTTGGTCCCGACGAAAAGGCGCCCCTCCTCATCGACATAGAGGCAGTTGACGGCTTTTACAGAAGGAATATCCTGCAGGCAGGTGAATTTCTCGCCGTCGTACTTGTAAAGACCCGCATAGGTTCCGATAAAGAGACGGCCATCCTTGGTCTGGGCGAGATCATTGGCCTCCCCTGGCAGGAGGCCGGCATCACGCTGATAGACGGTCTGGATGTAGCGGCTGTAGGGGCTTTCGGCAGCGCTTGCCCTGATCGGAAGAAGCGCTGGTGTCAGCAGAAACAGAAGGAGCCCGCAGGAGAGGAGCGCTCGATGCGAATGAGGCTGATGCTGCTTCTCGGCAGAGACGTGAGTAAAGCTGGAATCCTCTGCATGCGTGTCTGTTTGAGCGGATGAAGGGTGCTGCATTCGATGCGTTTCAGCACGGAGCAGGCGATGCATTTTCACAAGAAGAAAAACGATTTCTGCGGTGAGAAGCTTATCGAGAAATTCCACGCAGAACTGGCCGAGAATATAGGACAGGAAGCGCGGGAGGCCGAGGTCCATTGCGAAGAGCATGACCTGGTCGCCCCAGAGGTTCCCGGTTTTCCCTTCATAAAGAAGTGTGTTGATGATGACGGCGATGGCCGTCGAAAAGATGGCGAGGCCCATGCCGAGGGTCATGGTGGAAAATTCTGTATCGAAGACGTGCTTTTTGGAAAGGCAGCCGACGAGCACGCCAAGCAGCGCGCCGACAATGCAGTACACGGACTGCTGATCGACGAAAATGCCATAAAGGAGGTTATTCGTGAAGCCGACGAAGGCTCCGCATACGGGACCGGCGGCGTACGCGAGGAGAAAGGTACCGAGTGAATCCAGCCAGACCGGCAGCGAGAGGGTATCCGCGAGCACGCGCCCGCCGACATTGAGCAAAAGGGCAAACAGCGTGAGGGGAATGATGAACGGCGGAGAATTCTTTACGCGTGGTTTCATGGCGTTCCTTTCGTTGCATAGTCGAGGAGCATCTTCCGGATTTGAAGAAGCTCTGGAAGATAGTCTGTGGATGGATTCGCGCCCCAGATGAAGCCACTCGCATAGTAGGTGCAGGAGGACATCATGACGTGCACGGTTGTCCGCATGAAGACGTCGAAGGGAAGATCCGTGCGGAACGTATGATCCTCTTTCGCCTTTTCATACATTTTATAGAAGCGCTGATCGCCGGACTGCAGCGAGCGACGGAAATCGGAGAGCTGTGCACTGTCGACGCCGGCATGACTCACGAAATGATTGAAGTTATCATTGAACTGCAGCAGATCCTTATGATGCGTATAGAGGTCGAGGAGCATGTCGAGCGTGAAAATAAACCGATCGATGGCCGGGATCTCGTCCACGGAGCTGATCGGTCGCACGGCATCGATCGCATCGAAATATTCCTTCCATTTGGCGGCATTAACTGCGATCACGAGGTCGAGCTTCGTCGGATAGTGGCGAAAGATCGTGGCGCGGCCGACTCCGGCCTCCTTCGCGATCATGCTGAATTGCGTCGGTTCGATCTTTTCACGAACAAATACCGTAAAGGCGGCATCTAAGATTCTTTTTTTCTCCACTTCGCGCATCGCGTACCTCCATGAGGGAAGACAAGCCGACATTTTCTGAGCTGAGAGGCTCCTGAACGCATCGGACGTTTCTATAATTGATACTTACAGTCTTAATGATACCATGCGTCTCGTTCCTCGTGTATAAAAATATTTGCGCGTGTTTCATGAAAAGTACAAGCAAATTTTATAGTTCTATATATAATGATAAAACGAATTGTTAATTCTGTGTCAGGTTGACAATGTTCAAGCTTTTCCGCACATGGTATACTTAGCTGTGTGTCAACATTAATATATTTTTTTCAGGAGGAAAATATATGGTTACCAATGATAAGGGTGCAGTAAGCTTAAAGCATGCTGTCATCGAGGGCCTCGCGCGTGAGCTCTGGGAGCATGACTCCATCACGCCGGAAGCCGAAAATCAGCTGATTATGTCCATCTCTCCGGGACCTCACGCCACATGGCGCTGCTGTGTTTACAAGGAGCGTGAGATTCTGAGATGGAGAATCCGTCTGTCCGAGAACATGGATGCGAACCCATATGCGACCGAGAAGAACCCGAACGTCGTACAGGTCATCGATCCGGCCTGTGAGGAGTGCCCGCTGTCCAGCTATTCTGTCACCGATAACTGTCGTCTCTGCCTCGGCAAGGCCTGCCAGAACAGCTGCCGCTTCGGTGCGATTACCATGACCGAGACGAGAGCCCACATTGACCCGAACAAGTGTAAGGAATGTGGTATGTGTGCCAATGCGTGTCCGTATGGTGCCATCGCGCACCTGGTTCGGCCATGCCGGAAGCCATGTCCGGTCAATGCCATCAGCTACGATGAGAACGGCATCTGCAAGATCGACGATACGAAGTGCATCCGCTGCGGTCAGTGCATTCACAGCTGTCCGTTCGGTGCCATTGCATCGAAGGTTGATGTCCTCGATGTCATTCGTGACATCAAGGCCGGCAAGGAGGTCTTCGCGATGTGCGCACCGGCCATCGAGGGCCAGTTTGGTAAGGACATTACGATGGGCTCCATCCGGGAGGCACTGAAGGAGGTCGGCTTCACCGATATGGTGGAGGTCGGACTCGGCGGTGATATGACCGCAGCCTATGAGGCGGCCGAGTGGTCGGAGGCACGGAAGGAAGGCAAGAAGATGACGACCTCCTGCTGCCCGGCCTTCATCAACATGCTTCGTATGCACTATCCGGAGCAGTTTAAGGAGAACATGTCGGAGACGGTTTCCCCGATGTGTGCGATTTCCAGATACCTGAAGGCGACGCACCCAGGCTGCAAGACCGTCTTCATTGGACCGTGCATCGCGAAGAAGTCGGAAGCACATGAGATGGGCATCGAGGACAATGCAGACTACGTACTGACCTTCGGCGAGATGACGACCATGATGGCGTCGAAGAATGTCGAGCTGAAGCCAGTCGTGGATCCATATCAGGAGGCGTCCATCTGGGGCAAGAGCTTCGCAAGCTCCGGTGGTGTTGCGAATGCCGTTATGGAGTGCATGCGCGAGCGGAACGAGGATACGACCGGCATCAAGCTGCGTGCCGCAGCCGGTGGCAAGGAGTGCACGACGGCGCTGACGCTGCTCAAGCTCGGAAAGCTGCCAGAGGACTTCATTGAGGGCATGGTCTGCGAGGGCGGCTGCGTGGGTGGCCCAAGTAAGCATAAGACCGAGCTCGAGATCCGGAAGTCCCGTCAGGATCTTCTCGGCCAGGCCGATGAGCGGAAGATCCTGGAGAATCTCAAGAACTATCCGATGGATAAGTTCTCGATGATTCGTGGACATATGAACCCGCCGCACAGCGAAAACAAGTAAATAAAAAAACGGCCGGAGGGCGCACCGGTCGTCAGCTGGGCGTTCCACCTATGCCCACGTAAATAAAAAACGGCCGGAGGGCGTGCACCAGAAGTCAGTACTCGCGTATGGCTTCTGGCGCACGCCCTCCGGCCGTTTTCAATTTAATTTCGTGGACGGTGAGTGCCGAGACCCTCGACGGTCTCCGTCTGGTTGATGAGGTCGATGACCTTCTCGATGCTGAGCTTTCCGTCCTTCAGCTCGACGATCATCGCACCACAGTTCGGGACGATCCCGCCGTCCCAGTAGTCGGCATCGCTCAGATTCTGAATAAGGCTCTCGATGCCGCGAAGGATGCCGCCATGGCAGGTGATGAGCACGCGCTCATATTTTCCTTCATTTGGATAGATTTCGGTTTCAAGAAAATGCTCGATGCGGCGCTTCACATCGCGGACCGATTCGCCGCCTGGCAGTGGTGCCACCGTATCCGGATAGGCAAACCAGCGCTTCAGATGCTGGAGCACGTCGCGCTCGGCATCGGTATGTGGCACATCGTCCCGCATTTCAACGCCCTCGCCTGTGCCGAAGGCAATTTCCTTCAGATCCTCGCAGTCCTCGATCTCGAGACCCGGATGATTCTTCAGGATGATCTCCGCAGTTTTCCGTGCACGTACGAGTGGACTGGAAAAGGCACGATCGAAATGCACGTCCTTCAGGGCCTCCGCGGCGATGCGCGCACCCGCGAGTCCTACGTCATTTAAAGGAATATCCTTCTGTCCCTGCAGACGATGCTGCTGGTTCCACATTGTTTCCCCATGTCGAATGATATAAAGTTCCATAATCGTCCTCCTCGCTGTCCATAGCTGCGCCATATGCTGGGGTGATCTCGGCTGTTGCCGAAGCGGCTGCCCACGGTGATGCCATGCGCTGACTTGAAGTATAGCATATTTCAGGAAGAAATGGGTAGGGAAGCGTTTACGGAGCGCCTTCAAACATGGTATAAATATAGGTAATAGCGTTCGTGAAAAAA
>DJEQ01000048.1:0-186 GCA_002431355.1 Oribacterium sp. UBA5894
GAGCCTTTCAAAGTGGGGCCCCGGAGGGCGCGTCCCAGAAGACCGAATTCCAAGGCTGTGAAAATCAGGCCAGAGCCTCGGAGGGGCCGTCTAAAGCCAGTACTCCAGAACCGGAAAATCCTGAAATCGGACCTTAAGAGGCACTAGGCCCTCTGTCAACGGAGCGTTTTCCTGATGAAAACGCTC
>DJEQ01000048.1:268-2770 GCA_002431355.1 Oribacterium sp. UBA5894
ATTTTGGATTTTCAACGTTTCTTCCGTATGGCTTCAGACGGCTCCCTCCGGTCTCTGTCTTGATTTTTTACGTTCTCTACGTAGGGCTTCTGGGACGCTCCCTCCGGGCCTGCCCCGAAAGCCTCCAATTTAGTACTTGTATTGGTAGGGCGAATTTGGTATTATTTATAAAATTTGTGCACCGTTCAGAGTCATGCGGACGAATGTGAAACATTCGTCGCTTGTGCAGGGCTCTGTCAGCGAGCACACCACTCATCTAGAAAAGGACATACGATGAAATTTACAAAAATGCAGGGTTGCGGAAACGACTATGTATATGTAAATTGCTTTTCCGAGCAGGTCCAGCATCCTTCGGCGCTTGCGAAGCGCATCGCCGATCGGCACTTCGGTGTCGGAGGGGACGGGCTGATCCTGATCGAGCCGTCTGAGAAGGCAGATGCGTATATGCATATGTTTAACCTCGACGGATCGGAGGGCAATATGTGCGGCAACGGAGTTCGTTGCGTCGCCAAATTTATTTACGATCACGGCATTATTCCCGCGGATCGAACAGAAGCAGTCATCGATACCAAATCGGGACTTAAGAACATAAAGCTTTTTACTGAAAATGGAAAAATGACCCGCGCGACGGTGGATATGGGGGTTGCGAAGCTGACTTCAGAGCTTCCAGAGGACATTACCGTGCACGGGATGCATCTTCATTTCATCGGCATTGATGTAGGAAATCCACATGCGGTTTATTTCCTTTCAGACAATCCGGAGCTTCATGTTTCTGAGGTCTCTGATTTGGATTTTCTTTTATATGGACATGATTTCGAAACACACCCGCGTTTTCCAGAGAAGGTGAATTCCGAGTTTATTCGCGTGATTTCGGATACGGAGATTGACTTCCGTGTCTGGGAGCGAGGCTCCGGGGAGACCCTGGCCTGCGGCACGGGCGCGACGGCAGCGGTAGCGGCAGGCTGTCTCGCAGGAAAGCTTCGGAAGGATGCGGAGGTGCTCGTTCACCTTGTAGGTGGCGACCTCACGATCCGCTACGATTCGGCTTCCGGTCATGGCTTCATGACGGGGCCTGCCGTCGAGGTTTTCAGTGGAGATTTCCCGATCGAGGAAGACAGGCTATAATATAGGAAGAAACAGGACTGAAATGCAGCGAAGAGGACGCATGCTTTTCCGCTTCGCACGCGCTCGGTCCTTAAACAGTATACAGCAGTAACATTGAACAAACAGTCATAAAAGGAGAGACAATGGACGCATTTTTGATTCTTGAAGATGGAACGGTTTTCAAGGGTACGTCAATTGGCGCTGAGAAGGAAGTCATTTCCGAGGTGGTATTCAATACCTCGATGACCGGCTACCTGGAGGTGCTGACGGACCCGTCCTACGCAGGGCAGGCGGTCGTCATGACCTATCCGCTGATCGGAAACTACGGCATTTGCTACGAGGACATGGAGTCTGATCGTCCATGGCCGGATGCTTTTATTGTACGTGAGCTTTCCCGCATGCCGTCCAACTGGCGCTCGGAGAACACCATTCAGAACTTCCTGAAGAAGAACGAGGTGCCGGGCATCGCGGGCATTGATACACGTGCCCTCACGAAGCGACTGCGCGATGAGGGCACCATGAACGGCATGATTACCACGCATCGTTATCATAAGGAAGATATGCCGGCGCTCCTTGAGCGCATCAAGGCCTATAAGGTCGAGGGTGTCGTGAAGAAGACAAGCACGAAGGAAGTGTATGTGGCGCAGGCCGAGAACCCGGATGGCTCTCGCTATACCGGCGATGCGGAGCCGAAGCGTGTCGCCTTCCTCGACGTCGGTGCGAAGCGAAACATTATCCGCTCTCTGCAGCGGCATGGCTGTGATGTGACGGTTTATCCATCGGATACGGCGGCAGAGACGATTCTCAGCCAGAATCCGGATGGCATCATGATTTCCAATGGCCCGGGCGATCCGAAGGAAAATGTGGCGGTCATTGAGGAGATCAAGAAGCTGTATGCATCGAACACGCCGATCTTCGCGATCTGTCTCGGCCATCAGCTGATGGCGCTTGCGACCGGGGCCGATACCTACAAGCTGAAGTATGGTCACCGCGGTGGCAATCATCCGGTGAAGGACCTGTCGAACGGTCGTGTCTACATTACCTCGCAGAACCATGGCTATGCAGTGGATCCGAAGACGATCGATCCTTCGATCGCGGAGGAGGCCTTCGTCAATGTCAACGATGGCACCAATGAGGGCCTGCGCTATAAGGGCAAGAACATCGTGACGGTACAGTACCATCCGGAGGCCTGCCCGGGACCGCGCGACAGCGCATATCTGTTTGATCGCTTTATGAAGATGATGGAGGGCTGAACATGAGAGACAAGAGTATTAAGAAGGTTCTGATGATCGGCTCCGGCCCGATTGTCATTGGTCAGGCGGCGGAGTTCGACTATGCCGGCACGCAGGCCTGCCGTTCCCTGAAGGAGGAGGGCGTCGAGGTTGTTCTTCTGAACTC
>DJEQ01000117.1:0-4578 GCA_002431355.1 Oribacterium sp. UBA5894
GTAAAGACCCTGTGCGGTGAGTCTTCAGACGCCATTGACTGGCTCGACACCATCGGTGCAGAGATGCACAATGTCGGCTCCTTCGGTGGTGCTTCCGTAAAGCGTATCCATCGTCCGGTCGATGAGAATGGCAAGACCGTAGCGGTCGGCGCTTACCTCATTCCGATCCTCGAGAAGAATGTAAACGATCGTGAGAATGTGACACTCCTCCTCGATACGACCGCTGACAAGATCCTTATGGATGGTGATCAGGCGGTAGGTATCCATGCAACGGGCAAGACCGGCAATAACATCACGGTCAATGCGAAGTCCGTGGTACTGACGACGGGTGGCTTCGGTGCGAACCTTGAGATGGTGGAAAAGTATAAGCCGGAGCTGAAGGGCTTTATGACCACCAATGCGCCAGGCGCACAGGGTCAGGGCATCGAGATGGCAACCGAGGTCGGTGCTGCAACCGTGGACATGGAGCAGATCCAGATTCACCCAACCGTTCAGTTTGACACGGCTGCACTCATCACGGAGGGTCTCCGTGGCGATGGTGCCATCCTTGTCAATGCAGAGGGCCAGCGCTTCATCGACGAGGTCGGTACGCGTGATGTCGTATCCGCTGCAGAAATCGCACAGACCGGCTCCTACTCCTGGCTCGTTGTAGACCAGAAGATGGTGGATGCTTCTGCCGTAATCCAGGGCTACATCAAGAAGGGCTACACGGTAACCGGCGAGGATTATAAGTCCCTTGCAGAGGCTATGGGCGTAGATGCGGCTGCTTTCGAGGAGACGATGACGAAGTGGAACGGCTATGTGGCAGATAAGAAGGATCCGGACTTCAATCGTACCTCCTTCGCAGAGGCACTCGACACGGCTCCATATTATGCAATCAAGGTAACGGCCGGTGTTCACCACACCATGGGTGGCGTGAAGATTGACACCGATACCGAGGTGCTGAATGAGCAGGGTACTGCCATCAAGAATCTGTATGCCGCAGGCGAGGTAACCGGAGGCGTGCACGGCGCAAACCGTCTCGGTGGTAATGCCGTTGCTGACTTCACCGTTTTCGGACGTATCGCTGGTCAGAAGGCCGCTGCCTATGCAGGCGCCGAGGCTACAACGACGGAAACCGCTGCGGAGACCAAGGCCGCTGCGTAAAGCAGTACTATAAAAAAGCGCTTGCGTATCCTGTATGCATTCGCTAGAATAAGTTCGTAATCAAAGAGTTCTTCAGGGCGAGGTGCAATTCCTCACTGGCGGTAAAGTCCGCGACCCTGCCACGGCAGGCTGAATCGGTGAAACTCCGGTACCAACAGTATAGTCTGGATGGAAGAAGAGTGTAGTGATGACGAAATCTCTGTCCCTGAGTGTATGCTCAGGGACTTTTTTATATTGATGTTCGCCTCCTTACTCACTTGAAGACCCATACTCAAATGAAAAAAGGAGAAACACATCATGAAAAACGTAAACAACACCCGTTACATCGCATCCGTCGGCATCCTGTCCGCCATCGCCTTCGTACTGCAGCTCATCGAAATTCCGATTCCGATGTTCATGCCGACCTTCATTAAATTTGATTTTTCCGATCTTCCAGCCCTCATCGGGGCCTTCGCCTATGGGCCGGTGGCCGGTGTACTCATTGAACTTGTGAAGAATATCCTTCACTCCATGGCCTCCCAGAGCTTCGGTGTCGGAGAAATTTCCAATTTTATCCTCGGCGCGGTAATGTCTGCCATCGCCGGTGGCATCTATCAGCATAAGAAAACGAAGCAGGGCGCAATTCTTGGTTCTCTCATTGGTGCGATCGTGATGGGGCTCGTGTCTGTACCGTCGAACTACTTCATCGTCTATCCGGTCTACTACAATTTCATGCCGGCAGAGACCATTCTCGCCGCCTACCAGGCACTCATTCCCTCGATGAAGAGCATCCTCCAGTGCCTCATCTGCTTTAACCTGCCATTTACGATTGTAAAGGGACTCCTTGACGTCGTCCTCACCTTTGTTGTATATCCTTATATCAGTCCGATTCTTCATGGAAGAAAGTAAAGACGAACAGGATCACTTCTTAATAAGAGAAGCGAAACAGCGTCGGCCTCGGCCGGCGCTGTTTTATCATGGCCTTGGGTATGAAGTCGAAGACGACGTAAAGAAGACCATGACACAGTTTTCACGTAGAAAGGTTAAACGCTATGAACGCACTGTTTTTTGATGTCGATGGCACACTGATTGATGAGGTCACCCATAAAATTCCGGAAAGCGCACAGGAGGCCCTTCGGAAGACACGTGAAAAGGGGAATAAGGTCTTCATTAACTCCGGGCGTACCTCGGGCATGCTGAAGCGCATCATGTCCATGGTTGAGGTGGACGGCTTCCTGTGTGGTTGTGGGACAGAGCTCATTTATGAAGGAGAGCCCATCTACTATCATAAGCTGACAGAGGAAATGAAAAGGAGTATACAGGCTGCGTCGGAGCAGTATGGAATCCTCGTGCATCTCGAGGGGCGAAATGGCTGGCACTCCCATCCGTCCGAGAAGCTCCTTCGGGAGCATCCGAGCTATCCGGCGCTCTATGAACATCTTCGGCATTTTATCGAGCTCGAGCAGGGCCTCGATCCATCGCCATATGATGGAGACTATGAGATTTCGAAATTCTGCATCGAAACCGATGATGGAAAGGAATCCGGGCACCCGTCGGATATGGAGGGCTTCCGAAAGGAATTCGGTCGTGCGTTTAACATCATTGACCGCGGGCATGGGTTTTACGAGTGTGTTCCAGCGGGGCATGGGAAGGGTGCAGCCGTGGATCGCACGCTTTCATATCTTCATCTGACCCGCGATGAGGCCTATGGCTTCGGTGACAGCTCCAACGACGAAGAGATGTTCCAGGTGGTAGGGCATCCCGTTGCGATGGGACAGCATGATCCCATTCTGGAAAGCTATCACCCGTTCATCACAAAGCGCGTCGAGGAGGACGGCATCTACTACGCGATGGAGCGGCTCGGGCTTCTGTAATGGGCTCCTGGTGCGCTTGCTGCCGATCAGGAAGGAACCATCCAAATCGCAGGTCGGGCTGGAAGGGGAGTCAACCGAAACCAGTACTCCGAGGTCGGAAAAATCTAATCCAGGGACCCTAAGCGACACTAAGCCCTCTGCAATCGTCGCGTTTTCCTGATGAAAACGCTCCGTTGTCAGAGGGAGCTAAGGAAAGATTACTCTAAGTGTCGCTAAGGGGACCTGGCTTGATTTTTCATCGTCCTCTTCATATGGTTTCGGTTGACTCCCCTTCCGCCCCTGACCTGCTGCTTTCGAACAGCTCTCTTTCCAAGTCCGGTAGCAAGCGCACCCTCATTTTGAGAAAATGCAGCATTTCTTCTTTAATGTGCACAATTGTGTGGTATACTATCCTTATATTTTCGGCGAATCGCACAGCATACATGGAGGGTGGAGATGCTACAGCGGACGTATGTGTTAAAGGATGGTTTCAGCATCACGGATATGGTAGAGCAGCTTCAGGCGCTTCCGGAGTATGCGAAGGCGCAGACGCGTCTGCTGGAGCTGTTTGAGCCGAGCGATGACACCGTCCTGATCCAGCAGGAGCTGAATATCCTCCATGAGGCACTTCCGGACTGTCGTGTCGTCGGGATGACCACCCTCGGGCCGATCGTGGAGGGGATGGTTTCGCAGACGCATACGGTCTTAAGTCTTTTCCTTTTTATGGAGAGCACGGTTCTTCTCCAGAGCTTTGACTGCAATTCGATGACGCCGAAGAGCGCTGCGCAGCGGTTCGTACAGCAGCTCGAAGCCCTTTCCGATGTACGTGGCATCTTTATGAGCTTCAGTAATTTCCAGCTCTGTCCGACCACCTTCATTTACGAGGTGGCGGAGTCCTATCCGGAGGTTCCGATCTTTGGTGCGGCGGCCGGAACGAGACGGGTCGGTGTGGATACCTCGCGTGTTTTTCTCGATCAGCACATCCTTCATAACAGTATCATCGCCGTTGCGTTTGCGGGGAAGCAGCTTCATATCCAGCCTACCTACACGCTCGGCTTTCGGCCACTCAGTCGCCCGCTCGAGGTAACCGATGCACGAGAGGATGGCTATGTTCGTACCATTGAAGATGAGCCGGCGATCAATGTCTATAAGCGTTATCTCGACATCCAGCCGGGGAGAGATTTTCACCGGGACGTCTGCGCCTTTCCGCTGATGAAGAAAAATCATGAGCTGATGAAGGCCTGGGTTCCGATTGATGCCACAAAGGATGGTGCACTTCTTTTTTCGGCTGCAGTCAAAAAGGGCACGAAGCTGTTCCTGAGCTATACAAAGTCGGAGTACCTTCTCCGCGACGCTTTACGGGATGCAAATACACAGCTTCGATTTGAGCCACAGGCACTGCAGCTGTTTGCCTGCCTGAATCGTCGTCTCTTCCTGGGAAATGAGCTGGCGGACCGCGAGCTTCAGTATTTTTCCGCCGTACATCCGGAATACTTTTATACCTACGGAAACTGTGAGATTCTTCATACGCAGAAGGGCGGTGGCATCCTGAACAGCTCCATCGTCGGCATCGGAATGCGCGAAGGAAATCGAACAGGCG
>DJEQ01000117.1:4726-9950 GCA_002431355.1 Oribacterium sp. UBA5894
ATGTCCGAGCTCACGCGACTCGCCAATCATGATCAGCTGACCTCGATTGCAAATCGACGCAGTCTCGGGAAGGCGCTGCAGTGGGAGCTTGCGAAGCAGCAGCCGCGGAAGAATCTCGGACTCATCATGTTTGATATTGATCATTTTAAGCGGGTCAATGATACCTTCGGACACGAAACCGGTGACCTTGTGCTCATTAAAATTGCGGAGACGGTCGGCACCACCATCCGTCATAACGATCTTCTCGGACGCTGGGGCGGGGATGAGTTTATCATCATTGCCACAGAAACAAGCGCGGAGGGCATCGCCCAGCTTGCAGAGCGAATCCGGAGCACTGTGGCTTCCCTTGATTTCGGAGAGATCGGTCCGGTCACCATCAGTCTGGGCGGTGTGATCGCAAGCGAAAAGGATGATGTTTCCTCTCTGTTCTCGCATGTGGATCGTGCGCTCTACCATTCGAAGGGAAAGGGGCGCAATCAGTTTACAAGCTATGAAGAGATGGGGATCCTGGAGGAAGCACCCGCGCTTCGAAAGCGTTCGTTTTCATTTTAATTCAGATTTTCCGTGGTGCTGCTCCATGCCCCTCTGAAAGACCGCCGGGAGCGCCTTTCGAAAACAGAACGCAACGGGTATACATGATCGTATGAAATCACGAGGCCTGCATGAAACAGATGCATGCCTCGTGATTTTTTGGTATACTTTACAGATGTGCGAGATCCCCGATGGTGGGTGGAATGAACATGGATCCCGCCCTTTCATAGAAGGAGAAACCATTATGGCATTATTTGATTTTTTTGGAAGTAAGAAAAAGGCAGAAGCCGAGCAGAAGATAGAGGAGCAGAAGCAGGAGCAGCACGATGAAATCGTGGCACGGCAGCGAGAGGAGCACCCGGAGATGCATTGGCCGGTGATGTCCCCGATCAACATGTTTGTGAAGAAGCCGGGCGATCCGACTGAAGCCCCACAGGGTACGGCGACGTCTTCCGAGACGGCAGCCGCTCCGCAGGAGGAGGCGACCGCAGCTGTCGGCGAAGCAGCCTCTGCTTCGACTGCGCCGAAGCCACAGCCGACAGTGCTGGAGGATCCGCTGAGTCCAGAACGAAAGGATGAAGTAGGCTCCCTCATATATGAGCCTGTGCTGAAGCCGGAGATGCTGAAGGAGCTGAACCTGCAGGAAACCCTGTTCCTGGAGGCCGCGCTTCTCATCGCGCATAAGCAGCATCCACTGGAGAATTACGAGGAAAACCGCCAGAAGGTTCGAAACCACTTCCTGGATATGGTCCGCGCGCAGCAGAAGATCTATGTGCTGTATGACGCCCGCACCGGCTATCCGCTGCTCGATGGCAGCTTCGTGCTGATGTACCTTGAGAAGGAGCATGCGGAGATCGCCGCGAAGCTCTATGCAGAGCAGCTCCGTTCCGTACGCATCATCGAGGTACCGGGCATGGCAGCAGATCCTGTGCAGCTCGACGGAAAGATCCAGATGAAGATCTTCGACTATCTCTTCTTCCTGGGCGCCGAGAACATCGTGATCGATAACGGCTGGTACAAGGGCTTCCTGCGCCGCTCGGAGATTTCTGCGCCGTTCTATATCAATGAAGACCCGGCGAAGATTCCGCCATACAACCCGGCGATTTCCTTTGCACTCATGGATTATGTCGGCGAGCTCCGCTGGCCGGTGCAGTATGGAAAGCGAAAGGAGCTCCTGCAGGCCAAGTTCAGTACCGTCATGAAGCTGGTCCCGAAGGGCACCTACATCCTGCCATTCCGTACCCTCGATGAGGAGGCCAATGCCGGCGATCCGACCGCAGAGGGCGAGACCGCAGCGGCTTCCGCAACCCCGACGCACGATGGTCGTGCAGAGACCACCGATGCGGCCGCCGAGTCTGCAGAGGCAACGAAGAAGAATCATCGTATCCAGCTTCCGATGGTAACCCTGAATGGAAAGAATTTCATGCCGGTCTACACCGACATTTTCGAGTTCTCGAAGAAATTTGCAAACAGCGGCTTCCGTCCGACCCGTGCAGATTTTCAGACCATCTCCCGCTTTATGGGAAATTATGACGGCTTCATTATTAACCCACAGGGACAGGCCATGGTGATCGAGCGTCGGAAGAATCCGGCTCCGGCAGCACCGGCAACTGGAACGGATACAAAGGCAGAAGGCTGATCGACGGAAACACATCCGGGCAGAAATGCCCTTTCTGTTGCGTTTCAGGAAAATACGCGGAAAAGCGCATTTGATCGTATGGCGTCATCCGTGAGGAACCGTGAAAGGAGGAAACATCATGCTGAAACTCTATCTGGTACGCCATGGCGAAACGCTGTGGAATCAGGAAAATAAAGTGCTGGGGCGGACCGACATCCCTCTGAACGAGCGGGGAATCGCGCAGGCCAGAGCACTCGGAGAGAAGCTCCGGGACATTTCCTTCGATCACATCTATACCTCCCCGCTTCAGCGTGCAGAGGAAACGGCGAACTGCATCGCCGCAGCCCAGAAGAATCCAGGCGACATCGTGCCGGAAAAGGCTGCCGAGCTCATCGAGATGAACTTCGGAACCTGCGAGGGCCTGCCGCGTGATTCTGAAGCGTATCAGACCGAGAAGCATCGCTACTTTGCCCGCTACGAAGGAGGCGAATCCTTCCTCGATGTGGCGGCTCGCATTTACCCGTATCTTCAGCGGCTTCGCCGTGAGCATAACGGGGAAACGATTCTGCTCGTAACCCACAATGGCATCTGTCGTATGATCACAAGCTACTTTCACCCGATGTCGAACGACGGCTTTGAAACCTTCACGCAGGGCAATGCAGAAGAGCAGTTTTTCATCATGCCATAATAGAGACGATGCCATGCTCTGCGCCTTCGGCGCAGGTATCACCGCCTGGAGGCATCCTTTATTGCAAAGCAATGGAGGATACGTACATACGAAGGAAAAGGACTCATATTGACTGACAGAATAAACAGCAACAGCACAGCATTTCCAGATCCGACCATGAACCCCGAATCCGCGGAGCAGGAGAGCCGTAATCTCCGGCTCGTTTCTGAAATTCAGGCGAAGGTCGCCGCCGGAGAGTCACCGGAGGAGGAAGAAACGGAGCTTTTCGAGCAGAACCGCGGACTCGTGATTCATGCCGCACAGAAATATGTAAATCTGTTCAACCACACCCTGGGACTCGATGATCTCGTGAATTCCGGAAGCATTGGCCTTATGACCGCTGCAAGAAGCTATGATCCATCGAAGGGGGCCAAGTTTTCCACCTATGCGACCTACTGGATCCGGGACAGCATCCTGAAGGAAATCTATAACACCGGCTTCAATATCCGTGTGTCCAATCACCAGTTTGAGCGCATCATGAAGGTACAGGCAATCAAAAAGCGCTATGATCTCGAGCATCTCGAGGGGGATGCCATGATCGATGCCATCGTCCGCGATTCCGGCTTCAGCCGGGACGAGGTGGAGCGCTGTCTGCAGCTCGACCAGGAGGTGCTGCGGCAGGCCTCCCTCAATACGAAGGTCGGAAACGACGAGGGTGAAGCCGCAGAGCTTGGGGATATCGCCGTGTCACCGGACAATGTCGAGGACCAGGTGCTGGATGAGCAGCAGATTCAGGAGCTGTATGATTCCCTGGATCAGCTCAGCGAGGAGGAGCGAAACATCCTGATTCTCCGCTACGGTCTCTTTCATCAGAAGCGGCATACACTTCGAGAGATCGCAGAGCAGTATCAGGTAAGTCCGGAAGCGATCCGACAGCGCGAGCAGCATGCCATCAAAACGATTCGGAATGCGATGAGCTGAACGAATGTTTGAAGCGCTCCTTCCCCGACGAAAATTGTATGAAAGGATTCGAAAGAGCGACTCCCGACAGATAAAAACAGAGCGAAAACACAGATACAAAGTTTCGGCGTGTAAGATGATGAATTTCATTTTACACGCTTTTTTTCTATGCTATACTTTCTACAGAATGTTAGCCGCATCTAACTCATAGGATCGGCTGAATCGGAGCTGTGGCTGTGCTGCCGGTTTCTCCTTCGAAGCACAGGTGATCACAGCGTAATCACAGTGAAGCGAGGACAGAGAGCTATGCCGAAAACACCACTTTTACGTGCGACGGGGCTGTGCAAGGACTTTGTAAGTGGAGACACAGTCGTACATGCCCTGCAGAATGTCTGCTTTGACATTCAGGAGAGCGACCGCGTCCTCGCAGAGGCCGAATCTGAGGAAGTGTTTGACGGCATGAAGGTCCGCATCTAAGATAGGAGCAGAAAAGACGCGGTACCGTGGAGTGCGGACCGCGTTTTCCTGCAGACAGTATAAAATGCAGGACCGATTTGAGAAGAGAGAGGAGACCTTTCGATGATCACCATAGACCTGATCACGGGATTTTTAGGCGCCGGAAAAACCACCTTTATCGAAAAATATGCACGCTTTCTGCTCGCACAGGGCGAGCGCATCTGCATTCTGGAGAATGACTACGGGGCCATCAACATTGACCGCGTCCTCCTGCAGGACCTGCTCGGACCGAACTGCGAGCTTGAGATGGTCGTCGGCGGAGATGGGGCGGAAGCGCATCAGCGCCGCTTCCGTACGAAGCTCATCAGCATGGCGATGCTCGGCTACACCCGGGTTCTCGTCGAGCCAAGCGGCATTTACGACGTGGACGAGTTTTTCGACACCCTCTACGAGGATCCGCTGGACCGCTGGTATACGGTCGGCTCTGTGCTCACCATCGTCGATGCCCAGCTGGATCCCGCCCTGTCGGCAGCCTCCCGCTACCTGCTCGCCGCAGAGGCCGCCTGCGCCGGGAAAGTCGTCCTGAGTAAGCTTTCGGCTCACCCGAGTGTGGTTCAGGCGACGTCCGTTTCCGAAGATATGCGCATGAATGCAGCGTTTTCTGGAAAGGCATCCGTGCCTGCAGAAGGCATCGCGCAGACCATATCCCTTCTCAATCAGGCGATGGCCGAGGTCCAGTGTACGCGCCGCTTTCATTTCCCGGAGGATATTCTGGCGAAGCCGTGGGATCAACTGACAGAAGAGGATTTCCGCCTGCTGCAGACCGCAGGCTACCAGCATGCGAGCTTTACGAAGAGGGCCATCGCGGAAGAGGATGTCTACCAGTCGCTTTTCTACATGCACTATGAGACGACGCCGGAAGACCTAAGATCACGCGTCTTAAGGCTCTTCACGGATCCTGCTGCCGGTCATATCCTCCGCATCAAGGGCTT
>DJEQ01000033.1 GCA_002431355.1 Oribacterium sp. UBA5894
ATCATTACCACGTCGGCTTCTGCCATCGGGATGCCCTGCTTTTCGATGTTCTCACGTACCGTTTCGAAGTCTGCCGGATCCGTGATGATCACATAGGAATCCTCCTCGTCCTGAATGTCCTCAGCACCTGCTTCGATGGCCATATCCATCAGCGTATCAAAATCCTTATCCATGTCATCCATTGCTTCACGATCAAGAATGATCTGGCCCTTTTCATCGAACATGAAGGAAACGGCGCCCTGTGTTGCCAGTGAGCCGTGGCCCTTTGTGAATGCAGAACGCACATCGGCTGCAGCACGATTCTTATTATCCGTCAGCACCTTTACAATGATGGCTACACCGTTTGGACCATAGCCCTCATACTGAAGCTCCTCGAAATTATCTGCCTCCATGGAGCCTGCAGCCTTCTTAATACCATTATTGATGGTATCGTTCGGCATATTGTTGGCCTTTGCCTTCGCAATAACGGCAGCCAGCTTGGAGTTGTTTGCCGGGTCAGGTCCGCCGGCCTTCACAGCCAGTGCGAGCTCATGGCCGATCATGGTGAAAACTTTGCCCTTTGCGGCATCATTCTTTTCCTTCTTAGCACGGATGTTTGAAAACTTGGAATGTCCTGACATAATACTCTCCTCAATTAGCTATATAAAATCGATCGATGTTTAATCAAACTCTAGTACTATAACGTAAAAAAGGCGCAGAATCAAGCTTTTCTGCGCCTTTCAGCTGCACGAATTCAGATACTGCTCCATCACAGATCCGAGGGCATCCGCCGTCTCCCTCGCCAGTACGCCATGTGTCCCATGAACGCACGCCGCCTGACGTCCAGCCTCTGAGTGAAGAAGAACTGCAAGAACGGCACTGTCAAATGCACCCTTCCGCCAGCATCTTCTCTGTGCATCTGGCGAAGCCTTCTCCGCATTTTCCTTCCATTCAGCCCGAAGAACCGCATACAGACCGGCCACTGCGCCCGAAAGCACATCTCCAGATCCTCCCTTACTGAGGGCCGGACTGGCCTCCCGATTCCGAAACGCATGTCCCTCCGCATCTCGGATCGTGGTCTCCGCGCCCTTCATGATGGTAATCGTCCCATGCGCCTGAGACCATACCGCTGCTGCCTGTGCCGGGTCCTGAAGAATCTCATCCACGGAGCTCCCGAGAAGACGGGCCATTTCCATCGGATGTGGTGTCATGATGACCGGAATATGCGTTCCGATCTTCTCCAGTCGCTTCATCTCCTCCGGATGGGTACTCAGGATATTCAATCCATCCGCATCCAGAAGGAGGCACGGAAATTTTCGTATCCATGCCGTCTCTTCGCAAAGAGCCTCAATAGCCGCAAGCATGGTCTTCAGACAACGCACACTCAGTGCTCCTGTCCCCAGTCCTGGCCCGACGACAAGAAGGTCAGCCCAGCCCACCTGCCTGTGGCAGAGCGCAGAAAGCTCCGTGGCATCATCATAGCCTGTAAAAATCGCTTCTGGAAGCAGGGACTGCAGGATGACACGGTTTTCCTTATGCGTCATGGTACGCACGAGTCCTGCTCCTGTCCGATAGGCTGCAAGACTCGCCAGAAAAGCAGCACCACACATGCCTTCTGTACCGGCCACGACGAGGAGCTTTCCATAGGTTCCCTTATTACTGTCTCTACGACGTTTCGGAAGCATCCGGAGATACTTCATCGGATCTGTATCCATGCGTTCCCTCCAGTACGGCAAATGCAATCACCAGTTCCTTCGTATCCGAGATGGAAAGTGAGAGGGCATTTCCTCCCAGCTTTTCATACAGGAGACGGGCTCCGCCGTGAAGCACTGCATAGGGCTTTCCAAGCTCGTCGCGCAGCACCTCAATGTCGATCGGGCGGAATCCACGGAAGCCCGTCCCGAAGCACTTGGCAATGGCTTCTTTGCATGCAAAATCACCGGCAAGCATGGCATCTCGACCTGCCGCCTGCCGGCGCTCCTCCTCCGTAAAAATACGATCCTCGGTATGGGTACGTCGTGTGCTCTCCATCCGGCCGATCTCCAGGAGATCGGTGCCGATGCCGATGATCATCCTATACCTCTTTCCGATTCTTTCCGTAGGTTTCGCCCATACGATAGCTTAAACGCATCAGGGATTCCGACAGATGTACATTTTCTATCACAACATTTTCCGGAACCTCGAGATCGACGTGTGCAAAATTCCAGATGCCGACCACACCATCGCCGATGAGCTGCTCCACCACCTTCACTGCTGGAGCCTTCGGAATGCATACCGCCGCCATCTTTACGTTGTACTGCTTCACAACCTCATCGATTTTCTCCATAGGAAGTACTTCGACTTCGCCGACCTTCGTCCCGATTACGTTTGGATCCTGATCAAAAATCGCCTTCACGATAAAGCCGCGCTTACGGAAATTGGTATAATTTGCGAGTGCCTGTCCCAGATGACCTGCACCGACAATGATCATATCATGCTCTTCGTCAATGTTCAGAATCTTTGCAATTTCATCATGAAGATTCTTGATATTATAACCGTACCCCTGCTGACCGAACCCGCCGAAGTTATTCAGATCCTGACGAATCTGCGATGCCGTCAGCTTCATTCGTTTACTGAGCTCATTGGACGAAATACGTTCTACGCCCTGATCAATGAGATCCTCAAGATATCGATAATATCGAGGAAGTCTCTGAATAACCGCCTGAGATATTTCTTTCTTAGCCATTGTCACGCTCTCCTGTCACATCATTTTGTAAATCATGTATACAAAATCGAATATCGTAGTAAATTATACAATCTTGTTAATTCAATGTCAAAGCCAAGTTGTAGAATTCTTAACAACCAGGTGCTGAAATACACGACACGTTTCTCTGTTCCCCGTATACTAAAATACGTCCGCTGCATTGCTGCAGCAGACGTAAAGTATCCTTTATGCTTTCACTCAGATCTTCGGGGTTCTCTTCAGAATCTCGTGTCTCTCCGGGCCATTGGAAACCATCGTAATCGGGGTTTCAATGTGCTTCTCGATAAAGTCAATGTAATTTTTGCAGTTCTCAGGAAGCTCATCATAATTCTTGATGCCACGAATGTCACAGTTCCAGCCTGGCAGTGTCTCATAGACCGGCTTCGCTCTGTTGAGAAGCGGAGTCACAGGGAAATCCGTTGTCACCTTGCCATCAATTTCATAGCCCACACATACCTTGATTTCCTTGAGATATCCAAGTACATCCAGTACCGTGAGCGCTGCTTCTGTTGCACTCTGAAGCTGACAGCCATACTTCGATGCTACGGCATCATACCAGCCGACTCTTCTCGGACGTCCGGTTGTTGCGCCAAACTCGCCCTTATCACCGCCTCTGCGACGGAGCTCATCCGCTTCCTCGCCGAACAGCTCGGATACGAAATCACCTGCGCCAACAGCGGAGGAGTAGGCCTTCGTTACAGCAACAATGTCCTTAATCTCATACGGCGGAATGCCGGCGCCTACGGCACCATAGGCTGCCAGTGTCGAGCTCGACGTTACCATCGGATAAATACCATGATCTGGATCCTTCATGGTACCAAGCTGACCCTCCAGAAGAACCGTCTTGCCTTCCTTCAACGCCTCCCGAAGGAACTTCGAGGTATCTGCAAGATACGGTGCGATCATATCTCTCTGACGATGCATTTCTTCGAGAAGCTCCTCATACTTCAGCTCCGGTGCATGATAGAGCTCTCGCAGAGTTGCATTCTTGATTTCTACTACCTTATGAAGGCGGTCCTCGAGAACCTCTTCATCAAAAAGCTCATTCACCTGAAGACCGATTTTTGCGAACTTGTCCGAGAAGAACGGAGCAATACCGGACTTGGTCGAGCCATAGCTCTTTCCTGCCAGTCTGGCCTCCTCGAGCGTATCAAACAGAACGTGATATGGCATCATGACCTGTGCACGATTGGAAACCAGAATCTTCGGTGTTGGAACCCCTGCATCGACAATGGACTTCAGCTCTGCGCAGAACTTCTCGATGTCGAGTGCAACACCATTTCCGAGTACGGACGTTGTATGGCGGTAAAATACGCCGCTTGGCATAAGGTGGAGGGAGAAACGACCATACTCATTGATGATGGTATGTCCGGCATTTGCGCCGCCCTGGAAACGTACAACGATGTCCGATGTTTCGGCAAGCATGTCCGTGATCTTGCCCTTTCCTTCATCGCCCCAGTTTGCTCCAACGATTGCTCTTACCATGTGAATCCTCCTACAGGATAGTATCCGTCTCGGATACTATGGGTGTTCTTCACCTTTTTGACACAGTTGATTTCAGCGTACCTCGCTGATTTCCATGTGAGAGATTCGTGACCAGAACATCCTATGTTAATGTTTTTTTGTCAGCTTCGTGAACCAGAGAAAAACATAAATGACCACCGGTACCACGATGAGACAGAATAAGCATGCCAGAAGGTACTGCGTGGCCCCTGTCACCGCAAAATAGAGCGCTGCGACCAGAAGAAGCGCAAGAAGAATCAAGGCAAGAATCGCACATATTCGTTTCAGGTCCATCATCCTCTCCTCCTGTGCTGTGCCTACGCACAGACAGATTTATTATATCGGGTAAGCCTCTTAATTTCAAGTGGGCTACTGAACCTCTCGAATCATGCAGTACTGTTTTAAGTCGAAATGCTTTTCCATCACACCATACAGCTTAAAACCGAAATGCTCATACATGGCCACATTGTGCTCATTATGGGTTTCCAGCGAAATCATCAGATGATGTGCATGCGCATAGGCAATCGTCTCTCCCAGTAAAAGCGAAGAAATATGGTGATGCTGTGCCGATGGATCTACGGCGAGGTAAATGATATGAATGCGCTCCTCCTGATGCAGCTGATCTGTCCACTTCTCATTCAGATAGTCTTTTCCAAGCACAAAATTCCAGAACGCCCGTAGACTCGGATCTTCCTTGATCAGGTATTCATCGGTTTTGATATTCGCCCGAAGCTCTGTGAGATAATACTGAAAGAAATTATAGGGCTCAGACTCATCCGATACGACCAGAATTCCTTTCAGCTCCGGGCTGTCCGCGAAGATCTCACAGGTGGCAAACATTTCTTCCAGATCGCAGTGAAAAAGCTCTGGCATCAGGCGCTTCCGTGTATCCTCATCCGGAATCAGCTTACAGTATAAGGGATCCTCTGCAAAGCAGACCGACAGCAGCTTTTCAAGCTTCGGAATATCCTCTTTTTTCACACGGTATAATTTATCACTGTCCATAACACAATTTCGTTTATGCTTCCTTTCCCTTTTTCATGTTCTGAATTTCCTTCAGGCTGTCCATGATATTCTCCGTTTCCCGAATCATATATTCAAGGTCCGACCGATAGCAGGCTTCCTGATTTTTTCGTACCTGATTCAGCATGCGGAGCTCCTCCTCAAAGGAGCTCGTTCCTGTTTCTTTTTTTCTTTTCAGCTTCTGTACCAGCTGATACAGGTTCTCATGATGGACGATGCGTCCTGCCCCCCACTGGAGGCGTTCCTTCGGCTGACAGAATACATAATCTGTAAAGTAATTAAACACCTCTTCATCAAACTGAAATGCATAGCAGTTATTATCGATCTCATAGATGGCATCCAGTGCCCCCTCCGGGTTCCTCTCCTCCAGGCAGTGGATTGCAGCCTTTATATGCGTGAGGTTCTGCCGTACGGCCTCCTGTGGAAAGAGTACCGTATCCTGCCAGTCGAGGCGCACGAAGGAATCCTGTGCCTTTCGGAAGGCCTTCATCAGTATGTCATGGACCCTCGCTCTCTCTGGAAGGATGCATCCTTCCTCATTTACCTTTTCGATCCACTGATATACTTCCCTTCCAAGCACTGCTGCGCGCTTTGTCACCTGATCAAGCTTCTCTCCCAGCGCATGAAAGCTGTCCGAAAACTGAAGATCCAGGCTTCGGTTCATCGCCTCGAACAGAACAGAGAAATCAAGCGGTGGAAGGATCAGCTGATCAAACTTCGTCACAAGCGTCGCATACAGCAGGTGGTGAAAGCGGTATACCGGTGCATGATAATACTCCTCATTATCAAACTGCGAATGGTAGTGCGTTTCCATGAAGGAGCTGTCGGTGAATTCATTGACCATCGACGGAATACCCGCAATCGCCATAGAGAAATCATCGGACATCGTCTGAATCGGTGCATGGATTTCAAGTCCCTCCGGATAGGCCTCCGGATCCACGGGAATCCCCTCAATGGCTTTTTTCAGGAAGCTCACATATTCGTACACGCTTCGAACCGCATCCTTCCTTCCATGGGCATGTGCCGGAAGCTCAAAATTGAAATCGGCTACAACGCGTCCCTGCCACTCCGGCCGAACACAGAAGACCTGCTGATAGGCTCCCGTAGACCAGTCATACTTCGAATTGACAATTCCCCACTCCTCTGCAGCGAGCGCCGCCACCACGATGGTCTTCTTCGGCTGATAGCCGCTCTCCATCAGGGCCTTTGCAATGCCGAACATCATGGCAACGGCGGTATTGTCATCCTGAAAGCCACTGAAGTAGGAGTCATAGTGCGCCGAAAGAAGAATCATTTCCTCCCGTGACTCTCCGGGAATCGTCCCAATGATGTTGTAGGAGTGCTGCTTTTCCCGAATCTGACTTTCCGCATCAAAGCGTACCTTCAGCTCCTTCCGGGTTTTCAATGCCTCCTTCAGCACACGTGCATCCGCCCGCGACATGGAGAAGGCCGCCGCCTCCGAAGGGCCTGCAATATCCTGTGCATTAAGTGCCTCATCCTGAAGCTCGGCAAAGCCTCCCTCCTGTACGGCAATGAGTGCTGCCGCACCGCGTACATAGGCCTGATAGACCGGGAAGTTGATCCACCATTCCTCCCGCTGATTGATCTCTGCAAGAACCAGCTTTCCCTTTACATCCTTTCCCTCATAGTCTGCCGCGGTTCCCTTTCCAACGTAGACAAGGGAAAATTCCTTCGGTCCATCGGTTGTAAAGCTCGTCTGATAGCCACCAAGCTGTGCCTGAAGGCCAATGCTTCCATCCTCCCGTTCCCATACAAGCTCTGCCTTATGGAATTCCCAGGCATCGACCTGAATGGGGTCCTTATGGACATCCTGAAGCCCCAGCGTACGCATTTCCTGAAGAAGCATCTCACCAGTTGCAAATTCCGCACTCGAACCAGCGGGGCGGTATCCAAGAAGCGGATGAGAGCGAAACTGTTCCATCCGTTTTGCCAGTGCGTAGGAATACTCTGTGCTGATCCATGGTGAAAGCTGAAACTGCTCCATACAACGTCCTCCTTCTTTTTCCCGGTGCCTCATCCTTTTCATGAGCGGCCCCTGATGCAACGCTACGCTTCCGTCTTCAGAATGAAAGAGGGACCCGGACAGGGTCCCCCACACAAAGACGATGCATTCTCAATGCGCCTTCAGCGCATGCATCGTCGTATGACCATCAGACATTGATTTCTGCGGTCAGGCCGAGTACATCCTTATTCTTATCGAGAATCGGCGTGATCACATCACGAATGAACTCCTCTGTCTGCTCCGGTGCACGTCCTACATAGCGCTCCGGCTTCATGCTGGCTTCCAGATCGGCAAGGGACAGATGGAAGCTCGGATCCGCCGCAATGAGTTCGAGAAGATTGTTCTCCTTTCCCTCCTCCTTCACAGTTTTTCCAGCCTGCATGCTGAGCTGACGGATCTTCTCATGCAGCTCCTGCCGGTCGCCTCCGGCCTTGACTGCATCCATCATGATGTTCTCCGTCGCCATAAACGGAAGCTCTGCCATCAGATGCTTGCGAATCACCTTCGGATAAACCACGAGGCCATCCACGACATTAAGATAGAGATCCAGAATTCCATCAATTGCCAGGAAGCCCTCCGGCACCGACAGACGCTTGTTGGCAGAGTCGTCCAGTGTGCGCTCAAACCACTGCGTCGAGGCAACCAGCATTGGATTCATAAGATCGGACATGACGTAATCTGCAAGCGACGCAATACGCTCGGAGCGCATCGGATTCCGCTTGTATGCCATCGCGCTGGAGCCGATCTGATGCTTCTCGAATGGCTCCTCGACCTCCTTCATATGCTGCAGCATACGAATGTCATTCGTGAACTTATGTGCAGACTGGGCAATGCCGGCGAGCACACTCAGTACACGGAAATCCACCTTCCGGCTGTAGGTCTGTCCGGATACCGGGTAGCAGGAGGAGAATCCCATCTTTTCGGCAATCATCTGATCGAGCTTCCGGCACTTCTCATGGTCGCCATCAAAAAGCTCCAGGAAGGAGGCCTGCGTGCCCGTCGTGCCCTTGGAGCCCAGGAGCTTGAGGGATGACATGACATACTCGAGGTCTTCCAGATCCAGCACGAGCTCATTCAGCCAGAGCGTAGCGCGTTTTCCAACCGTTGTAGGCTGTGCCGGCTGAAAATGGGTATAGGCAAGCGTCGGCATATCCTTGTATTTCAGTGCAAATTTGCTGAGTTCGTTGATGACATTGACGAGCTTCTTGTGCACGAGCTGGAGTCCTTCCCGCATAATGATAATGTCCGTATTGTCACCGACATAGCAGGAGGTGGCGCCGAGATGAATGATGCCCTTTGCATTCGGGCACTCTACGCCATAGGCATACACATGGCTCATCACATCATGACGGACTTCCTTTTCGCGAGCCTCAGCCACCTCATAGTTGATGTCGTCTTGATGTGCCTTCAGCTCGTTAATCTGCTCCTCCGTGATATTTAAGCCAAGCTCATG
>DJEQ01000087.1 GCA_002431355.1 Oribacterium sp. UBA5894
ACCTTGTACGGCTCCATATTCTCTGCATCCGTGATCATCAGGGAGAACGCCTCCGTTCCCTCGGAAGCGTCGTCATCATATACCTTAAAGCGCACATACTGTACGTCTTCATTCGGGGCGAAGGTGATCGTCTGCTCAGCGGCATACGGAATCTCCGCAATCTGCTCCGGCATGATCTCGGCAAGAATCGCATCCGTAAGACTGCCGCTCACACCGCTCGAGCCCTCCTCACGGGTCGGTTCACCGGTCGCCTCCTCCTTGAGGAGCGCAAGACGGCTCTTCGTCGAGGTCACGGCATCACTGCCAGCAACGGACAGTACGGAAGCGGAGGCGAGCCGTTCGTTCTCGTCGTCATTACTTTCCTCTTCCGTATCGAGATCATCGACAACTACAGGTTTTCTGGACTTCGTTGACTTCGTAGAGGCCGCTGTTTCCGTTTCGGTCTTCGCGTCGGTCTGTTCCTCCGTCACATCGGAATTCTCCGAAGCGTCGGTCTTCTCGGAGTCCTCATGGGAGACTTCGGTCTTCTCTGCAGTCTTGTCGCCAACCTTTTCTTCAGACTTCTCGTCGTTCTCATGGGCAGCTTCGGTCTTCTCTGCAGCCTTTTCCTCAGACTTCTCGTCGTCGTTTTCGATCTTCTTATCTTCGCGCTCGGCCTTTTCCACGGTTTCAGCGGCGTCCTTCTGATCGGAAGTCTCCGCCTTCTCTACCGCATCGTCAGAAATGGATACCGCCTTGTCTTCGCGGTTTTCAGCCTCGGTGTTTTCCCTTTCCTCTGCAGCAGCGTTCTTTTCCTCCGATGCTTCCTCGGAATACTCGGCGCCTTCGCTTTCTAATTTCTCTTCGGAGGTCTCCGTCTTCTCCTCTGATTTCTCTTCGGAGCTTTCTTCCTCATCCTCGCGGTCTTCGGTCTCGTTCTTCTCTTCGGAGGTCTCAGCTGCATCCTTTTCATCCGACGACTCGGACTTCTCCGCATCGTCTGTGCTCTCCTTCGTATCCTCGGAATCCGCACTCTTTTCCTGCGCCGCGGCCTGCTCGAGCTTTTCCTTTACCTCCGTCGCGCTGGTCTTTCCGACCTTCTCAACGGTTCCGCTTTCCTCGTCATAGCTGTATTCGGTTCCTTCCGCCTCGTCCTCATCCTTCGAGCTCTTCACGACCTGCTGAAGGATGGTCTCCTCCTCGCCCGTCGTCGTAAGATGGGACCCCAGAAGTCGATAGTCCTCGCCATAGCTTGCAGAAATATCGAGGGCATGAAGCGTAACCGATGCCTCTTCATCGAGATTGCCCTCACGATAGATCGCGACCTCGTAGGTATCGTTGGCCTCCTTCAGGGTAAGTCCGGACACACCAAAATAAACCAGATCCCCTTCGGTCAGCTGGTCTTTCTCGAGTCGTGTGCCATCGATCACCGTCGGCTCCTGCCTCGGCAGGTCCGCAAGCGAGCAGAGCGGCTGCAAAAGTCCGATCTGCGCTCCCAGAAGAAGTGAGGTGATACGTTTACAGAGTTTGTTTGGTTTCATGTAGTTCCTCCAGAAATGAAACGGAAGTCATATGTGAACTTTTTGTGAATTCTTAAGAATTTTAGCACATATTTTCCCTCTTGTGTCGATTTTCTTAAGCTTTGCGATATACCGAAATGGACTTATAATGATTCTTAAAAGAACATGAGAAAAGAGGATTCCATGAAATACTATTATCTCGACAATGCAGCCACTACACCACTTTCGAAGGAGGCCCTGCAGGCCATGCTGCCATATCTTACGGAGGACTATGGCAATGCCTCGACGATCTATACGCTCGGGCAGCGGGCGAAGCGGGCCGTCGAGGAGAGCCGTCGCACGATTGCCGAAACCATCGGGGCCCATCCTTCCGAAATTTACTTTACGAGCGGTGGCACCGAGTCCGATAACTGGGCACTGATCGGCGGGGCCGAGCTCGGGCAGGGGCAGCTTCAGAGAACATCCGCAGCGCAAGCGAAAGGGACGTCGGAGTCTTCATCTTCAGAGGCCGACGGAAGCTCTAGCTCGCATCCAGTGGGACATATCATCACGGATGTCATCGAGCATCACGCCATCCTCCATACCTGCGAATACCTCGAGAAGCGCGGCTTCGACGTGACATATCTCCCGGTCGATGCCGAGGGGCACGTGGATCCGGATGCCGTCATGGCGGCGCTTCGCCCGGATACGGTGCTGGTCAGCGTGATGGCCGCAAATAATGAGATCGGGACCCTCGAGCCGATTGCCGAGATCGGGAAGCGGCTCAAAGAATACGAGAACGCGCATGGTCAGCGGATTCTTTTTCACACGGATGCTGTCCAGGCCTATGGGCATATCCCGCTGAACGTCGATGCGCTGCAGGTCGATCTTCTCTCCACCAGCAGTCATAAGCTGAATGGTCCGAAGGGGATCGGCTTTCTGTATATTCGCCGCGGCGTGAAGCTTCCGAGCTTTCTCCATGGTGGGGAACAGGAACGCGGCCGTCGTGCGGGAACAGAAAATGTCGCCGGCATGGTCGGCTTCGCACGCGCCGCTGAAATCGCCTGCGCGGAGATGGATGCGCGCCGTGCCCGCGAAACCACGGTGCGGGATCATCTCATTGCACGACTCCTCGCAGAGATTCCATTCACTACGCTGAATGGGGATCCCGTGCATCGCCTCCCGAATAATGTCAATGTCTGCTTCAAGTACATTGAAGGCGAGACCCTGCTGCTTCTCCTGAATGAAAAGCACATCTACGCAAGCTCCGGCTCCGCCTGCGCCAGCGGCTCCCTTGATCCAAGCCATGTGCTCACCGCGATCGGCGTCTCCCACGAGGATGCCTATGGCAGTCTCCGCCTGACGCTGAGTCCTGAAACCACGATGCAGGACGTCAATGAGGTCGTCGAGCTTCTGAAGCCAATCGTCGCCTACCTCCGCGAGCAGTCACCGCTGTATAAGAAGCTGAGCCTATGAAGAAAGAACTCGCCTCTCGGCGAGTTCTTTTCTTTACTGATTCTTTTTTTTGCTTTGTGCAAATTCTGCTTTTACCTGATCCAGAAGTCCTTCCGTCTCGATGAGATCATAGCAGGCACCGCCAATGGCCTTCGCACCGTAGATCACGCAGTTATGCGCGGCCTCCGTTTTACCGGCGTCCACAAATTCCTGGGAATGCGAGGCGGTTCCCTCTGGGACGAAGGCGACGCGGATGCAGGATCCTGGAATTTCGTGCATGACATTGCCGAAATCCGTAGAACCCGTCTTCTCCCGAGGTGGTGCGAGCTGTGGTGCACCCGCGAGGGAAGCATTGTCCATCAGAAGCTTATTTAAAAGCAGCACTGGAATCTTATTCAGGAAGAAGTTGCCTTCCTCGATCTCATACGTGACACCGGCAATGAGTGCTGCGCCCTTAATGATGTCACGGAAGCGGGCATCCAGCTCTTCCAGCTCCTTTCCAGAAAAGGAACGAAGTGCAAACTCGCCCTTTGCGGTCGCTGGCACAACATTGGATGGGCCCGGAAGCTCCGTCATCGTATAATGCATACGCACATCATCTGGTACGTGCTCCCGCAAAAATTCGATACCCTGAAAGGCTACCAGCATGGCATCGAAGGCACTGCGTCCCTTTTCCGGTGCCAGAGCGGCATGTGCACGATGACCATGGAAGGTCACGTTGTAGGTCTTATTCGCAAGGCACTTCACATCCGTACAGGTATTCGGACCGCCATGCATCATGAAGGCAACGTCAAGCTCCTTAAAACAGCCACGCGCAATCATCTGGACCTTGCTTCCGAAGGTTTCCTCGGCAGGTGTGCCATACACGACGAGCTGGAATGGCTTCTCGGTATCCAGATTCTTCAGGGCCACTGCAGCCCCGAGGCAGCCCGGTCCCTGCATGTGATGACCACAGCCATGGCCGAGGTTTCGCAGGGCATCATACTCGCACAGAATGCCAAGCACAGGCCCACCCTCTCCATGATGATAGGTCGCGCGGAAGGCCGTCTGAAAGCCACCCACGCCCATTTCAACTTCAAATCCATTATTTCGAAGATAATCCGTTAAAAGGCCACTCGCGAAAACCTCTTCGCCATCATATTCTGGATGGTCGAAGATCTGATCCGCCATTGTACACAGTGTATCGCGCTGCGCATCAATCGCCTGAAATAAAGTCTGCTTATCATCCATATTCTTATCTCCTTGCTAAATATTTCTATCACATAATTCTGCCACACCACGCAAACATGCATATGGTGTGGCAATTCTTCTCTATGCTTCCTTCATAAATGATGCATGTCTAAACGTGAATCTACATGATTTTAATTTATGGTGATCCTTCCGCATCACATCGGACCATAGTGCATGAGCTGTGCAATCACAAGCAGCACGGAGCCCGTCACAAGCCAGATCGCAAACATTTTCCACATGAAGCGCATCCAGCGGTCATACGGGATGTTGCAGGCACTGATGATGCCCATAAGCGCGGTGGAGGTTGGAAGAATATAGTTACAGAAGCCGTCACCGAAGTTGAATGCAAGGATCGTTGTCTGGCGTGTCATACCGATGAGATCCGAAAGTGGGGCCAGGATCGGCATCACGGCTGCAGCCTGACCAGAGCCTGAGGTGATGAAGACATTGATGATCGTATTGGCAATCAGCATGGCCGGTCCCATCAGGATTGCCGGTACATGATTGAGAACCCCTGCCAGTGCATAAATGACCGTATCAATGATTTTGCCATCGGACATAATGAGGCTGATGGACTGCGCAAGGCCAATGATGATCATCGCGGACATCATCTTCTGGCAACCCTCCAGAAAGTATCTGGAAATAGTTGTCGTATCAAATCCAGCAATGACACCTACAATAACGGCAAGCCAGATGAACATGGCCGCCATCTGCTCCATATCCCAGCCGAGCTTAATGCTTCCGTAAATCACAACCGCGAGGGATACCACCAGAGCTACAATGCACAGAATCTTTCGAAGATCAATGGTGCCGAAATCGTCGAGACCACCACTCGTACGGAACTCACTGTGCTGATCCAGCTCATACATCGGACTCTTCGTCGGATCCTTCTGAATCTTTAAGGCATAGCGTACCAGGAAGAGATTTGTAATGACATAGTAAACAGCGAAGCATACCCAGCGATAGCCAATGCCGGAATACAGTGGCAGCTCCGCGATCTTCTGCGCCACCACGGTCGTACTCGGGTTCAATGTTCCCGTCGAGAAACCAATGGCGCCACCAAGCAGAATGATGGCTGCGCCCGTGATCGAATCCAGGCCAATGGCCAGCGCAAGCATCACCATGACCGGTGCAAAGGCGATGAACATATTGACCGCCTGCGTCGTGCAGATGAGACCAAACATCAGGGTCAGAATCGGAATGAATACATACAGGTTATTGGAAAACTTCTTTGCAAGCTTTGCAATCACTGCCTGCAGGGCTCCCGCCTTCGTCAGCATATGGAAGGCTGCCCCCGAAAAGAGAATGACCAGCATGATATCTACACGCTTGATAAAGGCGCTCACGATGTACATCGGAATCAGAAAAGGATTCACCGGTGTGCGTTCAATGTAGCTGAACTGCGATGGATCAATAACCTTGATGCCGTCTGCATTCTCCACACGGACAAACTCTCCAGCCGGAATGATCCAGGTAAGAAGCACAGCTACCAGAATCATCGAAAACACGATGACGAAGCTGTGCGGGACATGAAATTTTTTCTTGGCACTCATACGAAGCCCCCCTTGAATAAATAAATGTATATTTATACAGATTAGTGCAGTCGTATGCAATTTGCCATTTCGTTTTATTTAATCAGATATTCAGTTTTTCAAAAGGTTTAAACAGATTCCATTTATTCATGGCTGGCATGATTATACAGCATGGTCCAAGTATCGTAGCCCGCCTTTCCGCGTGCGTTTACCGTATCCCCTCACTGAAGCATCTCATCTGTGATGACGTAGCGTTCACGCACTGCTTCCTTCAGAATCTCAATCAGCATCTTTTCACAGGTTGAGAGCGTATGCTCCTTTCGATAGACAAGCATGACCTTCGCTTCATATGCTTCCCGGTTCATAAGGTAATAACGCACATGCCGGAAGCGTTCCATATCCTGAATGTAGCCTAGCCGATTAAAAGCAACACCCAGTCCCTGATCCACCATGCCCATAATGATATCAAAGTGTGATATTTCAATGGTCCGCCCTGGGTGGATATGGTTCTGCTCCCAGATGTGCTCGGCTTCTCCTCGCATGCTCTGCCCTGCGGGCGGAACAATGAAGGTTTCGCCATCGAGGCCGCTTACATCCAGATGCGGAAATGTGTCTCCTTCGACATGGTAAGCCAGGTGATTTGCGGGATGCGTATCCGGAAGTGCAACCAGCACCTTTTCTGTCGCCAGCTCTTCGCAGATGGCATCTGGAAGTGCCTCCTGAAAAATGGACACAAGCAGATCCACTCGGTGGTCTTTATACATTTGAGTCAAATCACTCAGGGTTCCATCACGAAAAATCACATCTACATCTGGATACACCAGCATGAAGCGCTTCAGCACCTCCGGAATGATGGCGATGGCACGTCGCTGCTGAATACCAACACGAATCGTCGGATGACTCTTCTGCAGTTCACTCTTCAGCAGCTCATCAAACTCCGCCTTCATCTCCAGCATCTTCCGAGCACGAACCACATAGGCTTCTCCGATGGCCGTGAGCACAAACGCTTTCCCAGTCCGTTCAAATAGTGGAGTTCCAAGGTGCCGTTCCAGGTTGCTGATGTAGACACTAAGCGCCGATGGAGAAATGTACAGTTCCTCTGCTGCACGCGTCAGGTTTTGGCATTGTGCCAATGTACATACATACTGCTGTTCCTTCAGATTCATGCTTCTCCTTCTCCTCCACTCCTGAATGCCTCTGCCGCACCACTTGTTATTCTCATTCTCTTTCCGTCACTTGATGGATTTCATTTAGGAAAATTCACTTCCTGTGGTGGCTTATCGTCTCATCTTACTCTTTCTTCTGAATGCTTCTAAATATTCTTAGTATAGCGCAGTTCGGAGAAAAATGAGTCTCATTGAATGATCACAGGCACATTTTCTGATCCACACCCAAGCATGCCTAAGACGGTTGCGCATCCGCAGGAACCTATAGGCACTGTAAGCGCTTTAAAATGGAAGCATGCTTATGCTCGTAGGACGTTTATTTTATCGCCTTAGGCACTGTAAGCGCTTTAAAATGGAAAAATGCCTATAAAATCGCACCGCTCCAGACAAAACCATAGGCACGCTTCAGTGCGAAAACGCTCAACGTGCCTATGCAAAATAAAAACACCATAGGCATTTGGGCTCATTTCGAGCTCTCGCGTGCCTATAGTGCATTTTTCAAATTCGTATCTGCGCTTCTACGTGTTTCCGAAATCAGAAGATGCTGAAATTTCGGCATGTCTTAGGCCTGCGCTTCCATGGTACGCCGCCCAGCGGCATTCTACTTCTCCTCAAATAGGAAATCTCCGCTCTTCCCGCCGTTTTTCTCGACGAGGTGGATGTCCGTCATGACCATCCGTTTATCGATGGCCTTACACATGTCATAGATTGTGAGCAGGGCAATGTGGACGCCCGTGAGGGCTTCCATCTCGACGCCGGTCTTTCCCTCCGTCTTCACCTGACAGAAGGCCGTGATGCTGCAGGTTTCTTCATGAAGCTCAAACCAGACCTTCGCATTCGTAAGATTCAGGATATGGCACATCGGAATAAGATCCGAGGTGCGCTTCGTGCCCATGATGCCGGCGACCTGTGCGACGGTGAGCACATCGCCCTTTTTTACCTTTTTTCCCAAGATTGCATCGAAAACCTCCTTCGACACCTGGATCCTTCCGGTTGCGATGGCCATCCGGCTCGTAATGCTTTTCCCGGATACATCGACCATGTAGGCATTGCCCGCAGCATCAAAATGCGTAAATTCCTGTGTCTGCTCTTCCATTTTATTTTCCTCTTTTCTTCGAGTACGAACGTCCTCGAGCTGTGTTGCTTTGTCATGTTCCAGCTGCTGACTGAATGCATCTTCGTGGATTGCATCTCTCCATCCGCGATTCCAACGGTTCATTTCAAAAACAGCATGTCGCGTTCGTGCAGCTTCAGATAATCCGGCAGGCCCTTTTCGTCGAGGGTCTCCCAGCAGGCCCGCTGCACGAGCCAGGTCAGAAGGTCATCCCGATCATAATGCTCCGTTTCCGGCTTCACATAGTAGTTTCGTTCGAACGGAAGCTCCGCCTTCGAGGCGAGACGAAAGGCGATGCAGTTCTCCTCGCGTGCTCCCCAGATGGGCTCGAACTGATGCGCCCGGTAGCCAAGGTAGTGAATGTCCTCCGTGAGCGTTCGTTCAACATGGAGCGTCACACCCCAGCTCAAAGCTTCCAGTGTATGGGCATCGAGCACGCGGACGGCTGAAAAATTCTTACAGCCTGTCAGTCGCGCGGACGCCTTCGTTGTCGGATGTGCGAAGATTTCTTTCGTGTCGCCATGGTCGAGGATTTCGCCATGATCGAGGATGAGGAGGCGCTCGCTGAAGCGATAGATTTCATCGCGGCTGTGCGACACCATGAGCACCGTGCCCTCATAGTCCCTCAGCATCTCGATGAGCTCCTCCTGCATATGATCCTTGAGGTAGCCATCGAGGGCCGAAAATGGCTCATCGAGGAGGATCACCTCCGGCTGATACGCCATGATGCGCGCAAGGGCGACGCGCTGCTGCTGTCCGCCGGAAAGCTGGGATGGGAAGCGCCTTCCGAGTCCCTCCAACTGAAACTTTCTTATCATTTCCTGCGTCCGCGCGACACGCTCCGCCTTCGATCCATGTAGACTGGCCGCGATATTTTCCTCCACGGTCATGGTCGGGAACAGGGCATAGTTCTGAAAAAGATACCCCACTCGCCTCGCCTGCGGCTTCAGATTGATCCTCCGTGCAGCATCGTAGAGCGTGCGATTGCCGAGTCGAATCTCGCCGTCGTCTGGCTGCACGATGCCTGCGATGGCTTTCAGGGTCATGCTTTTTCCAGAGCCGGAAGCGCCGAGAATACCGATCCGCTTCGCATTTTCCTCAAAATCGATATGAAGCTGAAAGCCGTCCAGGCTCTTCCTGACATGTACAGAAATTCCGTTCATTCCTTCTGTCCTCCATGCATTACCAGCGCTTCGGCTGCTTCCCGGTCTTTCCTGAAACCAGATTCATCAGAAAAATCGACAGAAATGCGATCACAAGCACGATGCCGACCCAGATCCCGGCTGTTCCATAGTCCTGGTCCTGGATGACCATCGCGATGCGCTGGGAGATCGTCGCGGTTTTTCCGGGAATGTTTCCGGCGAGCATTGACGTGGCGCCGTATTCCCCAAGGGCGCGCGCGAAGGTGAGTATCGTGCCGCTGGCAATGCCGGGACCGGCGGTCGGCAGCACAATTTTCCAGAAGATCGAAAGCTCCGACATCCCGAGGGTCCGTCCCGCATAGACGAGATTCTCATCGATAAGCTCGAAGGCCGCACGCGCATTCCGATACATGAGGGGAAAGGCAATGACCGTGGCAGCGATAATGCAGCCAAGCCAGCTCTGCACGACCTTGAGTTCAAAGTGATCCCAGAGAAACATGCCAAGCGGCCGCCGCTTCGAGAATAGAAGGAGGAGAAAGAAGCCCGCGACCGTCGGTGGCAGTACCATGGGAAGCGTCAGAATGCCGTCCACTACGGCCTTCACAGCAGGGCGCAGTGTCATGATCTTCCGCGCTGCAAAAATGCCGAGAAAAAAGCAGAGCACCGTCGCAACGATTCCTGTCTTCAATGAAATCCAGAGCGGGCTCCAGTCCAGCCCCGCAACGAAGTCCATCCATTCCTCCATGGTTCTTTCCTCCTATCGATGCCACCTGCCACGCCAGGTGCTGAAAGCCTGTACCATAGCTCCGTGCACCCTGATGTTCGAAGCTTCAATCCATGTCCACACGTTCACTTCGCCTCGGTCACTCCACATCCGTGTCGAAATAATACTGCTGGAAAATGGCCTTCGCGTCCTCTGAGGTCACGAAATCAATGAAATCCCGGGCCGCCGCCTGCTCCGTCTCGTCCGCCTCGTCGTTCTGTACCTCCGCAATCGGGTAGATGACATTGCCCGTCAGCTCGTATGGAATCTTCTCGAGAATCACGACCTGATCCTCATAGCCGTAGGTGTCCGAGTAGTAGGTCGTCCCGACCTCACAGGAGCCCTCGGTCACTGCGGCGAGGACCTTTGAGACATTGGACTGCTCGGAGATTTCCACACCACCCAGAGCCTCGGAGACCTCCTCGGTCGTGATCTTCGACACATCCTCTGCTTCCGGCAGCAGACCTGCCTTCACCATGGCCTGCCGTGTATACTTTCCAACCGGAACCGAGCCATCTGCAAGGGCGATCGAGGACGCCTCCGCGATATTCTTGAGCCCCGTCACCTTCGTGCCCGAATCCTTCGTGGTGATCACGCACACCTGGTTATTCACGACATTTTTCCGCGTGCCCTCCACGACCAGATGGTCCTCCTCATCGAGGGTATTCATCTGCTTCTGAGAGGCTGAAAAGAACACGTCACAGGCGTAGCCCTCCTCGATCTGTGTGAGAAGCTTTCCTGAGGAATCCGCATTGAAGGTGATGGTCACCTCCGGATGAAGTTCATTATACTGCTTCGCGAGGTCCTGCATGACGGTGTTAAGTGAGGCCGCGATGAAGACCTGAATCTCCGTCGGCTCTCCACTTTCTTCCAATGCCGTCTTTTTCGCAGAGGCTGCATCGGTCCCTGCCACCGTGCCTTCCGCGGTCTCCTCCTTTATGGATTCGGCCGTGGTCTTCGCATTCCCGCTTTCCGTCGATGCACTCGCCGTGGTTTCTGCCGGTGCGGAAGCACCACAGGCTGACAGGCTCACGAGGGATGCCATAAGAAGGCCCATGCCGACCATACGATGTGTTCTTTTCATTTTTTCTCCTGTTCTTTAATCCGTCGCCGTTCCCCGCAGGATGCCGAGTCCATGGGAAAGTGGCTTCAGCAGAAAATCCAGATTTTCCTTACATGCCTTCGGGCTGCCTGGGAGGTTCACAATCAATGTTCTCTTTCGAATGCCTGCCGTCTGACGGCTGAGGATCGCATTCGGCGTATATTTCAGGCTGTCGGCCCGCAGCGCTTCGCCAATGCCTGGTACTTCTCGATCGATCACGGCCTTTGTCGCCTCTGGCGTTACATCTCGAACACTGAAGCCGGTGCCTCCCGTCGTGAAGATGACGCTGACCTGCCGCTGATCCGCGAGACGGCTGAGCTCGAGCTCGAGACGCGGTCGTCCATCCGGCAGCACCAGCTGCTCGAGCACCTGATAGCCTGCCTGTTCGAGACGCTCCTTAATGAGCGGTCCGGATTTGTCCTCATATTCACCGCGCGATGCCCGGTCGGACAGCGTGATGACAGCCGCGGTAAATGGACGCGCCGGATCTGCCTCGATCAGCGTGATTTCGTCCCCTGGTCGGATAACGCCGCCCTTTAGCACGACGGTAAATACCCCCTCTCGTGGCATAATGCAGTCGCCCACACGTTTATAAATTTCACAGTGGCTGTGGCAGGCCTTTCCAATCTGGCTGAGCTCGAGGAGAGCATCACCGATCTGAAAGCGCGTCCCGACCGGAAGTGCCTTCAGATCGAAGCCCTCACAGACAATGTTCTCTCCGAAGGCGCCGAAATCGACTTTCGCGCCACGCGCACGAAATTCCTCGATCTTTTCAAACGAGAGCAGGCTCACCTGTCGATGCCAGTGTCCGGCATGTGCATCGCCCACAATGCCCCAATCCGGCTTCACCGTAATCTCATCCACTGGCTTTTTCTGTGTTCCCTTCGCTTCGCTGGTGCAGACCGCCAGCACCTTTCCTCTTCTATTCACGATGAATTCCCTCCTTCGCTCTATTTCCACTGCATGCCATGCCGCTGAACATGCTACGTCTTGGTCGTATCCTGTTTTCCTCTTCCATGTGCCACTCCACGCACGCGGTACTGCTTTCTGAACTTCGTTCATCTTCACCGCTGATTTCCACTGCGTTCATCTCAGCCGCCAATCTCCACCATTTCCTTCTGCTCGGTGATCTCGCTAAGCTCTTCAAAGCAATGTGCCTCCGGCTTCCGACGAACGGCCTCCTGTATGGCTTTTTTCAGAAGCGCCTGACGCTCTGCCGGGTCCTGCTCCGTAAAGATCGGACGAATATCGATCGTATCGCCATAGCATAGGCACGGCTTCAGCTTTCCCATGGAGGTCAGTCGAATGCGATTACACTGTCCGCAGAACTTCCCATGGATGGCACTGATGAAGCCAATCGAGCCCTGAAAGCCCGGAATGTGCAGATAGGTCGCTGGACCATTCCCATGAATGCGAGGATCCTCAACCGTACCCGGGAAGCATTCCTTCAGCGCTGCACGAAGCTCCTCGTTATAGACCGCATCAAAATTGCGGCCATAGCCGATCGGCATCATCTCGATGAAACGAACATCGATGGGATCGGATTGGGCGAGGGAAACGAGATCCATCCACTCGGAAGCATTGGCATCCCGCTGTAAAACGGCGTTGATTTTCACGTGGAGTCCAGCGGCCAATGCTTCCTGAATGCCGGTCTTCACCGCCCCGAGCGCATCGACCCCGGTGATCTCCCGAAAGCGCGCAGGCTGCAGTGTATCGAGGCTCACATTGACGGCATCGAGACCGGCCGCAACGAGCGCCGGTAAATTTTCCGAAAGCAGCACACCGTTCGTTGTCATCGTGACCTGCTCGACACCGGACAGCTTTTTCAGCATGCCGACGAAGGCGGCGCAATCCTTTCGCACCAGCGGCTCGCCTCCCGTCACCTTAAAGCGCGTGATGCCACACGAAATGGCCGCCTCTGCGATTTCCACGAGCTCCTCATAGCGGAGGATTTCTGTCATCGGAACCTTCTCGCTCACTCCGTTTGGCATGCAGTAGCGGCAGCGCAGATTGCAGCGATCGGTGATCGACATCCGCATGTAATTGATTTTTCGGTCATAAAGATCTTTCATGATATACTCTTTTCATTTGAGGAGGCTTTTTCAAGTTTTTTCCTGCAAACCTCCAGGCATAGTGTCCTCTCGACCTGTACGGAGCCTTCGCTCTGCATGGCTTCAGATCACTTCCATCAGGACGTCGAGTACGCCGCCACAGACCATGCCCTCCTCGGAGGCCGCATCGTCCGTGAGGTCGACATGGTAGAGGATCGGCTTCGGATCGTCATCGAGGAGCATCTCGCGCCCCCGCCGCATCACATCCGCTTCCACGCAGCCGCCCCCGATCGTTCCAATGCAGCGTCCATCTGGAAGGATCAGCATCTTCGTTCCCACCTCACGTGGCGCCGAGCCCTTCCGTGTGACAATCGTCGTCAGAATCTTCCGTCCCTCGATCGGCGCTTCATGCGGATTTGCGCCGAGGATCGCGTCGAGGATTTCCTCTGGATAGCCGAAATTCCGCTTCTTCTGGTTCTTTACGGCAATGATCTCGGCCATCACGGAGACGGCAATCTCCTCTGGGGTCTCGGCGCCAATGGAAAGCCCAATCGGTGTATAGACGGCATCGAGCACGGCCTGCGAAATTCCCTCTGCCGCGAGCTGCTCCTTTACGATCCGGACCCGTCGTTTCGAGCCCATGAGGCCAATGTAGGCGTGCGGCTTCTTAGCGATCACTCGGAGGCAGTCCTGATCCCAGCGATGTCCTCGCGTTACAATCACGAAGTAAGTATCCGTATCCCCCGGAACCTGCGCCAGGGCCTTCATGAACTCATCGCAGATCACCTCATCGGCACCGGCATTTCGCGCATTGTTGGCAAACTGCGGTCGATCATCAATGCAGGTGACATGACAGCCAAGCATGCGTCCGATACGAATGATCGGGATGGAGACATGCCCTGCCCCCAGTACAACAAGCTTCTTCGCATGCCCGAGAAGCTCTACGTACACGCGCTTCCCGGCGATCTCGAGAAGTCCACTGTCGGCTACCGCCGCAGCTTCCGCACGATGCTCCGCAAAAAAGCCCTGCGGCTCCGAGGTCCACACGAGCTCTCGATTGGAGCTGAGCGCCTTTTCGCCGAAGCCCTCTCCCTCGAGAAGGGTCAGAACAACATTCTCCACATTCGGGTTTAGCTCCCTTATTTCTTCATATAATTCCGTTCCCATCTTTCCTCCGATCTACCGAAGTGCATCCCTTTTCGTGCATGGCTTCCGGCCCGTGCCTCGTGTGCTGCATCTTCAGCTTCCTCTTCCACACTCCGTCCATGCCTGCTCTCGAAGCCTTACGCGTACGCGCCGAAGCCACAGTTCGGGAAGGTACAGCTCGGACAATGCTGACAGTAGCCGCCAACCCCGAGGCGGTCCATGTCCTCCTTCGTCACGATGTCCCCGGCCATGACCCGTGGCAGGATGAGGTCAAAAATCGTTCGGCCCGCATACATGACGCAGCCCGGGAGTCCCATCATCGGAATCTCATCATGGGCTCCCCTGTAGGCCAGCATGAACATCGCGCCCGGCAGCACCGGTGCACCATAACTCACGACACGATCCGCGGTCTTTCCAATGGCATACGGTGTCTTATCATCCGGGTCCACACTCATGCCACCGGTGCAGAGCACCATGTCCGCACCTGCGGCCAGCACCTTCTCGATGCATGCAATCTCCATTTCCGGATCATCCGAGCTGTATTCATGTGCAACGACCTCCGCTCCGAAGGCTTCAACCTTCGCCTGTACGACTGGCGTAAAGGTATCCTGGATTCGACCGTAGTAAACCTCATTGCCCGTCGTTACAATGCCCACCTTTTTATGCTGGTACGGCAGCAGCTGAAACAGCGGCTTCTCCCCTACGAGCTTCCTTACACCCTCCATCTTTTCCTTTTCAATGATGAGTGGAATGATGCGCATGCCTGCCACGTGCTGCCCCTGCTTCACGGGATAGTTATTATGAAGGGAGGCGATCATCATCTGACCATAGGCATTGACCTGCTGCAGACGCGCGACATCGATCTTCAGAAGGCCATCGCAGTCGGCAATCAGCTCGATCTTTCCCTCCTTGATATCCTCGTTTCGGTGCAGATGCTCATTTTTACAAAGATCGTAGAGCACCATCGCCGCATCGTTCTCGTGCATCATGTGCTCATTGACCTCCCAGATGTAGATGTGGTCCTTCCCGACAGAAAGGAGCACGGGCACATCCTCCTCCGTAATAATATGTCCCTTCCGGAACACGGGTCCCTTCTTTACGCCCTTAATGATCTGGGTAATGTCGTGACAGAGCATCTGCCCGACGGCCTCTTCTGTTTTCATCAGCTTCATACTTCATCTCCATGCTTTCATTTCGTGCACGTTCGCAGGGCCCTGCGTTCCGTGCTTTCCTCTGGTCGTTCCGTTCATCCACGTGGTTTCTCCGATTTCCTCTCACGGAGTCGCTGCAGCTTCTCCTCAATTTTCCGTGTCTTTTCAAGCATCGCTGCATGATGTGCCATGGCCTCCGGCGATCGGCATTTTTTCCGACTCTCCTGAAAGCGCGCTTCCACTGTAACGATGCGATCCTCCTGTACACGCTTATCGGCATAAAAGAGAAGCTCGGCCTCCGTGAGCGGTTCCTCTGCCTCAGCCTCCGTGTAACGGGCATCATGGTGCACGGCGACGAGAGCCGCAATCTGCGGGTAGCCCTCCTTCCGAAGCACTTCCGCTGTAACGCGCGCATGCTCTGGTACCGTCCGACAGAGGTCATGGAGGAGGCAGGCCTTCGTGACACGCCCACGGTTCAGCTCACCAGTCATCCACTGTCCTGCGACCTCCGCGACCTTCCGCATGTGGCGGATGACCCGTTCCGGCGTCTCATATTTCCGGTACAGCCGCCGGATCTCCGCCTCATCTAGCAGCTCCTCCGGGCGTACGCCAATGTCGTCAGGTCGAACATAGACGCGGGTTCTCCACGTCTTCGTCGGATCGGAATTTTCTGTCAGAAGCATTTTCGTCTTTCCTTCCGCGGCGCCGTCTGTTCTCGGGAGCTTCTCTTCGCAGAGCTCAAGCTCCGTGACACTGGCATACGGCATGGGAAGCTCCAGAAGCCGATCCATATCCCGGCCGAGAAGAAGGCTGAGATACGCGCGCAGCACACCGGCATGTGCGATCACCAGAATACAGTCCGTCGCCTCCGTGCATGAAGCTCGGCGTCCTTCCGGCTGCGGTTGTTTCAGGTCATTTTTCTCTCTCCCTTCCTCATGTTCATGGAAAAGGATCTCCTCCATGGCCTTCTGAAAGCGTTCCCCGGCCTCCTGGAAGCTTTCACCACCCGGCGTTCGAAATCGCCCCAGATGGGCTCCGCGTTCCGCATAGTCTTCTGGAAAGGCTTCCATAATTTCCTGTCTTGTTTTTCCCTCCCAGGTACCGAGATCAATTTCATGAAGTGCCTCCACCACCACCGGTGTCGGTGGACTTCCTCCCTCCTCTGAGAGTCCCTGGCAGATTTCCATCGCCGTACTTCGGCAACGCTCAAGCGGACTCGTGAAGATGCGAAACGGAGCATCTGACAGACGCTGTGCGAAGCAGTGGCCGAGCTGCCGTGCTTCCTTTCGTCCCTGCCTGCTGAGCGGAAGATCCGTCCATCCGATATAGCGTTTTTCTTCATCTCTACTTTCCGGCGTTCCATGCCGGATAAGAAAGATGCGTTTCCTCTCTGCCATCGCCCAGAGCTCCTTTCCTCGTTGCATCCGCCCTGCTGACTCTGCGGGGCCTCCAGCTGTTTATGAAGAGGTGTCCGCTACGCCTTGCTTCAGGAGCACCGCCGTCCCATGAAGGTCCATGAGGGGCAGTACGAAAAGCCCCTGTGCCCGGCAGTACTGGTCCACCGCCTTTTTCACGCCTTCAAACTGGCAGCTTGTATAGTCATGGATCAGGATTCTTCCACCCGGTACAAGGCGTGGATAGAAGTACTGAAGGCCGGCAAGCGTCGGTGCATAGAGATCCGGGTCCAGGCTCACCAGTGCGAAGCGGAGATCTGCATGCGTTCCTGTCGGCCTCTGTGCTTTCGAAGAATTTTCTGCCTTGTCCGTATTCTTCTCGACCTTATGGAGATTTCTCATCGCCTCAAAGCATCCTTCATCTCCCTCCAGTTGCTGCAGGCTTTCTGGGAAATAGCCCTTCACGAAGCGCGCCTGCTCCGGATAGGGAAGCCGCGCCCGTACAAGTTCCACCGTCGTATCTGCAAAGCTTTTCCGTGGCTTCCGAACGCCCGTCTGCTCGGCCTCCATGTCGAGATCTCGTGGATGAAATCCTTCAAATGTATCGAACAGCCAGAGTCGACGCCTCGGAAACAGTCGATTGATTTCCGCTGCAAAGGCGCCCTGATAAACGCCAAGCTCTGCCACATCTCCCGGAAGATTCCGTTCCTCTATTTCCCTTGCCTGCAGGCGAAGGGCGGATAAACGAACATCCTGTATGGTCCGGAATGCTTCGAGATCGACACAGGGACCACGAAAGCCGCTCTCCCGGAGCTGCGTGCGCACCGCCTGTGCTGCTTCACGATTCAGCATGGCAAGCAGGATTTCTTCTGGCTGAAGACGCAGCGCCTCCTCCAGGCCAAGCACCGGACAGTCTTCCATGCACAGGCCCTGCTTTTCCTTATTATTATCGATAAAGCACAGGAGCTCCGTGTCTCCAGGAAGCCAGGTCTTCACCATCGCTCCTGCCTGTCCGGCACCAAAAATCGCCACTCGTTTCATCTATCCCTGCCTTTCATTTTCGACCTTCCGCTGTTCGTACATCCTGCTGCTCTACGGTAAGTCCTCCCTGCCCCTTACGCATGTCCTTCCGGCCTTATTCATTGCCCATATCCCCATAACGGTTTGATTTCTTCAGCCAGTCGCCATGCAGAAAGATTTCATTGAACTTCTGCTGTGCGATCTCATTCATCTCCCGCTCCAGCTGCTCATAGAGAAGAATCAGCTTCCGGCCATGTTCGGAAAGGGTCGACCGCCCGCCATCCTTGCCGCCTGGCTGACGCTCGACGATGCGGTACCCAAGCTCATTTTCACAATCATGGATAATGTTCCAGCCCTTGCTGTACGAGATGCCACAAAGCGCACAGGCCTCGCGCACATTGCCCATCGAATCAATTTGACGAAGCAGCGTCACGGTTCCCGGTCCGAAAAACGGCTTCGTATTGCACAGCCGTACGCGAATCTCCGGTCGCATGAGGCGCGCATTGTGAAGATCCAGAAGATTCTGGAAATCCTCCTTCGTATCCGCATCCATCACAGCTCCATCATCCTCGACCCGAATGTGAAGCACCGTGCCGATCTCCCTCTCCGCAAAGCTTTCATACGCGCCGCGCATCCCATGCTCACCGGAATAGTGCAGGATGTACTCCACGGCCTTCGCACGGAGCAGCAGCGGATGCCCCGGTCGCTCATGACAGAACGGAACGATGATGTCTGCACTTTCGATTCGATTCATCTCCGCCTTTACAGTCTCATCCGTAAAAAATGGCACATCCACCGGACAGAAAAACACCGCGTCACAGCGATCCTTCAGGTATGAGAAGCCAATGCAGGCAGAATCAAACATTTTGGTGGTCTCGTACTGCTCATTCCGAAGAAACACAACGCCGGAGCCGCGGAGGGATTTCTCGAGCTCCTCACCACGATAGCCCGTCACGATCACGATGTCCTGTACCCCGGCTCGCTGAAAGTTCGTGATGACCCGCTCTGCAAAGGTCATATCTCCGATTTTCATCAGCTGCTTAAAATCCTTCATCCGTCGCGACATGCCTGCCGCCACGATGACTGCACCATATCTCATAAGCCCTCCTGCCTCGCGCGATATTTGTTGGATCGTTCGAATGCTTCATGTACTTCGTTTACACTATACTAGGTAGGTCGTTTGACCTATTATACCACCTTTCATTTCATTTTGCATGCATCGATTAACTTTTAAAAATAATTCGATGTATAAAAATTATGCAGACTGCACAATCGCTGCGCCTGCAGTCGATTTGATTCTTACATATTTACTGATAAAAATGCTATAATAAACTGGTTTGAATCAGAGGGCCCTGACGCCTGTGTCAAAGCTCTGTGCTCCTCCACGTTGAAAAGAGCAGTTCTTTTCTCTCTTATGAATGGATCCTGTTATGAATGATGATAAAAAGCAGCTTATGGATGATCAGTATCACATATTGCACATCAACCGCACCTCGACCCGCCTAGAAAAGCTGGGCACCACACATGTCTATCCGAAGGGCTTTATCTTTGATTTCCGTGAAAAGGAACCGGATGCCATCTACTATATCAAGAGGGGCCGCATCATCGCCTACGAAGACAGCTATGATGGGGATCATCGCATTTATAACATTATGAGCAGTGGTTCTCTTTTTCTGGAAGAGTACGTCCTTTTTCCACGCACCTGCCCTGTGCTGTTTAAGACGCTGACGGATTCTGAGCTTCTGAAAATCCATCGCTGTGATCTCATACGTGCATTCAAATCCGATGTCGATGTCACCCTCGATATACTGGATTCTGTCTGCAATAAGTTCTGTGCATCGATGGAAACACAGCGCATCGGCATCAAGCAGGATGCGGAGTGGAAGCTGTGTCGTATGCTCATCAGCACCTTTGAAAACTACGGAAGAGCCTATAAGGACGGGATGATTTTAAATGAAAAGGTCAGTCATCAGCTGCTGGCCGATCTTCTCGGCGTGAACCGCGTGACCGTATCCAGAAAGTTCAAAAAGCTTCGTGATCTCGGACTGATTTCACAGGAAAGCGGCCATCTCTATCTTCCAGATATCGATGCTTTTCTGACCTATATGGATCAGCTGGAGTTTCAGTCTTCCACCACCCGATCCGATAACGAATCGGATGGTACACAGCTTCCGAGGGACTGAAAGAACGACTCCGGTCTACAGCTCTCCTCTGTCCCCCTCAGGCCGTCCGAAAACT
>DJEQ01000046.1:0-488 GCA_002431355.1 Oribacterium sp. UBA5894
TTATCAAATGAAAGATACTCAAGAACGTTCTCTGTGCTTACACCACCGGTTGGCATGAACTTAAGCTGTGGGAATACAGAAGCCAGAGCCTTGATGGTCTTCAGTCCGCCGTATGCAGCAGCCGGGAAGAACTTTACCATCGGAAGGTTATAACGAAGTGCGTTTGTGATATCGGTTGGTGTGCAGGTACCTGGGCAGTATGCTACGCCATGACCAATGGCACACTGAGCAACCTCATCCGAGAAGGAAGGAGCTACGATGAACTGTGCGCCTGCATTGATAGCACGTGTGCACTGCTCACGATCAAGAACGGTTCCTGCACCGACTACAACATTTGGGCACTCCTTTACCATAGCCGCAATAGCGTCTGCAGCTGCCGGTGTACGGAAGGTAACCTCTGCCATTGGAAGGTGTCCAGCCTCCAGTGCTCTTGCCAGAGGAACGGCATCCTCGACATTGTCAATTACGACAACAGGACAAACCTTAAT
>DJEQ01000046.1:633-7479 GCA_002431355.1 Oribacterium sp. UBA5894
ACTTTGTAACCGCTTACAAAAATCATTATATATGATTTTATTTTCACATACAAGAGTGAATCCCTGTCAATTTCAGGCTAGCGCGGAAGGTATACCTCATGGTAGTCGAAGTCTCCCGCCTCGTTTACCTGGATCACCATATAGGATGGACGACGGTCCACCTGACGAGGATAGCTGATGGAGCCTGGATTCAGGCAGGTCACGCCTTCCAGCGTCTTCAGAAACGGACGGTGCGTATGCCCAAACATTGCAACGTCACAGCCCCGCTGCTTCGCTTCATCTACAAGACCCTCTACGCCCATATTGACGCCATAATAGTGTCCATGGGTGAGGAGACAGCGATGTCGTCCCAGCTTCACGACGAGATCCTTCGGAAGGGACGTGAAGAAGTCATTGTTCCCCTGCACGAAGTAACACTGCACGCCATCCCCGGCATACTGCTGAATCATGCCTTCGGAGCCCTCCGCATCGCCAAGATGAATCAGTATGTCGATCATCCCAATGCGGCGCAGCACATCCTTCAGATTCTGGTCATTCCGGTGGGAATCACTGACGACGAGGATCGTCTGAAAAGGGGCGGACAAGTCCGCTCTCCTCCTGAGCCTCTGCTCCTCGTTCCGACGCCGGGCGTCTCTCCTGATCCTTTGCAATGACCTCCTTCAAAAGATCACGCATCGCGCGCAGTGCCTTTCCACGATGGGAAATGGCATTCTTCTCCTCTGGCGTCAGCTCTGCAGAGGTCTTTCCATATGCCGGAAGATACAGGATCGGATCATAGCCGAAGCCGTGCTCTCCCTTCGGCTCCTTCGCGATGAGGCCCTCGAAGAGCCCCTCCGTATGAAATACGCGGCCATCCGCGAAGGCTGCACAGATATTGCAGGTAAAATGTGCGGCACGCTCATCCCCCTCTGCATAGCGGAGCTCATGAATGATACGTGCATTTTTCACCGTATAGGAGGTATCCTCCCCGAGGTAACGGGCGCTGTAGATCCCCGGCAGTCCCAGCATGTAATTAACACAAAGGCCGGAGTCATCCGACATGATAATGTCATCATCCTCCAGCATGTGATGTGCCAGCATATAGCTCCGAATGCCGACGGCCTTCAGCTCTGCGTTTTCCGCAAAGGTCTTTCCGGTCTCAACGGGCTCGAAGTCAATGCCCAGCTCGCTCTTTGCAACGATCTCGGTGGCCACATCCCCCAGGATCTGGCGCACCTCGATCATTTTATTTTTATTATGGGTAGCAAATATGATACGCATAAATCTCTCATCTCTTTCTGCCCATAGACCTCAAAAAGAATCAGTCAAGGTACTTCTTAAGGGTTGCTCTTACGGCGCCAGGGCCCGCAAGCTCCTCCTTAAAGAGATCCTCAATCAGATCACCGATGCCATCTGCATAAAGGTCAGAGCCGAAAATGTTTGCATTGCTGAGAATCGGACGAACCTTGTCGCCGACGCTCTCTGGATGGCCGAGTGTAATGCCCTCCAGCTGCTGAGACAGTGTCTCCAGCATCGGGTCCGAAGAGCGTTCGAACGCATTGCCCTGATCATCCACACCAAGAAGATAACGCAGCCAGCCTGCGATTGCAAGTGGAATTGCCTTCAGCTTCTTCGCGTCACCATACTTCGCTACATAGCTCTTGATGGTCTCACCGTAACGGATGCCGACCTTCTGTGAGGTATCGGTGGCAATACGCTGTGGCGTATCCGGCATAAACGGGTTCGGAATACGAACATTGATGACCTCATCGACGAAGGCCTCCGGGGAAAGGATGCCCGGATTTGTCACAACCGGCATACCCTCAACCGGACCGATCTCATGCACGAGCTTATTGAGCTCCGTATCCTTCATCTCATCCGCAATCAGTGTATAACCAAGTACACAGCCGTACACTGCCAGTGCCGTATGCAGCGGATTCAGGCAGGTGGTAACCTTCATACGCTCTACCTTATTTACCGTATCGCGATCGGTCATGTAGACGCCGGCATCCTCGAGCTTCGGACGTCCATTCGGGAATTTGTCCTCGATGACGAGGTACTGCGGGCCCTCTGCATTGACGAATGGGGCAATGTAGGTGTGCTTCGAGGTGATGACCGGTGCCATATCCTCGATGCCCAGAGCCTCGAGCTCCTTCTCCACAGACTCTGCTGGACGCGGCGTGATCTTATCGATCATGGACCATGGGAAAGCAACCTTCGACTCATCGTTCAGGTACTCAACGAAGGCGGCCGGAACAAAGCCCTTCTTCTCCCACTCCTCCGCCATCGTCACGATGGAGCTCATCAGCTTCTCACCATTGTGAGAGCAGTTATCGCAGGAAACAATGGCAACCGGATACTGTCCAGCCTTGAAACGCTCGAACAGGAGAGCCGTTACGATGGCCATCGCAGCGCCTGGCTTCTCTGGTCCATTGTCAATGTCAGCCTGTACAAATGGGAAGTACTGTCCCGCTGCATTCTTCAGTGCATAGCCCTTCTCCGTGATGGTAAAGGTCGCCATCTGGAACTCCGGGTTCGTGAAGATTTCCTTGAGACGATTCCACTCTGCCGGAACGCTGGACTGTGCCTTGATGGCCTCGGTCAGAGAACCGATCACATGCTTCTCCGTGCTGCCGTCTGCCTTTAATGTGACGCCCAGTACGAGGTTATCGTATGGCTGATAAATCTTATCTACTACATCGAAGTCGAAGGTTTCCACGCAGGTGATGCCCTTGTCGAGCTCGCCCTTCTCAATCAGTGTGTCGGCGATGCCACCGATGAAGATACGGAAAATATTACCGATGCCGAAGTGCACCCAGCGTGGGGACTTCTTTGTATTCTCAGCAAGTGCAGCTACATCATAGCCTGGTAATGTCACACCAGCTTTTTCCCATGCTGCCTGATCCTTTAAGCCTTCCAGTGTTAATTTCATTTTGCAAACTCCTTTCTTGTCTCTGCCTTGTCAATGGCCTCCCAGAGGCCCTGAATATACGTTGCGCCCAGCGCACGGTCATAGAGGCCATAGCCCGGGATGACACCTGGCTTGTCAACCTCATCCCAGATCATACGTCCGTGATCTGGACGGATTGGTCCGTCGAAGCCAGTCTCATACAGTGCACGAACGATCTCGTACATGTCGAAATTGCCGTCCTTCGAAATATGGCAGGCCTCCTGGAAATCATAGTTCTCACGGGAGGTATCATTGAAACGAAGGTTACGAACGTGTGCGAAATGGATTCTGCCCTTCAGTACGCGAATCATGTGTGGGAGATCATTCTCGAGGTTCGTGCCATAGGAGCCGGAGCAGAAGGTTACACCGTTGTGTACATCGTCCACCGCATTCATAAGGCGAAGGATGCCAGCCTCTGAGTTGATGATTCTGGTAAGGCCAAATACCGACCATGCCGGATCATCTGGATGAATGGCCATCTTGATATCATACTTGTTGCAGACCGGCATAATGGCCTTCAGGAAATAAACCAGATTCTGGAACAGCTTCTCGCCATCCACATCCTTATACATCTCGAAGAGCTCCTTGATCTTCGCCATACGCTCTGGCTCCCAGCCTGGCATCACGGCACCATTGGACATCTTCTCCATGGAAGCAGCCAGATTGTCCGGATCGATGGCATCAATGGCCTTCTGATTGTAGGCAAGTACGGTAGAGCCATCCGGATTCTTACGGGCAAGCTCTGTTCTCGTCCAGTCGAAAACCGGCATGAAGTTATAGCATACCAGATGGATATCTTCCTTGCCCAGATTCTCCAGGGTTTCAATGTAGTTTGCAATGTACATATCACGATCTGCATCGCCTACCTTGATTGAGTCGCATACGTTTACAGACTCAATGCCACTGATGTGAAGGCCTGCCGCTTCCACCTCTTCCTTTAAGGCATGAATTCTCTCCTGAGACCATACCTCACCTGGTGTTGTATCATACAGTGTCGTAATCACACCGGTCACGCCCGGAATCTGGCGAATCTGCTGTAAGCTTACGGTATCAAACTTTGAGCCGTACCAACGTAATGTCATTTCCATTTTTTATACCCTCCGTACAAAATGTATACCAGTTTCTGTGCTTCCTAGAATAACCCGAGGAGCCTGTTCTGTCAATGACATTCGCAAAATAAACCGTAAATTATCACTTTTTCTACGTGATTGTGTATTATTTCACAATGATTCCCAGAAAAGTGTGTGCACTCTTGTCGTATTATTCTATCGAGGTGGAATGTATACTAGTATTTGCCTGAAATTTGAGTATAATAAGGATAGGTTTTTGTACGTAAAGGAGCATCTTATGAATGAGCATATGCCGGCATCCATCGAAGCAGTGGCTGAGACTTCGGCTCTTTCCAAGCCAGAGGAGATCCATCATTATGTCTGGGATCGCATCGCGACTCTGGAATACCAGCCAGGGACAAAGCTCAGTGAGGTAAAGCTCGCGCAGCTGTTTCAGTGCAGCCGCATTCCAGTGCGGGAAGCCGTGCGCCAGCTCAATGCAGAGGGTGCCCTCGATTCACAGCCACAGCGCGGCAGCTTCGTGAGCCGCATCAATATGAACCGTGTGCGCGAGGTACGCTATCTCCGCGAGGTCCTTGAAACCCGTGTAGTGATGGATGCGTACGATGCCCATTTACTGGATCCACTTCTTCCGGTTCTTCGGCATATGGTGCAGGAGCAGCAGGATATGATCCGCTTCAATGAACTCATTAAGCTCACCGACGCGGACACCCGTTTTCATGACCTCTTCTACCAGCTGCAGCATAAGGAATTCGTACAGCAGCACACTGGTCGACATGACATTCACTATATCCGCGCCCGTCGTTTCGCCCTGGGCATTGAACGAAGTGATGACGAGCGGATGGACGACAGTGTAAACATTGTCTCCCAGCACATCCGCATGGTGCATGCCATCGAGGAGAAGAACCGCGACGCCCTCGAGCAGGAGCTCATTCACCACTTCCGAAACATCAATCATACCCTCGAGCGGGTTGTACACGACGCGCAGTTCGAAAGTATTTTTCAGGTAGAGAAGTAACCACGCATAGAAAAACGCCCCGGAGCCTTTCATAAGACGACTCCGAGGCGTTTTCTGTTTCGTGTACTTATTTCATTGAATGGCCGACGTGCCTGCTCTCCGGCAGTTCAATGCCACTTTATCGATGCATGAAACGCCGCTCGTAATCCTTTAAGGCTGCCACAGCTTCCTTCGACAGCGGAACGAGCGCCAGCATATTGAAAATCGTCATCAGGCCAATGCCAACATCCCCGAGATCCCACACAAAGGTGTAGGCCGCAACACAGCCCGTGAACAGATTCAGAAGGGCAATCAGCTTATAGATATTCTGCGCCCTCCAGGAATCGCCAAAGACATAGGCCACATTGGAGCGTGCATAGAACAGGATGCCGATAAAGGTCGAGAAGCTGAAGAGCCAGAGCGTAATGGCAATGAAGATCACCCCTGCACGGCCGAAATGGTACTGCATGGCCGTCTGCAGAAGATCCATGCCAGTCAGGCCGGATAGCTTTTCCTCTGGCACCAGAAGCATCATGAACGCTGTACAGCTGCAGATCACCAAGGTATCAATGAAGACCCCAAGGCACTGTAAAAGCCCAGATTTGACCGGATGGTCAACATCCGCTGCCGCTGCCGCGCAGGGTGCTGATCCAGAACCAGCTTCATTGGAAAAGAGTCCTCGCTTCACACCATTCATAAGAACCGCACCGAAGCCACCTGCCACTGCCTGACGGAGCCCGAATGCTTCACGAAAAATACGTGCAAAAACCAGTGGAAGCTGGCTGAAGTTATTTATAATCACAAAGATCGTAAGGAAGATATAGAATCCAGCCATCACAGGAACGATCACATCCAGTGTCTTCACCGAAGTATTCTTTCGGAATACAATCAGCGCAGAAAGCAGGCACAAAACGACGGCGGAAGCCACCGGTGGCACGTGAAAGGCATTGTCAAACGCGGATGCCACGGAATTTCCGATCACCTGACTGATCCCGCACCAGCAGAGTAAACCAGACAGCGCAAAGAGCACCGCAAGGATGCTCTTTTTCTTTTTACCTGCATACAGCTTATGGAGATAATAGGCGGGACCTCCGCGGTAGCCACCATACAGTGGATCCTTTTCTTTATAGATCTGGGCCAATGTAGCCTCTACGAAGGCCGTGCTGGAGCCAATCAGGGCTGTCAGCCACATCCAGAACACAGCGCCCGCACCGCCTGCCGATACCGCAGCGACAACGCCTACAAGATTTCCCATGCCGACGCGTGTGGCGGTTGATACGATGAGTGCCTCCAGTCCAGAAACTTTACTATGCCTTTCTGGATCAATGCTCTTCTCAGCTGCCACTCGGCACATTTCCGGAAATAATCGAATCGGTAAAAAATGGGTGCGCAGGGTACAGAACAGGCCTGCTGGAATCAAAATAAGAACCAGAAGAGAGAGTCCGATGGACGAGCCTCCTGGTAATGGAATCGTTACAAAATCGCCCCAAAGGAGCTGATAGATAAATTGAATGAATGCCATATCTTTTATCCTTTAAACTGTATATTCCTTTAAAGTATAGCAGATATTCGCAATTTGAGAATAAAAAAAGCGGAAAGCTAACTTCTTAGCTTTCCGCAATATGCGGGAGATGGGACTTGAACCCACACGTCCTATCGGACACAAGATCCTTAGTCTTGCCTGTCTGCCAATTTCAGCACTCCCGCAGACGACCCGGGACGGAATCGAACCGACGACCTCCGCCGTGACAGGGCGGCGCTCTAACCGACTGAGCCACCGGGCCAGATCGTGCCCTGAAAACTGTATACCGCTCATATAAATTAAAGGTAAAACATCAAACCTACCAGCC
>DJEQ01000068.1:0-127 GCA_002431355.1 Oribacterium sp. UBA5894
CATACACCACGCTTCTGAGGAGCGCTATTGTTAGTTGCAACCTTCTTTAAAGAGTTGAAACCTCTCTGAAGTGCAGGCGCTGTGGACTTCTTCTTAGCAGAAGTTCTGCCCTTTCTTACTAACTGGT
>DJEQ01000068.1:169-3474 GCA_002431355.1 Oribacterium sp. UBA5894
CTAACTGGTTAAATGTAGGCATTTGGTTCTCCTTTCATTAGGTTTATTCTCTCGTTTTGGTCCCTGGAAACAAAAAACAGGGCATGCTTTTGCGCATGCCCTAGTACTATACTTCAATCGTTTTTTCTTGTCAATGAATTTCACGCAAGTTCTTGATTAAAGAATATTTTCCTTTTCTCTTTCGATGCGACGGCGCGCTGCAATACGCTCTACGCCCTCGGCATCAATATCGAATGCCTCGTCCGGTGTGAACATCTGATCATGCTCATCCTCGAGATCCGCCTCATCCTGGCTGAGCTCTACATTTCTGTAGCGCTTCATACCGGTACCTGCCGGNNGACGCGCAACAGTTATATAATACTCGTTTTGGTTCCGAATGTCAACAGTTTTTCCAAAAAAATTTTGATTTATTCAACAAAAAATCACCCTATGGGTTTTTACGCCCACAGGGTGATGATTTCTAGGACTTTATGACGCTATCCGTCGGATTACTGCTGGTTCGCAGCTGCCATTTCAGCAGCGACCTGCTCATCACGCTCCTGCTCACGGCGGATCAGGTCTTCGCGGACTTCCGGGAGACCGGTACCAGCCGGGATCAGCTTACCGATGATGACGTTCTCCTTGAGTCCGATCAGGTGATCCGACTTACCGCTGATGGCCGCTTCCGTAAGAACCTTGGTGGTCTCCTGGAAGGACGCTGCAGACAGGAAGGAATCGGTTGCAAGAGAAGCCTTCGTGATACCAAGCATCACACGCTTACCTTCCGCCGGCTGCTTACCTTCTGCAATCAGGCGCTCGTTTTCATCCTCGAAGTCGAGGCGGTCCACTGTGGTGCCCGGGATGAAGTCTGAATCACCAGCCTCCATGATCCGCTCCTTCTTCATCATCTGATGAACGATCATCTCAATATGACGATCCTGGATTTCTACACCCTGCAGACGATATACACGCTGAACTTCAGAAATCATGTAATCCTGAACAGCCTTGGTGCCCTTGATCTTCAGAAGATCATGCGGGTTGATGGAGCCCTCTGTGAGGACATCACCGGCCTCAAGCATCTGTCCGTCCATGACCTTCAGTCTGGAGCCATACGGAATGAGGTAGGTCTTGGACTGTCCTCTCTCCGCATCGGTAATGATCACCTCGCGCTTCTTTGCGGTTTCCTTGATCTCAACGGTTCCAGGAATTTCCGTCAGAATTGCAAGTCCCTTCGGTCTACGAGCCTCGAAAAGCTCCTCGACTCTCGGAAGACCCTGTGTGATATCGCCACCGGCCACACCACCGGTATGGAAGGTTCTCATCGTAAGCTGTGTACCCGGCTCACCGATGGACTGTGCAGCGATGATACCAACAGCCTCGCCGACCTGTACCGGCTGACCGGTTGCCAGGTTGGAGCCATAGCACTTCGCACAGATACCATTCTTCGAACGGCAGGTCAGAACGCTTCGAATCTTCACCGTCATCTTCTGCTTCGGGCTCTTCTTACCTGCAGCCACATCCAGATCATACTGCTTCTGCAGTGCTGCAATCACCTTCGGCGCACGCTTCGGTGTAACCATGCGGTCTGCCTTTACGACCAGCTTTCCGGTCTCCGGATCATACACATCCTGTGCGATGTAACGTCCTGTAATACGCTCCTGCAGAGACTCGATCTTCTCCTGGCCCTCCTCCAGAGCGGAGATCTCCAGGTATGGAATCTTGTCCTTGCCAGCGGAGCAGTCAAGCTCACGAATGATAAGGTCCTGCGTAACATCGACCATTCGTCTGGTAAGGTAACCAGAGTCGGCCGTACGAAGAGCCGTATCGGAAAGTCCCTTACGAGCGCCGTGTGCAGAGATGAAGTACTCGAGTACATCCAGACCTTCACGGAAGTTCGACTTGATCGGGAGCTCGATGGTACGTCCGGTCGTATCTGCCATAAGTCCACGCATACCAGCGAGCTGCTTGATCTGCTTATCGGAACCACGGGCACCGGAATCGGCCATCATGAAAATGTTGTTATATGCATCGAGTCCACCCAGAAGATCCTTGGTCAGCTGATCATCGGTCTTCTTCCATGTATCGATAACCTCCTGGTAACGCTCCTCCTCCGTAACGAGACCACGACGATAGTTTCTCGCGATCTTGTCAACGATGGCCTGTGCATCTGCAAGAAGCTTTGGCTTGCTTGCCGGCACGGTCATATCCGAAATGGATACGGTCATCGCCGCAAGTGTGGACTGCTTATAGCCCATAGCCTTGATATCATCCAGTGTAAGTGCAGTCTGTGTAGCACCATGCACATCCATGACTCTTTCAAGAATCTTCTTCAGATCCTTCTTCTTTACAATGAAGTCGATCTCCGGAAGAATCTCGTTGCCCGGAATCGAACGGTCTACAAATCCAAGATCCTGCGGGATGATCTCATTAAAGATGAGACGACCCACCGTGGTGTTAACCACACCCTCGATGATCTTTTCACTGCCATCCTCTGCCTTTACAGCCTTTCGAATTCTGCACTTGATCTTCGTATGCATCGTAATGTAGCCATTCTCCTTTGCAAGGATGGCCTCGTTGATGCTCTTGAAGAACATACCCTCGTTCGGCTCACCATCACGCGCCTGCGTAATGTAGTAGATGCCCAGTACCATATCCTGTGAAGGAACGGCAACTACACCACCATCGGAAGGCTTCAGAAGGTTATTCGGAGAAAGCAGCATGAATCTGCACTCTGCCTGTGCCTCCTGCGTCAGCGGAAGGTGAATTGCCATCTGGTCACCATCGAAGTCGGCATTGAAGGCCGCACATACGAGCGGATGAAGCTTGATGGCCTTACCCTCAACGAGCGTCGGCTCGAAGGCCTGAATACCCAGTCTGTGAAGGGTAGGGGCACGGTTCAGCATCACCGGGTGGCCCTTGATAACATCTTCCAGAATATCCCAGACCTGCGGATCCAGACGATCTACCATCTTCTTCGCATTCTTGATGTTATGTGCCTTGCCGGACTGAACGAGCTCTTTCATAACGAATGGCTTGAAGAGCTCCAGTGCCATTTCCTTCGGAACACCGCACTGATAAATCTTCAGCTCCGGTCCTACGACGATAACCGAACGTCCAGAATAGTCAACTCGCTTTCCGAGCAGGTTCTGACGGAAACGTCCCTGCTTACCCTTTAACATATCGGAAAGGGACTTGAGGGCACGGTTGCCTGGGCCTGTGACAGGGCGACCACGACGACCATTATCAATCAGAGCATCCACTGCCTCCTGAAGCATACGCTTCTCGTTTCGAACGATGATCTCCGGTGCACCCAGCTCAAGGAGTCG
>DJEQ01000068.1:3577-7085 GCA_002431355.1 Oribacterium sp. UBA5894
CCATCGAGCTGAACCATCGGACGAAGGTCTGGCGGAATCACCGGAAGGTTCGTAAGAATCATCCACTCTGGCTTATTGCCGGAGGAACGGAAGGCCTCGACAACCTCGAGACGCTTTACGATTCTCGTTCTCTTCTGGCCAGAAGCGTCATCGAGCTCCTGACGAAGCTCGGTGTACTCCTTCTCCAGATCAATATCACGCAGAAGCTCCAGTACAGCCTCGGCACCCATACCGGCGCGGAAGGAGCCATAGCCATACTGCTCAATCGCATCTCTGTACTCCTTCTCGGAGAGAATCTGCTTGTAATCCAGCTGCGTCTCACCCTTGTCAAGTACGATATAGCTTGCAAAATAGAGCACTCTCTCCAGAATACGCGGGCTGATATCAAGAATCAGACCCATTCTGGACGGAATTCCCTTGAAGTACCAGATATGGGAAACAGGAGCTGCCAGCGCGATGTGTCCCATACGCTCACGGCGGACAGAGGACTTGGTAACCTCAACACCGCAGCGATCACAGACGACGCCCTTATAGCGGATCTTCTTGTACTTGCCGCAGTGACACTCCCAGTCCTTCACCGGTCCAAAAATGCGCTCACAGAAAAGTCCATCCTTCTCCGGCTTCAGCGTTCTGTAGTTGATGGTCTCAGGCTTTTTTACTTCACCATGGGACCACTCCAGAATCTTCTCCGGAGAAGCCAGGCCGATCTTGATCGAATCAAACTGAACAGGCTTATTAATATTGTCAAGCTGTGCCATGTTTCCTCCTATTAAATATTATCGCCGTCACCAAAGTCGTCATCCGACTGGGAAACTGCGCTGTCACCGTCACTGAAGAGATCCGTCTCCGGCTCATCATCACTGAATCCGCCCTCATCGGACAGCTCTGCAAGATCCTCTGCTGTTGCAGCGGTGTCTGCTTCTGCACTGTTGACGAGCTCACCATTCTGGAACTCCTGGGTCTCATAGCCATACTGACCATAATTCTCATTACGATCATAGCGGCTGTCTCCACCCGAAAGGAGGCGGTGCATATCCTGGTTTGCATCGTAGAGATCCTCTGTGATCTCGATTTCGTTCTGATTCTCGTCGAGAACGCGTACATCCAGGCAGAGTGCCTCAAGCTCCTTCAGCATAACCTTAAAGGACTCTGGAACACCCGGTGCCGGAATGTTCTGGCCCTTGATGATGGCCTCATAGGTCTTGACACGGCCTGCAACATCATCCGACTTCATTGTCAGGATTTCCTGCAGAGTATAGGCCGCACCATACGCCTCGAGCGCCCAGACCTCCATCTCTCCGAAACGCTGTCCACCGAACTGTGCCTTACCACCGAGCGGCTGCTGCGTAACAAGGGAGTACGGTCCCGTCGAACGTGCATGGATCTTATCGTCTACCAGGTGATGCAGCTTCAGATAATGCATGAAGCCGATTGCGGTCTTGCCGTCAAACGGAAGTCCGGTACGTCCATCACGAAGCTGTACCTTACCATCGGTTGTGATCGGAACACCCTTCCACTCCTCACGGTGATCGAGGTGTGCGCCCAGATACTCATAAACCTCCGGATCCAGCTCATCCTTATGCAGTGCTGTAAATTCTTCCCAGCTCTTATTTGCATAATCATTTGCAAGAATAAGGGTCTGAGAAATATCGTTCTCGTTTGCGCCATCGAAGATCGGGGTTGAAACATTGATTCCCAGTACCTTCGCAGCCAGAGAAAGATGCAGCTCCAGGACCTGTCCGATGTTCATTCGGGAAGGTACGCCGAGCGGGTTCAGCACGATATCCAGCGGACGACCATTTGGAAGATATGGGAGATCCTCTACGGCAAGTACACGTGAGCATACACCCTTGTTTCCATGACGGCCGGCCATCTTATCGCCGACACCGATCTTTCTCTTCTGTGCAATATAGATACGAACGGACTCGGATACGCCCGGAGCCAGCTCGTCGCTGTTTTCTCTTGTAAATACCTTGGCACCTACCACAACGCCATATGCGCCATGTGGAACCTTGAGAGAGGTATCACGCACCTCACGTGCCTTCTCACCGAAGATGGCACGAAGGAGTCTCTCCTCGGCCGTCAGCTCCGTCTCGCCCTTCGGCGTTACCTTACCAACGAGGATATCACCGGCACGAACCTCCGCACCGATGCGGATGATGCCACGCTCATCCAGGTTCTTCAGTGCATCATCACCTACACCTGGAACATCGGACGTAATTTCCTCTGGTCCCAGCTTCGTATCACGTGCCTCACACTCGTACTCCTCGATGTGGATGGAGGTGTAGACATCGTTCTGAATCAGCTTCTCAGAAAGGAGAACGGCATCCTCGTAGTTGTAGCCTTCCCAGGTCATGAATCCGATCAGCGGATTCTTACCCAGTGCAATCTCGCCCTGGCAGGTGGAAGGACCATCGGCAATGACATCGCCCTTCTTTACATGATCTCCTGCAAATACAATCGGCTTCTGATTGTAGCAGTTCGACTGGTTGGAGCGCATGAACTTCGTCAGCTTGTACTCATCCAGTGTGCCATCCGAATCACGGCGAACCGTAATCTTATCGGAGGCCGAAATTTCCACGACACCATCGTACTTTGCAAGGCAGCATACGCCGGAGTCAACGGCAGCCTTCGCAGAGATACCGGTATCAACAACTGCTCTCTCGGTTACCATCAGCGGAACGGCCTGACGCTGCATGTTGGAGCCCATCAGTGCACGGTTTGCATCGTCGTTCTGAAGGAACGGAATCATGGACGTTGCCACGGAGAAGACCATCTTCGGGGAGACATCCATCATATCCACGCTTGCCTTCGGGAATGCCTGCGTAGCCTCTCTGAAACGGCCGGAGACATTGTCATGAAGGAAATGTCCCTCTGCGTCCAGCGGCTCGTTTGCCTGTGCAACGACGTAGTTATCCTCTTCATCTGCTGCAAGGTATACGACATCCTTCGTCACGATCGGATTCTTCGGATCGGACTTGTCAACCATACGGTACGGAGCCTCGATGAAGCCGTACTCATTGATGCGTGCGTACGATGCCAGCGAGTTGATCAGACCGATGTTCGGTCCCTCTGGTGTCTCGATCGGGCACATACGTCCATAGTGCGTATAGTGAACATCTCGAACCTCGAATCCGGCACGGTCTCTGGAAAGACCGCCAGGTCCCAGGGCGGAAAGTCTACGCTTATGGGTAAGCTCAGACAGCGGGTTGTTCTGATCCATGAACTGAGACAGCTGGGAGGATCCGAAGAATTCCTTCACCGATGCGGTCACCGGCTTGATATTGATGAGTGACTGCGGTGTGATCTCCTCGATGTCCTGGGTGGCCATACGCTCACGAACCACACGCTCCATACGGGAAAGACCGATACGATACTGGTTCTGAAGCAGCTCGCCCACGGCACGAATACGACGATTGCCCAGGTGGTCAATATCATCGCTGGTACCGATTTCCTCTTCAATGTGCATGCAGTAGTTGATGGAGGCGAAAATATCTTCCTTCGTGAT
>DJEQ01000044.1:0-3369 GCA_002431355.1 Oribacterium sp. UBA5894
AACGATTTTTAAATCGTCCGATATTTTCCACGTATATTGTTCTTGATTTTGAATTTGCCATTTCCTCCATATGCTCGTAAGATGATTGCGATATTATTCACAATATATCTGTGAGGGCATACGCAGTCGTCAGGATTTCGTAGAGCGAAGGAAAGCACGTCACTGCGAAGCTGCCATCACAGAGGCCAGAATTTCACATGCATTGGAGGAGAACGAGAATGAAAATGATGAAATGTTGGAATAGTGCACTTGCGCTCGTGCTGGCAGCAGGCATGCTGGCAGGCTGCGGCGCATCGACGACCCCGGAGGCGACCACTGCAGCGGCGACCGAGGCGACGACGGCAGCGCCGGAAACCAGCGAAGCCGAAGAGACGACCGTGGCTGCAACAGAAGCGGCTTCGGAGACCACGGCTGCAGCCGAAGAAACGACGGCTCCCGAGGTACTGACGATCGGCGAGGCATCCGATGATGTATTGCGTGTCGGCTCACTGAAGGGACCGACCACGATGGGCCTTGTCAACCTCATGAGTGAGGTCGAGAATGGTGATAAGACCGGCTACAGCTTCGAGATGCAGTCCCAGCCGGATGTCATCATGAGTGAGCTGGTTGCCGGAAAGCTCGATGTCGCCCTGCTTCCGGCCAATGTTGCCGCCGTGGCATACAACAAGACCAATCACGGTGTGAGCGCCATCGATGTAAACACGCTTGGCGTACTGTACTGTGTGACCGGCGATGAGAGCATTCAGTCTGTGAAGGATCTTGCCGGAAAGACCGTTCTCTCCACTGGCCAGGGTGCTTCCCCGGAGTACGTGATGAACTATCTCCTCGAGAAGAACGGTGTCACGGACTGTGACATCCAGTATAAGTCCGAGGCAACGGAGATTGCCGCGCTGCTGAAGGAGGACCCAACGCAGATCGCTATTCTGCCACAGCCATTCGTCACCGTGGCAACCGCGCAGAACGATCAGCTGAAGGTGGCCTTCTCCCTTACCGATGAGTGGCAGAAGGTTTCCCCGGATTCGAAGCTCCTTACCGGTGTGACCGTAGTCCGCAATGAGGTTCTGGAGAATCGTGCCGATGCAGTGGATCAGTTCCTCGCAGACCATCAGGCTTCGACCGAAAAGGCGACGAGTGAAGTGGATGCTACTGCAGAGCTCGTTGCGAAGTATGGCATCATTGCGAAGGCACCGGTCGCAAAGAAGGCACTCCCGAACTGCAACATCGTTGCCATCACCGGCGACGAGATGAAGTCGGACCTTTCCGGCTACCTTCAGGTGCTGTTTGATGCAAACCCGAAGTCCGTCGGTGGCACGATGCCAGAGGATGATTTCTATTACATTCAGAAATAAATAAGGATTCCCCGGAGAGCCTGGAGCAGAGGTGCTGCACTTCTGCTCCAGGCTCTCTTTGCACCCGACATTTTTCTGTGATAACTTAAAAGACGCAACTAGAATGTCTGCTATATCAAATCCGAAAGTCTCAAACGCGAAAAGCGCTTGAAATTTGCTTCAACATCACGCATACTTATCTCATTAGGTTAAACGATCGCCTGTAGTTATAGAGGATCGACCTGAGTTTGCTTCATAGCCATGAATTAAAGACTTTGAAACAAAAATTACACGTGCAGAAAAGAAGGGGGCTTATGTTTTCTGTATTCATTTGCAGTTATGAGACATGAAAAACTGCATCGCTTTCTCGAAGAGGAGGACTTATCATGAGTGAAAAGAAAAAAGGCGGCGGAGCGCTCTTAGGCGCAGCATTTCTGATGGCAACATCCGCAATCGGACCGGGCTTCCTTACCCAGACAGCCACGTTTACCAGTCAGTATAAGGCGAGCTTCGGCTTCGTCATTCTGGTATCGATCATTCTGTCGGCGATCGCGCAGCTCAACATCTGGCGCGTGCTCTGCACCACCGGTCTTCGTGGACAGGAGGTGGCCAATAAGGTCCTTCCGGGACTCGGCTATTTCGTTTCCTTCATGATCGTGCTGGGCGGCCTCGTCTTTAATATTGGCAATGTTGGCGGCGGAGCGCTGGGACTCAATACCCTGCTGGGAATCCCGACCACGGCCGGCTACGTTATTGCAGCCGCGATCGCCATTGCCGTCTTCCTTCTCAAGAATGCGAAGTCCGCGATGGATACGCTCACGAAGGTGCTGGGCGGCATCATGATTGTCGTCATCTTCATCGTCATCCTGGTGGTGAAGCCGCCGGTAGGGGAGGCACTGAAGAACACCGTGGCACCATCGACCGGCGTTCAGCCGCTGTTCCCGGCCATCCTTACCCTGATGGGTGGAACCGTCGGTGGTTACATTACCTTTGCTGGTGCACATCGTCTGATTGATGCCGGCATTACGGGAAAGGAGAATGCGAAGGAAATCAACCGAAGCTCTGTAATGGGTATCTCCATCGCAACCATCGTTCGTATCTTCCTCTTCCTTGCGGTACTCGGCGTAGTATCGAAGGCCGGTGTCGAGCTGGATGCATCGAACCCGGCGGCCAGTGCCTTCAAGCAGGGCGCCGGTGAAATCGGCTATCGCTTCGCAGGACTCGTACTTCTCTGCGCGGCGGTCACCTCGATTATCGGTGCAGCGTATACCTCGGTATCCTTCCTGAAGACCTTCCATCCGGCCATTGCAAAGAATGAAAATGCCGTCATCATTGGCTTCATTGTGATTTCAACGGCGGTCATGATCGTCCTTGGAAACCCGGCAACCCTCCTCGTGGTTGCAGGTGCCTTCAATGGTCTGATTCTTCCGATTACCCTCGGCATCTGTCTCATCGCTTCACAGATGAAGTCGATCATGGGTGCGGATTATCATCATCCAGTCGTGCTTCTGGTGCTCGGCATCATCGTGGTCATCTTATCAGCCTATATGGGCATTCCGACCTTCATTACGAAGATGGGCGGACTGTTCTGAAAATACAACAGCTCCAGCGAAGGACGAAGACCACGGCTGGAGCTGCACGACAAAATTGGTACAGGCATTCTGCCGTACCAATTTTGTGTTATGATTCACGAGGTCAGAAGTCTCGTGGAGGTCCAGACGGGCCTCGTTTCATCGAAATCATCCGAATAAAAGGAGATGGAAATCATGGAGGATATACGTATTTTGACAGCCGGGGACAGCTCGCTCTTGATTGAGTTCGGACACGAGATCAACCCGGAGATCAATCAGAGAATCAAAGCCATGGTGCAGCTGATGCGCGAGCAGCACATCGAAGGTGTCCTGGATGTCATCCCGGCCTTCTGCTCCCTGCTCATCAACTATGATCCGCGCGTTATTTCGTATGCGAAAATCACGAAGCGCATGCAGAAGCTTTTAAAAATGGATGTCAGCGCCGAAAGCGGAACGAAGAAGGTCTATGA
>DJEQ01000044.1:3486-12831 GCA_002431355.1 Oribacterium sp. UBA5894
GAGCATGCCGGGATGTCCGAGGAGGAGGTCATTGCCCTTCACAGCTCGAAGGATTACCTTATTTACATGCTCGGATTTCTGCCGGGCTTCTGCTACCTCGGTGGTCTCGACGAGCGTCTGCATACACCGAGACTTGCGACGCCGAGAATTAAGATCGAAGCCGGAAGTGTCGGCATTGGCGGATCGCAGACCGGTATTTATCCGATGGACTCGCCGGGAGGCTGGCAGCTGATGGGCATGACCCCGGTGAAGACCTACGATCCAGAGCGGGAAACGCCGATCCTGGTGGAGGCGGGCGATTACATTCGCTTCGTACCGATTGATGAGGATGAGTACCTGCGAATCAAGGAACTGGTGGCACGTGGAGAGTATACGTGCACGGTTCGCGAAGGTGAGGTGTGATATGGGAATTCGTATATTAAAAGCCGGACTCCTGACGACGGTTCAGGACCTCGGACGTACGGGCTACCAGAGCCAGGGCTTCGGCGTATCCGGTGTCATGGATGTCCGTTCGTTTAAGATTGCGAACCTGCTGATTGATAATCCGGAGAATGAGGCGGTACTGGAGTTTACACTGATTGGACCGACGCTGGAGTTTACCGCGTCCTCCATCATAGCCATTACGGGCGGCGATTTCCATCCGGAGGTGAATGGCGAGCCGGTGCCGATGTATACGGCGCTTTATATTAATAAGGGCGACATTCTGAAATTCGGAAGTGCCCGGACGGGAAGCCGTGGCTACATTGCCTTTTCCGGATATCTGAAGATTCCGGTGGTGATGGGCAGCCGCTGTACGAGTCTGAAGAGTCAGATCGGTGGCTTCAAGGGCCGGAAGCTGATGGAGGGCGATTATATCAGCTTCCGTATCAAGCGGAACTACCTTCCGTTCTTCCTGTCGAGGAAGCTGAACATTCATGAATTCGAGGAGGAGCATGTGACGCTTCGTGTCGTCATGGGACCACAGGATTACATGTTCAGTAAGCAGGGGATCCACAACTTCTTAAATGAAGAGTATACGGTGACGAGCGATTTCGACCGGATGGGCTGTCGCCTGGAGGGACCGTTCATTGCACCGAAGACGACCTCGGACATCATTTCCGAAGGCATTGCCCTTGGATCCATCCAGGTGCCATCGCATGGAAAACCGATCATCCTGCTGGCAGATCGCCAGACCACCGGAGGCTACGCAAAGATCGCGACGGTTATCAGCGTGGACATTCCGAAGCTGGTGCAGCGAAAGACCGACCATAAGATCCGCTTCGAGGCGGTGAGCGTCGAGGAAGCGCAGCGCCTGTATGAGGAAGAGGAGAATAGCTACATCGCGATGCATGCGCAGATTCATAAGCCATGTAAGGAAGTGCTGGAGTGCCGCCAGGTGGCGAAGCATATCCGTCGGCTGTTCCCGGACTAAGGGAGAAGGAGGCGGTCGGAGCGATCGAGCAGGGGCCGCTGAAATCTCATGTGCTGCGGAGCGATCGCAGCGAGAAGGAACGATACAGGAAGAGAAGCATTGGATATAGACATCGATTGAAGAAGGAGTGAATTCAAATGGATTTAGAGAAGATTGAAGGACTGGTAAAGATTGTAGAGAATTCTTCATTGACCGAATTTTCCATCAAGGATGGCGAGACCGAGATTACGATGAGCAAGCTCACGCATCCGCCGGTGATTGCACCAGGTGCGGTTGCAGCTCCGGCTCCGGTCGCTGCACCGCAGGCACCGGCCGAGGAAGAAAAGGAGGAAGATGATTTCGAGCTCATCCTTGCGCCGATTGTCGGCACCTTCTACTCCGCTGCGGCACCGGATGTACCGGCCTATGTGAAGGTGGGCGATCATGTGAAGGCCGGTCAGACGGTCTGCATCCTCGAAGCCATGAAGCTTATGAATGAGATTCAGAGCGACTATGACTGCGAGATCGAGGCCGTGCTCGTCAGCAATGAGCAGAAGGTCGAGTATGGCCAGCCTCTGTTCCGTGTGAAGAAGTTATAAGACAGGAGGCGTGGCGGATGTTTGAAAAAGTATTAGTTGCCAATCGCGGCGAGATTGCGGTCCGCATCATCCGAGCATGCAGAGACATGGGCATTCAGAGTGTGGCCGTGTATTCGAAGGAAGACCAGAACAGCCTGCACACGCAGCTCGCGGATCAGCGCATCTGCATCGGAGAGGGGCCGGCAAAAAACAATTACCTGAACATGGATCAGCTCATCACGGCTGCCATCAATACCGGCGCGGACGCGATCCATCCGGGCTACGGCTTCCTGTCGGAGAACAGCGAATTTGTGCGCCGCTGTCAGGAGCATGGCATTACCTTCATAGGACCGGATGCCGACGTCATTGACCGTATGGGCAACAAGTCCCATGCCCGGAAGACCATGATGGATGCCGGCGTGCCGGTCGTGCCAGGCACACGGGAGCCGGTATACGATGCGGAGACCGGAAAGAAGCTGGCGCGCGAGATCGGGTATCCTGTGATGATCAAGGCCTCGTCCGGCGGTGGCGGCAAGGGCATGCGGGTTGCCCAGTCCGAGGATGAATTTGAATTTGAGTTTGGTCTTGCGCAGCGTGAGTCGGCCAATGCCTTTGGCGATGACACGATGTACATCGAGCGCTACATTGAGAAGCCGCGGCATGTGGAGATCCAGATCATGGCGGATTCCTTCGGCAATGTGGTTGCACTTGGCGATCGTGACTGCTCCGTACAGCGAAATCACCAGAAGCTGATCGAGGAGTCCCCGTCTCCAGCCATTGACGATGCAACGCGGGCGGAGATGAACCGCTATGCGGTTCTGGCGGCGAAGACCGTGCACTATACCAATGCAGGCACCATTGAATTCATCGTGGATCCGAAGGGACATTTCTACTTCATGGAAATGAACACGCGTATTCAGGTTGAGCACGGTGTGACCGAGATGGTGACCGGCACGGATCTCATCATTGAGCAGATCCGTGTGGCGGCGGGCGAGCCGCTGAGCTTTACGCAGGAGGAGGTAAAGCCACGGGGCCATGCGATTGAGTGCCGTATCAATGCAGAAATTCCAGAAAAGAATTTCATGCCGAGTCCCGGTGTGGTGCGCCATCTGCACCTTCCAGGCGGAAATGGCGTACGTGTAGATACCGGACTTTATACCGGCTACCAGATTCCATCGGAGTATGACTCCATGATTGCGAAGGTCATCGTGCATGCCCCGAACCGGGAGGCTGCGCTTATGAAGATGAGTGCGGCCCTCAATGAGATGCTGGTCATCGGCGTCGAAACGAACCTTGACTTCCAGTATCAGATCATCAAGCATCCGGTATTTGCTGCCGGACAGGCGGATACGGGCTTCATCGAGGAAGCCATGCATATCAAATCGTAATCAAGGCGTTACAGAAAGAAGGAAGGGGGCGAAGTTCCGCAGGAGCGGAGGCTTCGCCCTTCGGGAAAGAACAGAAATGCAGTTTCAGGGTGGCACGTGAACGCGCCGCCGAAGGCAAAAACAGGAGGAATGCGCGATGTACAGTGTAGATTTAAACAGCGATTTAGGTGAGAGCTTCGGACGGTATACGATTGGCGCAGATGATAAGGTGATTCCACTCATCACGTCTGCAAACGTGGCCTGTGGCTTCCATGCATCGGATCCAGTGGTGATGGAAAAGACGATTCGGATGGCGCGCGAAGCCGGGATCCAGGTCGGCGCGCATCCAGGCTACCCGGACCTCATGGGCTTCGGCCGCCGCAACATGAATGTCTCTCCTGCGGAGGCGAAGGCGTATACCCTGTATCAGATCGGTGCACTCGATGCCTTCTGCAAGGCACAGGGCCTGAAGCTTCAGCATGTGAAGCCGCATGGCGCTTTCTACAATATGGCCGCGAAGGATTATAAGCTGGCGAAGGGCATCTGTGAGGCCATCGCCGAGTACGATTCGAACCTTATCCTCATGGCGCTTTCCGGCAGTGAAATGATTCGGGCTGCACAGGACTGCGGACTCCGGGCCGCGTCTGAGGTCTTTGCCGACCGTGCGTACGAGGAGGACGGCAGCCTCGTGAGTCGTACGAAGGAGGGTGCGATGATCACTGATGAAAATGAAGCCATTGCCCGTGTCATCCGCATGATCAAGGAGCAGAAGGTGACGAGCATCACCGGAAAGGACATCCCGCTGAAGGCGGATTCCGTCTGTGTTCATGGCGATGGTGCGAAGGCGCTTGCCTTCGTGGAGAAGATTCGGGAAGCCCTGACGAAGGAGGGCATTGCGATTCGACCACTGGCGGAAGCACTCTGAGGAATATGAAAAAAATAAAAAAACCTCTCATCATCGCCTTCTGGCTCTTTCTCTGGCAGGCGCTGGCTCTTCTGATACATAATGATATTCTGATGGTGGGCCCAGTGGAGACGCTTCGAGTACTGGGCGGCATGCTTCAGACGGCACGCTTCTGGCAGGCCCTCGCCTTCAGCTTCGTGCGCATCATCGGCGGCTTTCTGCTGGGCACCGCGTGCGGCATCCTGCTTGCGTGGATGAGCTACCGACATCGGCTGTTTGAAGACGTATTGGCACCCTTCATTCTCGCGCTGAAGGCGGTCCCAGTCGCAAGCTTTGTGATTTTGCTTCTCATCTGGGCGGGCAATCGCATGCTGTCCCTCTACATCAGTGCCCTGGTGGTGCTGCCGCTCCTCTATCTCAACACCTTAAGTGGACTCAAAGCTACCGACGTGAAGCTCCTCGAGATGGCGCAGGTTTTCCGTATGTCTACGCTCCGTCGCCTGCGCTTTATTTATCTTCCGGCACTTGTTCCCTATCTCTACAGTGCATTTCAGACGGCTCTTGGGATGGCATGGAAAAGTGGAGTCGCTGCTGAAGTCATCGGGCAGCCCCTCGGCTCCATGGGCAATGGACTCTACAATGCAAAAATCTATCTGGAAACCAGCGAGCTGTTTGCCTGGACGATCACCATTATTCTGATCTCGTACGGATTTGAGCGTCTGTTTCTCGCAGGATTTCGGTACGTGTTCGGAGTGAAATGACACCATTCTGATGACAATTTCAAGCGTCACTTTATAACAGAAAAGGGAATGTCCTTTACACGCCAGGAGAATACGACGTGTGCAGAACGCGATCACGTCCGCGGGCAGGATTTCCTTTACACGCCAGGAGAACACATCATGCTGATTTCATGCCATCATCTTTCCAAATCCTATGACGAGCAGCCGGTCCTTCGAGATCTCAGCTTCCAGATCGACAGTCAGGCTGACAACCGGGACCTTCTGCTGCTTGGCCCGTCCGGTGTCGGCAAGACAACCCTTCTCCGCATCCTTGCAGGACTGGAGCAGCCGGACCATGGAAGCATCGACATCACGATAGGGGAAGCGGCCACCGCCGGGACCCATCTTCGCATCGGGATGGTCTTCCAGGAGGATCGTCTGCTCGAATCCCTCGATGCGCCAGCCAATGTCTGCGCCGTGTCGCCGATGATCACCCGCGCTCGTGCGACTGCGGAGCTTGAAAAGCTGCTTCCGCCGGATGCCCTTTCGAAGCCGGTGCGCGAGCTGTCGGGGGGGATGCGCCGCCGTGTTGCGCTCGTGCGGGCCCTCCTGCCATCGTCCGATCTTCTTCTCATGGACGAACCCTTCACAGGCCTCGATGATGCTACCCGGCAGCAGGTCATCGCGTATCTTCTTTCCATGAAGGCGCGTCGCCCACTGGTGCTCGCCACCCATGAAACAGAGGGACTGCCTCCGATGCGGACACTGACGCTGACGTTCACAAAATCAACTTATTCTGAACACATTTGAGACACATTTTTTCACTACAACATACAATGTTGGAGTGAGAAGGTTTGCATCGCCTCCAACGAATCATTTTATTTTGGAGGGGACCTATGATGAATACTCGGAAACATTCCTTCGGCGTCCATACACTGGCACTTTCAGCCTGTGTGGGCGCTTTTACTTTGCTCGGAGCCGCATCCTTTACGACGCCTGCATTGGCCGCAGGTGGACTTGAGATGTCCACAGACTATACCGGCATCACCGCGAAGCCGGGCGACACCCTGAACTTCAGCCTTGATTTTACGAACCAGACGGGCAGCGGCCTCAATACGAGCCTCAGTGCCACCGGCCTCGATGACAGCTGGAAGGGCTACTTCGAGGGCAACAACAAGGAGGTTTCCAATGTCTTCGTGAAGTCTGGTACGGATAGCAGCGACAATGACGGCCTCGTGACGTATACAGTGACGGTTCCAGACGATGCACAGAAGGGCAGCTACAATGTCCTGCTTCATGCGGGCAGCAGCACGGAGGCCAGCAGTGATCTTCAGCTGACGATCAATGTCTCCGACGAGACCACAGGCACAAACCAGCTCACCACGACCTACCCGGAGCAGCAGGGCGCGAGCGGCACGACCTTCACCTTTAACTCAACCGTACAGAATAATTCCTCCAGTGCACAGACCTACAGTCTGGCAGCGGATGCGCCGACCGGCTGGACCGTCAGCTTCAAGCCAAGTGGTGCGAGCAATGCAGCCTCCAGTGTGGATGTCGATGCCCACGGCTCCCAGACCGTGACCGTGACGGTGACGCCACCAGACAAGATCGATGCAGGCGATTATGAAATTCCAATCACCGCAACGAGCTCGGCACAGAGCCTGAGCCAGACCCTGAAGGTCACCATTACGGGTACCTATAAGATCGATGTTGCGACCAATGATGGCACGCTCAGCTTCAATGCAAATGTCAATAAGAAGCAGTCCGTTCCACTCACGATTACAAATAGCGGCAACATTGACCTGAACAACATCAATCTGACGACCACTGCTCCGAGCGGCTGGAACGTGGAATTTTCCGAGAGCAGCATTGACTCGCTTCCAGCAGGCCAGACGAAGGATGTCGTGATGTATGTGACACCGTCGAAGGATGCCATGTCCGGTGACTATGCGATGACCGTCACGGCGCAGAATGAGGATACGTCGATTGACCAGTCCTTCCGTGTGACCGTGAAGACCTCAACACTGTGGGGTGTGGTCGGCATTCTGATCATCGCAGCCGTTATCTGCGGACTCGGCGAGGTATTCCATAAGTATGGGAGGCACTGATCATGACCGAGCTTCAGAATAAGGCGGGGCAGGGACTGCAGGACGAAAATTCTGCTGTCGGTGCCACGAGGACGCCAGAAGATGGCCGATCAGAGACGTTGGCGGAAGAGCCGAAGAAACAGGAACCGCTGGAGAATCTTCAGGACTGGCGCTCTGTACGGAATGAAGGCTTACATGAAATCATCATTCGGACCAATGAGCTCGTGAAGCAGTATGGAGAGGTGACAGCCGTTGATCATCTGAACCTCGAAATTCATAAGGGCGAGGTCTTCGGTCTGCTTGGTCCGAATGGTGCCGGTAAGACCACGACGACCCTGATGCTTCTCGGTCTTACCGATCCGACCTCTGGTACGGCAGAAATCAATGGCCTTGATTGCACACGCGATTCTCTCGCTGTGAAGAAAATCGTAGGCTATCTTCCGGATAATGTCGGCTTTTATCCAGACATGAGTGGCCGGGAGAATCTGATTTTCTCCGGCATGATGAATGGACTTACTCGAAAAGAAGCCGAAGAGCGGGCCGTGGGACTGCTGGAGCGTGTCGGTATGACCTATGCCGCTGACCGTAAGACGGGTACCTACTCGAGAGGTATGCGGCAGCGTCTCGGCATTGCCGATGTCCTGATGAAGGATCCGGAAATTATCATCATGGATGAGCCGACGCTCGGCATTGATCCGTCCGGTATGCGGGAGCTCACGGCACTGATTCGAGAGCTCAGCGTGAAGGATGGACGGACGATCCTTATTTCATCCCATGAGCTGTATCAGATTCAGGAAATTTCCGATCGTGTTGGCATCTTTGTAAAGGGCCGTATGATTGCCTGTGGCCGTATCGATGAGCTGGGGCAGCAGCTGCAGAATGAAGGGCTCTTTATGGTGGACTTCAGAGCAGAAAAGGCAGGCAAGCGTGCAGCCGGAGACATGGGAAGTGGACAGACAGCGGCAGACGCTGGAAATGATTCGTTCGGACGCAGTCGTGCAGGAGAGGATAGAAGAAACCAGCAGAGCGATGCTGACGACTTGAAAAACATGGTTCGCAGCATCACAGGCGTACGGCTTGTGGGTGTGAAGGAGGATGGAACGCTCCACGTAGAGTCGAACCGCGACATCCGTGCAGAGCTCTTCCAAAAGCTCATGGAGAGCGGATATCTTCTGAGTGAGCTTCACGAGCGTGGCGGTGATCTCGATGAAATCTACCGTAAGTATTTCGAAAAAGCAGGAGGTGACGAGAACTATGACAATCGCACAGAGGATAAGAAGAGTAGGCGATCGCTCAGAGACAAGCTCATCCATCGCGACAAAGAGTGAATATGCGGTTGGCGCCGGAACCTCGGCAGCAGGAACGGGAGCACAGGACAAGCAGAAGCAGAAGAGCATCGTCGGTGCGCATATCATGCAGGCAGTAAGTGCAGGGAAAACATCGATGCAGGATCATTACGCTACATCCTCTGCCGCACAGGCAGCGGATACGTCGAAAAAGGATGCACCGAAGGTACAGAAGCAGAGTGGTCTCGGAACAGCATTGAAGAAAATCGTCGACTGGTTTATGGAGGATGATGACGAGCTTCTGCCAGGAGAAACACCCGAAAGTCATGCCGCCAATGTGCGGACGAACCGTCAGGGCATGATGGTACTGTATCGGAAGGAGCTTGCAGATCATCTCTGCAGTCGCCGCTTCTGGGCACTGTTTGCACTTCTGACGATCGTCTCGGTGGCGAGCCTCTATGGTGCGATCGGTTCCCTGCAGCAGGCCGCGCAGAGTGCGCAGGCACAGGGGCAGACGGTGAGTGAATTCCAGTTCCTGAAGCTGTTCACCACGGCCGGAAGCTCGATCTACAGCTTCCAGAGCTTCATCGGCTTCCTGGGACCGATTTTCGGCATCATGCTGGGCTTCGATGCCATCAACAACGAGCAGGCGCAGGGAACACTGAACCGTCTGGCCGCACAGCCAATCTATCGTGATACCATCATCAACGCGAAATTCCTGGCTGGCGCCACGGTGGTCTTCCTGAGTGTATTCTCTCTCGGTGGACTGCTGTCCGGTCTCGGACTCATCCTCAGCGGTACCAAGCCCGTTGCAGAAGAGTGGGCACGACTTGTGATTTTCCTGCTCCTGTCTGGTGTATACATTTCAGTATGGCTTGCGATTTCCGTCCTTTTCTCGACGCTGTCGCGGCATGCCGCCACCTCGGCACTTTCGTCCATTGCCCTCTGGCTCTTCCTGACGATGTTCCTTTCTCTCGTCGCCAGCGGCTTCGCGAATGCCATGTATTCCGGCTC
>DJEQ01000044.1:12935-13278 GCA_002431355.1 Oribacterium sp. UBA5894
GAATCTCACCATATTATCTTTTCAGTGAGGCAGCCTCTGTCCTGATGAACCCGAACGTTCGCTCCCTCGACATCATGTCCCTGGTGGAGTACCAGAATGGCGCCATCGCGTCCTACCTGAGCCTCGGACAGTCCCTCCTCCAGATCTGGCCACACCTCGTTGCCATGATCATGGAAGTTGTCGTGGGCTTCGCCCTCGCGTACATCAGCTTCATGCGGAAGGAAATCCGCGCGTAAGGAAACGCAGAATGTGTGGCTAACGTACACTCAACGAATAGCGTAAGAAATCCGCGCGTAAGAGCTTTCAGAAATATCAGTATGGATACGAATTTGCCATAGAAAAG
>DJEQ01000065.1:0-9552 GCA_002431355.1 Oribacterium sp. UBA5894
CGCCCGTCCTGCTCCGCCATGGTGATCAGGGTATTGCCCGCAAGCTTCGTATAGCCCGTTTTTCCTGCCACCACACGCGCATCATAGTAGGCAGTATCCGAGCGAAGCATCTTGTGCTCCATATAGACGGTCTTTCCACCTGGATTCCGCGTCGTTGCTGGCAGCTTATAGGAGCTGTGCGACTCGATCTCGAGAAAATCCGGATTTTCCATCGCGGCCGCTCCGATGAGCGCCATATCATAGGCACTCGTATAATGATCCTCCGCATAGAGTCCCGAAGGATTCGAAAAATGACTGTCCTGACAGCCGAGACGCGCCGCCTCCGCATTCATGAGATCCGCGAAGCCCTCGCGGGAACCCGCCACATGACAGGCCAGTGCATTGGCACACTCATTGGCCGACTTCAGCAGCAGTGCATAGAGGCAGTCGCGCACGGTCAGCACGTCGCCCTCCTCGATCTGGGCGTTGGAAGAGCCCGAATCGACATTGTACACATCGTCATGACTGAAGGTCACCTTCTCATCGAGGTCACAGTTCTCCAGCACCACCAGTGCCGTCAGCACCTTCGTAATGGAGGCCGGTGGCAGCTTTTCATGCATGTTTTTCTGAAATAAAATGCCACTGGTATCGGCATCCATGACGATGCCGGCCCCTGCGGTGAGCTCCGTGGAAGGAAAATTCCACGCCGCCTCGGCGCGAAGCGAAAAAAGGGGGGCCCCCAGTGTACATATGAGAAGCGTCATGAGGACGGTCGCGCAGACTCTGCGCCAGCCTCGAGACTGAGATTGAATCATGATTACTGTTTTCCTTTTCGCCGCATCCTTCAGCTGAAGACCGAGCGGCAGATTTTTTCACTGATTTTCATACGCGCTGCAGGTACACCGTACGCGAGCGGCAGGCCCTCGTCCCTCCGACATCCTGCCATCCGGCGCCTGTCGCACACGCTGTCTCTTGTCCTGCGCTCTACGCATCGAGCGGCTCGTTCAGTACCTCCGTCCCTGGAAGCACGAAGCGGCCATCCGCAATGAGCGGAATCGCAGAGCCGTCCGCCCGGAGTGCCGTAATGGTATCGAGCTCATGGTAGGGAATCGTAATGTCGGTATGAACGGCAAAATACGCTTTTTCCGGCGCGGTCTTCCGAAGGATCGAACAGCTGTTGTCCTTTGCGACGAGCTCCTTGCCATCCGGATTGTAGAGATGCATCTCCTCCATGAAGGAGTAGCAGGTATCGCCGACCGCGAAATGCGGTCCGGTTTTCTCTGCAATCAGAATCGGGAGCAGCGCGCCAATGCCGTAGCGCTGCGCCATCCGATAGGCGCGGGTATTCGTGCCGATCGCGAACTCGCCCATCGGCAGGCCCTCCTTCTCTCCGAAGATCACCTTTCGAATCAGTGCGCGGCCCTGCTCTGGATCCGGAAAATTGGCACAGCCATAGTCCGTGACCCGGCCGTTTTCAAACACGAGGCGAAGCTCCTTAAACTGGAAGCCTTCGATAAAAACGGAATGCACGTGCAGTACACCCTCCGTGCCCTCAAGCTGCGGGGAGGTGAAGACCTCGCCCAGTGGAATGTTCACATCCGAGAGGCAGTTCTCAAAATTTGATTCCCGGGAGGGATCCTGGAGCGGGTGGAGCATCACTCGGAGGTCGGTGGCATTGCCCTTCCCGACGACGTGGACTGCGCTTGCCTGGTCGAGCGCATCAATGAGCCGCTCCTGAATCGGACGATAGGCCTCGGACGACAGGGTATTCACCGCCTCCGTCTCCTGGAAGATGGCCTCGAAGTCCGGACCGATCGTCGGAAGCGGCCAGGCAATGATGGTGAAGGAACGTTCCTCCTCCAGCACAAACTGATGCACGAGAAGCTGGACACTGCTCTGGTAATGTCCATAGACGCCTGCCTGGTGCGGTGTAAAGCGAAGCCGGGCCGGCTTTTCAAGCGGTTCAAACTCCGGCGCGCCGAAGCTCTCCATCACGACTGGTCCGGCATAACGGCCGATCTCCTTCCCATACGAACGGAAGATCTGCTGCTGCTCCTCCAGCATACGCGCCGCAATCCGGTCGCCCATCACGAGCGCGAGGTCGTAGCTGTGATCATAATCCATCTGCGGATTCGGACTCTCATACAGCTGGCGTCCCTTGCCCGGAGTCCGTGTCAGGAAGTGCTGTGCACGGAACGGAAGCGTGAAATCATAGCCATCCTCCGCAAAATACTGCGCAGTCCGCTTCACCACCCGTTCGAAGCCTGCCGGGTAGCAGAACTCAATGACGGACTTCTTTTCATACGGCTTCCCCTGAATCTGGAAGCCATCCTTAAAGCCCTTGTACCAGGTAAAGGCCATGCGGTCAATGCGGTCATCCGGGAGCTTCGCGAGAAATGCCGCCGTCTGAAGAGCCGTATCGGAAACATAATAGCCGAACGCATAAATATCCTTTGCATCCCGAAAGTCGTGGTCGAGCAGTACCCGACGAGCATAGGAGCGCTCTGGCAGGTACATGGCATCGAGCTTTCGTCGAAGAAAGTCCTCCGAATAATCATAGGCATAGCTGTAGAGCACGTCGCGAAGCTGCTTCGTGGTCGGAATGCCGGAGACAAACATACAGTAGATCTGCACAAAGGTCTCCAGTACACAGACCATGTCGTCAAACGCACCTTCATACGCAGACAGGATCAGTCCTTCGATCTCCATATAGAGTGCGGAAAGCTCCGTTCCCAGCGTCCCAAGCCTCGCTTCTGCATAGGCCGGGTTCAGATAGGACTGCGCATACTGCGTGGCCGCCTCCGCATACAGCACCGTATTCCAGTGCTCGAGGGCGTCCGGGCTCATCGGAGAAGGCTGCGCCATCGGGTGCGCATTATCTGAATGCGCTTCCGGGCTCCTTTCCTGCATCGTCTGCCCGTCGGCGAACGTCGCCGTCGCCGACGCCTGCGGTCCCGTCTTCCCTTCTTCCGCCGCCGTCATCGCATCTTCTCTACCAAAGCGCACTTTCAGAAACGCATCCAGCAACAGAATAAAGTGCGCAACCTGTGAAAAATAGTCTTCGTAAGGCGCACCCAGGGCCTTCTCTTCCGGAATTTCGCGAATGCGCTCGATGATATCTCTATAACGTTCTGTCATATCTCATTTCTTCCTCCATCTTCTCTCATAGCTTCGCCCCATGGGCAGCGCTGGATCCTCGCGGTTTTCTATGGACCGACCGAAAAATCAGTCGCTTCGTCCCTTCATCCAGGATCCTCCCTTCCTACGGTCCCCACGGAGGGGGCTCTACCGCACGGTCTAGATCATGGTCCTTACACCAATGACGAGGAGTCCGATCCAGATCAGCAGGATGCAGCCCGACAGGATACCGCCGATACGCGCCAGGGTATACTTGCGCTCTGGATCATGAAGCGCACGCAGCAGATAATAGAGGGAAAACAGCGCCATCACCATGGACGTCAGTGCGATCGCGCCGAGTACCATGGGGCCCTGCCCCTGGAAATACACGGAAAGTATAAGTGCTGTAAGGAGAAGTCCAAGCGACAGCAGCATGGTCAGAATGCACGGCACCGTGCCGCGCGCCGTTTTCTTCTTTATATAATTGTATCGTTTCTTTTTTGCCATCAGGTTCGCCTTCTCTTCGGATGCTTTAAAAAATAACGTCGGATGCGCTCATGCTGCACGATGCGAAACATGAGGTAGCCGAGGGCACCGCCCAGGGTATTCAGGATAATGTCGTCGACGTCGCAGCTTCCAGCGCGGAAGATGAGCTGAATCATTTCGATCGAGTAGCTGAGAAGATAGGTGATGATCACCGCGTCGTACCAGTGTTTCCGACAGCGAGAGCTGATGACCCCGAGGATAAAACCGAAGGGCATAAATCCGAGGATGTTCCCATAAATGTTCAGGAACACGCCTCGGAATCCGATCTGCGACGCATGAAAAAGATACCGTCTGATTTCCACAAACGGCTTCAGATTATAGGTATAGTCTGCCTTTACGCCGAAGCCCCGCTCGGCCATGTCCGAGAAAAACATGAGGTAAAAGAGCGCACCCAGGTAAAGGACGAAAAGGACCCAGCCGAAACGCTGGTTTCTCGTACTGTGCTTCGCCATCTTAGAAGGTGATGTCGTTCTTCCGCTTCAGAAGCAGCGCACCATTGACGATGGACAGGATGCCGGCAATGAGGCCAGACACCAGAATGATCACACCAAGCGCAATCGAACCGGCGCCGACATTTCGCATCGTTTTATATACTCGTTCCATAGATATCTCCGATCTTCGACTTGAATCTTCGTACGCATAGGGGCATCGTTCAAGGCACCACCCCAGGGAGGGCACAGAGCCCTGTATCCAAACGCATGGTCTACTGAATCCGTCCAGCCTATGCATATATAACAGGAACATCTTAGCATAATGGAAATTTGATGGCAAGTTTAGTATAATCGAGAGCATGCATATCCCCCTGTCGTGTTCTTATGGGGCGGTGCGGCTGCCCGTCCGTCCTCCCGACTGCGAGAATGCCCATTCAAACGTGTAGAGGAAGGAAGCCCAGATGGACGCTGAATTAGTAAAGGAACTCGATGATAAAGGAAATGTCGCGGTCGAGGCACTCGTAGCACTGTGCAATGCACACGACCACACAAATTATGATACGGAGCTCGATGGCGACTTCTACTATCTCGTCTGGAATGATGATCCAGAGGAAAGCGGCGTCGACGAGGCGCTCTTCGCCGTGCTCTCCGGTTATCTCCTCGGCGAAACGATCGATGGACAGCCGGTTCTCGAAATTGAAGCCTTCACACATCCTGCGATGCGACAGATCGGCATGTTTCGACTCTGCTATCAGAGTCTCCTCGATGATTTCCGCGGGTATCGGATCCGCTTCATGATCAAGCGTCCCACCGAAGACAATGCTTCCGTGGAAGGGATGGACACGCTGGGCAAGGAAGGCGAGGGCACAGCAGCTTTCGCCTCCTCGGGCACAGCGTTCATTTCCGAAACGCCCTCTCTCCGGACCGCAACGCCGTTTGTGCTTCCCGATACCTACGAAACACTCCGTGCCCTCGGTGCCACGCACCAGTATGACGAGCTCTTTCTGCAGAAGACCCTTGCGCGAGCGATTGCAGATCCCGGAGACAGCCTGTGTAACCGCTACGGCGAGGTGCACCTCACGCCGTTCAGTGCCGACACGCTCTATCTCCATGGCCTCCTCGTGTATGACAAGTACCTGCGTCAGGGGCATGGGCGTGCGCTTATGGAAGCGGTCGAATCGACTCCTGCCGATGGCCCATACCAGCAGATTCTTCTCCAGGTTTCCAGTACCAATGTCATTGCCTTACATCTATACCAGTCCCTCGGCTATCAGGAGACGGACCGGGTACTGTACTTTCTGAATGCAGCGCCCCACGAAGGATGAGCTGATATTTCATTCTATAGGCACTGAAAGCGCTTTAAAGCTGAAGAATGCCTATAAAACCTGAATGTTCAGCAGAGAACCATAGGCATGATCAACGCCATTTTCTTATGCTATGCCTATTCATTTTCTGATTTTCATAGTCACTTCCAGCCATTTGGGAGAGAATCATGCCTATAGTGGATCGAAAACCGCTCATAAAAGAAAAAGCTCGCCCCGAGGGGCGAGCTTTTCTTTTTTCAAATCAACAGATCCAAAGTGAATTACTTCACCTTCAGCTTGTCAAGATGCCAGATATCCTCTACATACTCTTCGATCGTACGGTCAGAAGAGAACTTGCCAGCATTTGCGGTATTCAGGATGGCGGATTTTGCCCACCATGCTTCGTCCTGATACTGCTGCACGGCACGCTCCTGCGCATCGTGGTAGGCATGCAGATCCTTCAGAATGAAGTAGCGGTCCGCTACATCCGACTCCTGGGTGTTCAGAAGTGAATTATAGAGTGGACGGAACAGCTCTGGGTTCTCCGGGCTGTAGAAGCCGTTTACGAGCTGCATCAGCACGCGACGGATCTTCTGATCATTATTGAAGATCTCCATCGGATCATACTGATGATTGTGCTCGAGCTCAATGACCTCCTCTGCGGACATACCGAAGATGAAGGCATGCTCCTCGCCCACTTCCTTCACGATCTCAACATTGGCGCCGTCCATCGTACCGATGGTCAGGGCACCGTTCAGCATGAGCTTCATGTTCGAGGTACCGGAGGCCTCCTTCGAAGCCGTGGAAATCTGCTCCGAAAGATCGGCGGCCGGAATGATGATCTCGGCATTGGATACGCGATAGTCCTCGATGAAGACAACCTTGATCTTGCCATGGATCGATTCATCGTTGTTGATGACGTTCGCCACGTTGTTGATGAGCTTGATCGTGAGCTTCGCGGTCTTATAGCCGGCTGCTGCCTTCGCACCGAAGATGTAGACATGCGGATAGAACTCCATCTCTGGATGATCCTTCAGCTCGTTGTACATGTACATCACATGGAGAATGTTCATGAGCTGACGCTTGTACTCGTGAAGGCGCTTTACCATGACATCGAAGATGGCGTCCGTGGAGACCTGGATGCCGTTATGCTCGAGAATGTACTGCGCAAGGCGCTCCTTGTTGTGGCGCTTGATGGCCATGAACTCCGCCTGTGCCTTCTCATCATCGGCATAGACCTCGAGCTTCTTCAGCTTCGTGAGATCCGTGATCCAGCCATCGCCGATCTTGTCGCTCACCCAGGCGGCGAGCTCTGGATTTGCATGGAGCATCCAGCGACGAGGGGTGATGCCGTTCGTCTTGTTGGAGAACATCTCCGGGTACATCTCGTAGAAGTCCTTGAGGGTCTCCTTCTTCAGAATCTCCGTGTGGAGCTGTGCCACACCATTCACGGCATGGCTGCCCACGATGGCGAGGTGCGCCATCTTGACCTGTCCGTCATAGATGATGGCCATCTTCGAAATCTTGTACTCCGCATTGTCCGGATACTTCGCGCGAATCTCCTCACAGAAGCGGCGGTTGATCTCCTCGACGATCTGGTAGATACGTGGAAGGAGCTTCGAGAAGAGCTCGATCGGCCACTTCTCAAGGGCCTCCGCCATGATGGTGTGGTTCGTGTAGGCACAGGTCTTCTTCGTGATGTCCCACGCCTCATCCCACTCGAGGCCATAGTCGTCCATGAGCACACGCATGAGCTCGGCGACCGCAACGGTCGGGTGGGTATCGTTCAGCTGGAACGCCACCTTCTCATACAGGTGATGCACATCGCCATCGTGCTTCTCGTAGTACTCCTTGACGGCCGTCTGTACCGACGCAGAGATGAAGAAGTACTGCTGGCGAAGACGAAGCTCCTTGCCTGCCAGGTGATTGTCGTTCGGATAGAGGACCTCGACAATGTTTCTCGCCATGTTCTGGTTCTCTACTGCAGCCTGATAGTTGCCCTTATCGAACTCCTCGAGACGGAAGGTATCCTTCGCCTCCGCATCCCATACCCGCAGGGTATCCACCACGTGGTTGCCATAGCCGACCACCGGCGTATCGTACGGAATGGCAATGACGGACTGATAGCCCTTCTGGATGAACTTGAGCTTACCGTTGTCATTCTGCGTCTCGACCCAGCCTCCGAACTTTACTTCCTTCGAAAGCTCTGCGCGGCGAAGCTCGAATGGGTTGCCATCTCTCAGCCAGTCATCCGGCACCTCCTTCTGGTAGCCATCCTCGATCTTCTGCTTAAACATGCCGTACTTGTAGCGGATGCCACAGCCGCAGGCCCAGTAGTTGAGGGTTGCAAGGGAATCCAGGAAGCAGGCCGCGAGACGTCCGAGGCCACCATTTCCGAGGGCCCAGTCCGGCTCCTCCGCCTCGAGTGCATTGAGATCCAGTCCCAGCTCCTCGATGGCTTCCTTCAGCTCCTTGTGACAGGTCAGGTTCAGAATATTGTTTCCGAGCGCACGTCCCATAAGGAACTCCATGGAGAGGTAGTACACGCGCTTCGCATCCTGCTTCGCTGCGGCCTTCTGGGTCTTCATCCAGTCGTCAATGATGACGTCCTCTACGGCATAGGCCACCGCATGAAATGCTTCCTTCGTATTAAGATCTGCGAGAGATCTGCGATAAAGCTTTCGCGCATCCGTTTCCACTGCCTTTTTAAATGCTACTTTGTCGAACTTTTCCACCATACATCATCCTTTCGTCCACGAGGCATCCTGCTGCCCACAGGGTCTCGTGGTGCCCCAACAAGGGAGGCCACCGCTCCACGCTTCATTTGCAGTGACCGTCCCTGGTCTATGTCCAGGGCGGTTCAGAGACCGCCCATCCGGAATTTATCGTTTCTCAACGGCAAGAGTTACCTCTTCGCCATTGATATCCCACGTCTTTTCATAGCCCTTCATGGTGTCATATACGATGCTGTCGGCCATGACGATTCGTTTGATTTCGTCTTCATGCTTCTGCATCCGTGCGATCATGTCGGCATTGTCCTTCGCATAGACCGTAATATGGTCCATGACCTCGAAGCCGGCTTCCTTCCGCATGGTCTGCAGCTTACTGATGAGTTCACGTACGAAGCCCTCTTCCTCCAGTTCCGGCGTCAGGTTCGTATCGAGCACTACGGTGATGGTATTGTCTTCTTCTGTTACGAAGCCACCCTTCTGTGCAACGTCAATGAGAAGATCGTCCTTCGTGAGGCTGACCTCGGTATCGCCGTCCACGGTGAAGGAGAGCACGCCCTTCCTCTCGAGCTCATCCATCGCAGCGGAGCCGTCCATTTCACTGAGGTGCGTACGAATCGCGTTGAGGTGCTTTCCGTACTTCGGACCCACGGTCTTCAGCTGTGGCTTGAAGGTGTAGGATGTGAAGGCACGAAGGTCCTCACGGAAGCTTACCTTCTTCACATTCAGCTCATCCTCGATGATGTCAATGAAGAATGGCTCCAGCGTATGCTCTGCCTTCACGTACATATCGCCGATCGGCTGACGGTTCTTGACGGCGGCCGTATTTCGTGCGGCACGGCCGAGAAGGACAATGTGAAGCACCTCGTCCATCGTGGCTTCAAGCTGCTCGTCGATCATCGAGGCATCCGCCTTCGGGAAGCTGCACAGGTGTACAGAAGGCTTCGCAGACGGATCTACACTGCATACCAGGTTCCGGTAGATGGACTCCGTGATGAACGGCACCATCGGTGCAGCGGCCTTCGCAAAGGTCACCAGTGCGGTATAGAGCGTCATGTAGGCATTGATCTTATCCTGCTCCATGCCCTTCGCCCAGAAACGCTCTCTCGAACGACGGACATACCAGTTCGACATGTCGTCCACGAATTCCTGCATGGCATTTGCAGCCTCTGGAATACGGAAGTTCGTGAGATTGTCATCGACGGCCTTCACGACACTGTTCAGCTTACTGAGGAGCCAGCGGTCCATGACACCGAGCTTCTCGTACTCGAGGCTGTACTTCGTCGGATCGAAGCGGTCAATGTTCGCGTACAGCACGAAGAACGCATAGGTGTTCCAGAGCGTCGAGAGGAACTTACGCTGTCCCTCCACGACGGCCTTATCATGGAAGCGGTTCGGCAGCCATGGTGCGGAGTTCGTGTAGAAGAACCAGCGGATGGCGTCGGC
>DJEQ01000065.1:9671-9844 GCA_002431355.1 Oribacterium sp. UBA5894
TTCTCGTCCTGCACATGACCCAGCACGAGGACGTTCTGATACGGAGCCTTATTGAAGAGGATCGTACTCTCCGCAAGGAGGGAATAGAACCAGCCACGGGTCTGGTCCACGGCCTCACAGATGAACTGTGCCGGGAACTGGGACTCGAAGAGCTCCTTGTTCTCGAATGGATA
>DJEQ01000065.1:9962-11924 GCA_002431355.1 Oribacterium sp. UBA5894
TGCATCTCGCCGCCGCAGTCCGGGCAGCGAAGGGTGATCTGATCCACATATGGCTTGTGGAGCTCGATGTGCTCGTAGCCCACATAATCCGAGCTGTAGCCACCCTTGCCCTCCGCCTTCAGCCGAGCGAGAACCTCGTCATAGTTGGTGGAGCGCTCGCGGAGCTCCTGGATGGAGCCGATGGCCTCCTGCTTGCCGCAGCATGGGCAGGTCCAGATGTTGAGCGGGGTCCCCCAGTAACGGTTCCGGGAAAGACCCCAGTCCTGAACATTCTCGATCCAGGCACCGAAACGGCCGGTGCCGATCGTCGCCGGATACCAGTTCACGGTGTTGTTGTTTCGTACGAGGTCATCCTTTACGGCGCTCATCTTGATGAACCAGGACTCCCGTGCATAGTAAATGAGCGGGGTATCACAGCGCCAGCAGTGTGGATAGGAGTGCGTAAACTTCGGTGCGTCGAAGAGGAGCTTCCGTGCAGAAAGGTCCTTCAGCACCTCTGGGTCCGCGCTGATGGCACCAGCCGCGATCTCCTTCTCGGTCGGCTTGCAGCGCATGCCGGCAAACGGTGTTTCCTCGGTCATACGGCCCTTCTCATCCACAAACTTAATGAGCGGGAAGTTGTTTTCACGACCGACGCGGGCATCGTCCTCACCGAAGGCCGGGGCGATATGAACGATACCGGTACCGTCCTCTGCGGTAACATAGCTGTCCGCAATCACGAAGTGCGCACGCTTATGCTGCTTCTCTGCCGCTTCCTTCGCACAGTCGTACAGTGGCTCATAGTCCATGCCGACGAGATCGGTGCCCTTGCAGGTTTCGAGCACCTCATAGGCTGGAGTGCCGTCCTTCGCAAGCGGTCCGAGCACCTTGTCGAGCAGGCTGCAGGCCATCACATAGGTATAGCCATCGGCTGCCTTCACCTTCGCATAGTCGAGGTCCGGGTTCACACAGAGACCGGTGTTCGATGGAAGGGTCCATGGCGTGGTCGTCCATGCGAGGAAGTAGAAATCCTGATCCTTCGCCTTGAAGCGGACAATGGCGGAGCGCTCGGTCAGCTCCTTATAGCCCTGGGCTACCTCATGGCTCGAAAGCGGGGTGCCGCAGCGAGGGCAATATGGGACGACCTTAAATCCCTCGTACAGGAGCTTCTTCTTAAAGATTTCCTTCAGTGCCCACCACTCGGACTCGATGTAATCGTCATGATAGGTGACATATGGGTGCTCCATATCGGCCCAGAAGCCGACCTTGTAGGAGAAGTCCTCCCACATGCCCTTATACTTCCAGACATTTTCCTTACAGAGACCGATAAAAGGCGCTATTCCGTACTTTTCAATCTGCTCCTTGCCATTGATGCCGATCTGCTTCTCGACTTCGAGCTCGACCGGAAGGCCGTGGGTATCCCAGCCGGCCTTACGTGGCACCATCGCACCCTTCATCGCATGGAATCTCGGAATCATGTCCTTGAAGGCACGCGTCTCAACGTGGCCAATGTGTGGTTTACCATTTGCCGTAGGAGGCCCATCGTAGAATACATAGGATGGGTCACCTTCGTGCTCCTTGATGGAAGCTTCGAAGATGTGATTCTGTCTCCAGAACTCCTCGACTTCGCCTTCGCGCTCTACAAAGTTCATGTTTGTATCAACTTTTTTAAACATCAGCGCCTTTTCTCCTTAAAAACATAGAAATATATACATATACATCGGGGCTTCCCGATGGCAGACCTCAACTCTAAAAACAGGCAGAATGCGGCCTTTATAGCGTCCTAATTATAAAGTAGGGGGATGATAAAATCAAGGGAATCACGTGGCAATCTAGGAACGAAAGCCGGAGGGCGCGCCTCCAGAACCAGCGCGCACTGCGGCGGTAAAATGAAGTCCGAGGCCCACAGGAGCTGCAAGCGAAGCACAGTACGGCGAGCTCGGAATAATCTAAGCTGAATCCCCTAAGCGGCACTAGGCCCTC
>DJEQ01000065.1:11990-15669 GCA_002431355.1 Oribacterium sp. UBA5894
CGTTGTCAGAGGGTGCTAAGGAAAAATTCTCCAAGTGCCGCCAAGGGAATTCAGCTTGATTTTTCACGACCTCTTCGTATGGCTTCGCTTGCTGCCCCTGTGGACCTCGGACTAATAATTTGAACGCCATGCATGATGGTATCGCAGTTAGTATGAAGGAAGCTGTGCCCTAGGGCACAGCTTCAAACGTTATTGCTTATCTGAATTTGGTCTGGTCATCCCGCCCTATCTGCATTACCAGTCCTGGGCGTTGCCGTCGGAAACCTGTCCATCCGGGCCTGGTACGTTAATGGTGGTGTAGTCAATGGTTGGAGCGACCTGATTCGTGTAGGCACCTTCTGGTACGTATGGTCCGAAAACGGCGCCGACGGTCTGAGTGAGATCCGGGTCACCGATGGCGCTTGCTGCACCGGTATAGGCAGCATTGGCTGCAGCTGCGGCGGCCTGGGAAGCGGCGGCCTTCGAGGTCGTATTTGTCGTGGTGGTAGAGCTTCCGGAGCCCTTAATGGTGAGGACATTTGTTACGATCTGGTTTGCGGTCAGGGTGGCTGTATTGCCGGCCGTCTTTGTGGTCTTCGCTGCATTTCGTGCCACGGCCTTTGCATTGAACGCCGGTCTCGTCTCCTTTACGGAGGTCACGGTATTGATCAGGGCCTGCTGCGCGCTGGTCGTGGAGCCTGCTGCCAGTGCAGTGCCTGCAAATACGGATACACTCATCAGAACCGCGGTGGAACCTGCAACTAATTTCTTTGTAAAGTTTCTCATATTCGTTCTCCATTCCTTCTGCACGAAGCAGTTTTCTTTCATATGCCTTTCAACTTCAGCTTCCGATGCTACGCACCAGATGATTTGGTCCATCCCTGGCCTCTGGGCAGATGCCACAAGCCGGATGTTTCGCCTCATTCATGGTATATGGGGTTTGCTTTTGCTGTTACTGCTACTATACCACAGGCACATCTTAAGAGGCGCGCTTAAATTCTTGTTATTTGTTTAAGATTTCCGGGCATATCCTCGCCTGCGCAGCTTCCTGCAGTCGTCTGGTAGAATTCTTAACAATAGATACGAAGAGCCGATTTCAGAAATCGTATATACGTTTTTAAGCTTCAAAACAGGCTTTTACTTCAAAAAGTATATACGGAAGGGCCATCTTAGAAATCGTATCTATCAAAACCCGTTATTTCAAAAGCTTCCCTGATTTTTTATATATACGATTTCTAAAATGGGGGAATCGTATATATGAATCCCCCCTGAATTCAGCTTAAACATAGGAAAATGCATATATACGATTTTCAAAAATGACGCATCGTATATATGCCCAAATTCCAATTTTCAAAAAATCTCCCAAAAAGTATATACAGAGGCTCCTTTTCTGAAATCGTATATATTTTCAGTTCACCGCTCCGTTATTTTGGCAGTTCCTTCCTTCCCTGCATGTCCATATATCGAAATCTCCGGCCCGTTCCACCTTCATGCTTGCGTTGCATCATATCCAGAGCTTCGACAACTCCAACCGAATTCCTCGCGCATCTCTGTTTCTGACTTTTTTCTAAACTTCCGTCGAAAGCTGTAAGCGAATCGCAAACGATTTCCGCGGACTTTTGCATGGGCATCATGCTATAGTGGATGTAAACGTGAGATGGATCTCTGTGATGACAATGGCTGTCATCATGCCTTCCTTCAACTAAGCATCCGCATGATTTTCATGCGTAAAGGAAATCGACTATGCGAAATACAGGATTTTTCAGACGACTTTTCAAGGCGGGGGCTGCGGCCGTGCTTGCCTCTGCACTCTGTGCATCGCCCGTGCTTGCGGGTGAGTGGCGCGCAAATTCGACAGGCTTCTGGTACGTGAATGATGACGGGAGCTATCCGACGCTCTCCTGGCAGTGGATTGACAGCGATGGCGATGGCGTGTATCAGTGCTTCGCCTTCGACGCCGATGGCTATCTCATGCTGAATCAGACGACGCCGGATGGCTATCTCGTGAGTGGCGGTGGTGCCTGGTTTGATGGAGTGACGCCGGTGACGCGCACCTATCCGGTTGGCACCTATGTTCCACCGACGCCGATTGAGAGTCTTCAGAAGTACGGCTATGCTGCAGATGGCACGAAGCTTGTGACGAGTCGCACGGGTGCAAAGGCCAATGCCTCCACTTCAGGCTCCAAGAAAACGAGCTCGAAGTCGTCCAGTACGAAGTCCAGCTCCTCCAGCTCGAAGAAGACAGGCTCCAGTACCGGCTCCAGCAGCGCCACCACGAAAAATGCCGGAAATACGGCGAGCGTTGCGAAGAAGGACCTCGTATCCGGAAAGATCACCGTTGGAAAGACCGATGCAGATGCAAGCAGCACGACGAATGCGAGCTCCAGCGGCTCCACGAGCACGTCGGGCAGCTCTACCACGGAACGCACTGACCCGAGCACAACCGCACCATCCACGAGTGGCTTCGGCCCAACGGTACCGAAGAAGAGCACCAGTGACTCGAGCACGAGTGGCCCACAGACCGTCATGTCAAGCAGTGACGGACCAAATCGCGGTGGCAGCTATACGGCCGAGAGTCGGTGAAGCGCCACTCTCCTTTTCTGTAACTTCCATAAGGCAGAGAAAATCAGCACAAGTTTTCCGATTTCGGAAAATTTATGCTGATTTTTACCATTTATTTCCCATTTCGGAAATAATCTTATTTATCGGTCATATTCTTATCCAAATCAAAAAATGTGCTGGAAAGTTCACACGTGTCTCCGTGCGTCCAGCTCTCCCGCGATGGAGGCCTGGATCGCATCGATTTCGCGAAGCTCCTCCTCGGTGAAGCTTGTGTTATCAATCGCGCCGAGGTTCTCGAGGATCTGCTGCGGCTTCGAGGCGCCGATCAGAACGGAGGTGATTTCCGGATCGCGGAGGTCCCAGGCGAGGGCCATCTGTGGAAGGGTCTGACCGCGGCGCTTCGCGATCTCATCGAGGCGGCGGATGCCCTCCATCTTCTCCGGCTTAATGTCATCGGCATGCAGGAAGCGACCGTCCTTCGCGATACGGGAATCGGATGGAATGCCCTTCAGGTACTTCTCGGACAGCATGCCCTGTGCAAGCGGAGAGAAGCAGATCACGCCCATGCCATGGTCGCGGGCAAAGCTCTTCAGTCCATTTTCCTCAATCGTACGGTCGAGAATCGAGTAGCGGTTCTGGTTGATGATGAGCGGCAGATGCAGCTCCTTCGCAATCTTCAGTGCCTCGGCCGCATGCGGACCGTCATAATTTGAAATGCCGACGTAGAGGGCCTTTCCAGAGCGTACAATCTGGTCGAGAGCCAGCATGGTTTCCTCAATCGGTGTCTCCGGATCCATCCGGTGATGATAGAAAATGTCGACGTAGTCGAGCTGCATACGCCGGAGGGACTGATCCAGGGACGCCATCAGGTACTTCCGGGAGCCCCAGTCCCCGTACGGGCCATCCCACATGAGGTACCCGGCCTTCGAGGAGATGATCATCTCATCACGATATGGGCGAAGATCCGAGCTCATGATCTTTCCGAAATTTGTCTCCGCCGCACCCGGCTCCGGGCCATAGTTATTGGCAAGGTCAAAATGCGTAATGCCATGGTCAAAGGCGGTAAAAAGCAGCGACTTCATGGTATCCATGTCGGCATCCGTACCGAAATTGTGCCAGAGACCGAGCGACACCTTCG
>DJEQ01000042.1 GCA_002431355.1 Oribacterium sp. UBA5894
AAAAATTTACGACGACATCCCGCAGAATAAGAAAAGAGGCAGCGTCTGCTGCCTCTTTTCTTATTCTGTCAACAGGTTCCGTGGCTCCACGGTCACCGACCAGTTCGTATGATAAATCACAAAGCCAGGTGCCTGATTTGGAACCTTCCGCAGATTCTTTCGGATTGTATAATCTACTTCCACCTTCGGATCCTCACGGTGGGAGGAGTAGAAGGCGGCCAGCTCTGCGGCCTCGATGAAGACCCGATCTGGAATCTCTTCCATTGGCTGTCCGCCGGTTTTTACGATGACGTGTGATCCTGTAACACCCTTTGCATGGAACCAGAGATCGCCACCATCTCCAAGCCGGAAGCTGACTTCCTCATTCTGATAATTGTTTTTTCCAATAAAGAGCTCATAGCCATCGCTGCTTACCCAGTGGTAGGGCTTTGACTTTCGCTGTAAGCGATTCTTCCCCTTTCCAGGCGCCTTGTGCAGGAAGCCGAAGTCAATCATTTCACGACGAATGTCCTGAAGGTCTTCCTCCGACTCCGCGATATCCAGTGCCGTCTTGATGGAATCAAGGTGTGCAAGCTCCTTTCGGGTTTCCTCGAGCTGCACGGTCACATTTTCCTTTGTGCGCTTCAGTTTCTGATATTTTTCGAGATACCGCCTTGCGTTATCGGCGGCACTGAGATCCTTCTGAAGCGGAATCGTGATTTCTTCACTTGTATAGTAGTTCTCGCAGCAGAGATGATCTTCGCCACCCTGTAAAGAGTAGCCGTAGGTGTGCAGAAGCTCTCCATAGATGCGGAACCGGTCCATCCCCTCTGTATCCTTCAGCTGCTTTTCCTGAATCAGGAGCTTCTTGCCGGCGCGCTCCATGAGTGTTCCGAGCACCTTTCGAAGATCGGTAGAGCGCTGATGGATACGGGAGCTCTTATCCTTTTCACTGTAAAAGCGACGGATTACCTCACTCATGGAATCGAAATGGACGACCTCATAGGATGGATCCTGAGCATACAGTGTAAGGTCAAAGGCGGAAAAATCTGAAGGACGTCCATCCTTATAAATGATGACGGGATCGGGCTGATGCCTGAGGACAAGCATTTCCATCACCTTATGAAAAGCGGCATAGAGAGCTGCGAAGGCTTCCGTGGACTGACAATTGGCTGAAAGATCCGGATCGACATTGGCACGATGACAGAGCTCAGAAGCGGTTAATGGACTGAGACCGGTAATATGATGGAAGAGCGCCTTAAACATTGGCTCCGGCTGAGAGGAGAGGAGCGCACGGAAGCCTTCTTCGTCCAGTGACAGCGGGTTTTTCTTCCCACCCGCATCTGGAATAAAATACGGACGGTTTGGCAGAACCTCACGCACGGAGGACTGGGATGCAGAAATACGCTTGATGGAATCAATGATATGGTCATCCTCCCGGAGCAGGATGAGATTGGAATATTTCCCCATCAGCTCAACGGACAGAATACGCTTGCCCAGATCCCCCATTTCATCGAGATGCTCAATCGTAAACAGGATCACCCGCTCCAGACCGTCCTGATGCAGGGTCTGATCCGGCTGACGTACATCCAGAATGGTCCCGTTTCCGATGTGCTTTCGGAGTGCCATACAGAAGGTTGGTGCAGAGATCGGTGCCGGCTTTGCATCTTCGGTCAGGGTGCAGAGAGGGAGCGATGGATTGACTGAAATCTGCACCTTATACTGCGCCTTCTGGTTTCGGATGGTCAGCTGAATCTCGTCCTTTTCCGGCTGCGTGATTTTTGCAATTTTTCCTCCGATCAGATGCTCCCGAAATTCCTTCACGGTTGCGGATACAACGAGTCCATCATATGCCATGGCGATACCTTCCTGTCCTTTACTTCTAAATTATAGTAGACTATAATTTATTACATATGACTGGAAAAGGCAAGTCGTCGCGCACGTACTTGCAGTATTGAGGTAATCTATGAACTTACAAAGTATGACCGGATTCGGACGGGCGGAGGAAGCAGATGAAAAGTGCCGCCTGACCGTGGAAGTCAAGTCGGTGAATTCCCGCTTTCTGGATCTGAATATTAAAATGCCGAAGAAGTTTAATGCTCTGGAGGCAGAAATCCGTGCGGCTGTGAAGAGCTACATTTCACGTGGCAAGGTGGATCTGTTTATCGCCTATGAGAGCTTTTCAGAGAAGGATAAAACGCTTCGGCTGGATCTGCCCCTTGCCAGAGAATATCTTACGTCCATGCGTGCACTGGTTCAGGCGCTCGGTGTAGAGGACAATGTCAAGGTGACGAATCTGGCGGCTCTTCCGGATGTACTGGTGCTGTCTGAGGAATCCGAGGATGATGAAGCACTCTGGGAGACGCTCAAGCCGGTGCTTCATGCGGCGCTTGAACGTTTTACAGAGACCAGAGCTCGAGAGGGTGAAAATCTTCAGAAGGATCTTCTTCAGAAGCTGCAGGAGATGGAGAGCATCGTGGAGCGGATAGATGCACGCTCGCCGGAAATTGTGGCAGCCTATGAGTCACGGCTTCGCGCGAAGGTTGAGGAGCTCCTGAAGGAAACAGGAGTGGACGAAGCCCGTATCGTACAGGAGGTAACCATTTATTCAGATAAGATCTGTACGGATGAAGAGCGGGTGCGTTTGCACAGCCACATTAAAAACATGCGAAGCAAGCTTCTTCAGGGTGGTCTTGTGGGACGAGAGCTCGACTTTCTGGCGCAGGAAATGAACCGTGAAGCGAACACCACCCTCAGTAAGGCAAACGATCTTATCGTTTCAGAGGATGCCATCGGGCTCAAGACATTGATCGAAAAAATACGTGAGCAGATTCAGAATCTGGAGTGATCAGCCAGAGGTTTCAGGAAAAACAGACCGTGCCGCTTGTGAATCATAAAAGGGAACGGATCAATCGAAGGATACGAGGTAGGAAGGCAAATGGAAAAAGGGGTTTTGGTTGTGATTTCCGGCTTCTCCGGAGCAGGAAAGGGCACATTGATGAAGCAGCTGGTGTCTCGTTATGATCAGTATGCATTGTCCATATCTGCAACGACACGGAAGCCACGGGAGGGCGAGCAGGATGGACGGGAGTATTTCTTTAAAACGAAGGAAGCCTTCGAGGAGATGATTGCGAAGGATGAGCTCATTGAATATGCTCAGTACGTGGAGCACTATTACGGCACACCGAAGCAGTATGTGGAGGACAATCTTTCACTCGGTAAGGATGTTCTCCTCGAAATCGAAATTCAGGGTGCTCTTAAAATAAAGAAGAAGTTTCCTGAAGCAGTTCTTATTTTCGTAACTCCACCTTCTGGTGAGGAGCTCCGGCGCCGCCTCATTGGGCGTGGAACGGAGACCATGGAGGTCATTGAAAAACGGCTTCAGCGGGCGCTTCAGGAGTCCGAAGGCGTGGAGGCCTATGACTATATATTGGTAAACGACGATATTGACACTTGCACCGAAAAATTGCATAATCTCATACGTGCCGCGCACGAAAAAGGCAGTCGGCATATGGATATTATTGAAAATGTTAGACAGGATCTGAGGAGGATAGAAGATGTCACAGCAAACATATAATGACCTGATTGATGCAGCGAAGAATACCAATGCCATTCAGGATGATACCGATAAGCTTGTAGAAAGCCGCTATGCAGCCGTTATTGCCAGTGCAAAGCGTGCAAGACAGCTGATCGATGGTGCAGATCCTGTACTGCCGAATGCAGATGGCAGAAAGCCACTGGCCATTGCCGTGGAGGAACTGGCACGGAATCTTGTGACCATTAAGCGTGGCAGTGAGGTGGATGATGATCCGAAGATCGCTGCTCGAGAGAATCCGGGTTTTGCGTTTGCCCTGGATGAGGACAGCGAGGATGAAGAGGGCGAGGAGGAGAAGCTGATGCAGGATGTTTCCACTGCTTCTTCTGAGGATGACTATAACTCTGACAGCGAAGCATAAGCGATGAAGATTCACATGATATCACTCGGCTGCGATAAGAACCGGGTAGACAGTGAGAAGATGCTTTCCAATCTTCTGGAGAAATATCCTGGAAGTCAGCTGACCGATGATCCGGCAGAGGCAGATATTACCGTCATCAATACCTGCGCCTTCATCGGAGATGCAAAGGAAGAAAGCATTAATACCATCATCGAGATGGGCGAGTATAAAGAGACGGGGAATCTCAAAAAGCTGATCGTCGCGGGCTGCCTGGTGGAGCGCTATAAGGAAGAAATCCGAAAGGAGCTTCCAGAGGTGGACGAGGTCATGAGCGTACGCGACTATGTGGACCGTCTGGATGTACAGATGGCCCGTGTAGAGAACGGTGAGAACTATACGTCCTATCTGAAAATTGCAGAAGGCTGTGATAAATGCTGTACCTACTGCATTATTCCGAAGCTTCGTGGGCACTATCGTTCTGTGCCGATGGAGCACCTTCTGGAGGAGGCGCGAAAGCTGGCGGAGGCTGGTACGAAGGAGCTGATTCTGGTGGCACAGGAGACCACGCTGTATGGCGTGGATCTTTATGGAAGGAAATGCCTTCCGGAGCTTCTGACGAAGCTTTCAGAAATTGACGGACTCGAGTGGATCCGTATTCTGTACTGCTATCCGGAGGAAATTACCGAGGAGCTGATCGAGACGATTCGAGATAACCCGAAGATTGTTCACTATCTGGATATTCCGATTCAGCATGCCTCGGATCATATTCTGAAGAATATGCATCGACGTACCAGAGAGGCAGAGCTGCGTGAACGCATTGCTACTCTTCGCCGTGAAATTCCGGATATTGCACTTCGTACAACGCTGATTACAGGCTTCCCGGGAGAAACGGAAGAGGACTTTGAAATTCTGAAGAACTTTGTACGAGAGATGCGCTTTGACCGTCTGGGTGTTTTCCCATACTCTCAGGAGGAGGATACACCTGCTGCGGAGATGAAGCCGCAGATCCCGGAAAAGCTGAAGCATGAGCGTCAGGATGAAATCATGAAGCTGCAGCAGGGCATTGCCTTCGAAAAAGCAAGGGAACAGGTCGGCCGTACGCTTCGTGTGATCATCGTTGGCTATGATCCGGAGCACAATGAATATCTCTGTCGTTCGTATATGGATAATCCGGATATTGACAGCCTCGTGTATGTGGATGCCGGGGAATACCACAATGAATTAAGCGGAGATATGATTTCCTGTCGCATCGTGGATGCGGATGGGTATGATCTGATAGGGGAGAGAATCTGATGAACCTTCCAAATAAACTGACCCTCCTGCGTGTGCTGCTGATTCCTGTATTTGTTGTCCTTCTGCTCCTGGAGGGAGGAGAGAGCACGACGCTTCGAATCGCAGCGCTCATAATATTCTGTCTTGCATCCTTCACGGATTTTCTGGATGGACAGATCGCGCGTCGTCGTCATCTGGTGACGAATTTTGGTAAATTCATGGACCCTCTGGCAGATAAGCTGCTTGTCTGCTCTGCACTGATCTGCATGATTGAGCTTGGAGAGCTTCCGTCCTGGTACGTGATTGTCGTTATAGCACGGGAATTTATTATCTCGGGCTTCCGTCTGATTGCTGCAGACAATGGCATTGTGATTGCTGCGTCCTGGTGGGGTAAGTTTAAAACGACCTTTCAGATGCTGACGGTAATTCTTCTGATTTTGAATATTCCGTCACTCTATACGCTGACCATGATCATTGCCGGTATCGCCTTCGTTCTGACGCTGGTATCTCTGGCGGATTACATTGTGAAGAATCATAAGGTGATTACTGAGGGTGGCATGTAAGGGAGTACGTGAATGATTTTTTCAAAGCATATGTACTATGGAAAGCATGCAGCTGAGCACAGAGCTTTTCTGCTTGAAAATTTACGAAACGGTCATTTCCAGCCAGGTGCATATGTTATTGTGCGTGCAAAGGAACCGAATTTATATGAAATCTACCAGCAGGGGATGTTCTTGAATCCGCGCCTGGATACGGAGGATGTAGAAATTCTGGGAATCGGATACGGTTATCGAGATGCGATTGACTGCGTAACGAAGATGCTGCAGGATCGGCAGATTCTGTGAAAACGAGGAGGACAGCAGATGCTTTTATGGTTTGTATTAAAAGTCATCGGGCTGATCCTCCTCGTTTTATGCTGCCTTTTTTTCCTTCTGATCGCGCTCATTCTTCTGGTGCCGATTCGTTATGAAGCGGGTGGATTTAAGAAAAACGGGGATCCGCCGGAAATGGAATGCCATGGCGACATTCACTGGCTTTTTCATCTGGTTCAGCTTCATGCGGAAATATCTGAAAATACGAAGCGGGCAGATGTCCGTATTCTATGGCTTCATCCTTTGAACCCGAAGAAAAGAAAAGAAAGCGCTGAAAAAAAGCAGGAGATAAAACGTACGACTGTATCTCATCGCGACGAAAGCGATCCACAGAGTGCACGGATGAGTGCATCGAAGGATGCTGCGCAGAAAAACGAAGCAGAACGGCAGTGTGCAGGAGAGACGTCCCCTATAACAGAAGCAGCAGCAAAAGATGGCACAGAAAAGCTGGGGGCTAAGCGATCTTCTGCAGAAGCTCCTCGAGAGGCGAAGGCGACTTCGCATAAAATAAAGAAGATTTTTCGTGCAGTTCCTGATAGAATAAAGAAGATCTGCGAAAAAGGAAGTGCGTTTCGTGCACTTCTCACAGACGAAGAAAACCAGGAGGCGATCCGACTCATTGTGTCACGTGCCGGGTACCTTCTTCATCATCTGGGCTTTCGAAAGCTGAAGGGCGAGCTGACTGCAGGCTTCGATGATCCGGCGATGATGGGGCGGATCATGGGGGTGGCCAGCCTGTTTTATCCCCTGTTTTCAGACTCCTTTTCAATCACACCGGTCTTTGATCACAGCGTATGTGAAGGCTGGTTTCAGCTGAAGGGGCACATTCGCCTGATTCATATCGTGCTCGTGCTGCTGCAGCTGCTTTTAAATAAGAAAATTCGTCATGCTGTTTTCCAATATAGATAGGAGACCTTCAATGAGTGAAACGACAAATGTAAAAGAAATATTAGATACCATGTTTAAAGGCATGGATGCCTTTGTGAACTCGAAAACCGTGGTTGGAGAGCCTGTGCATGTTGGTGATGCTACGCTGATCCCGCTTATTGAAGTCAGCTGCGGTATGGGCGCAGGCGGCTATGGAAAGACGAAGGACGCAAAGAATGGGGATGGCGGTGCAGGTGCGCTGAGCTCGAAGATTACACCGACGGCCATTCTGGTTCTTCAGAATGGAAATACGAAGCTTGTCAATATCAAGAACCAGGATGCAGTCACGAAGCTTCTGGATATGCTTCCGGAGACCATTGATAAAATAACAGGTGGAAACCGTATTTCGAGAACGGCACAGGAAGCTGCAGACGGGATGGCGGAAGAAGCTCAGTCAGAAACCGTGGTAGAGGATGCAGAAACGCTGTAATGCTGCAATTCTGACGTTTGCCTTCACTTCTGGGCAGATTATTTCAGAAAAAATAAGAAAAGTGCTTGCATTACAAATGGAGATTTGCTATTATAGGCAAGTCGCGAATTCAGGGACATGATTGTGTCTCAATTCGATTAATTTGAAAGGGAGGTGCAACCATGGCAAAGTGCGCAATTTGTGAGAAGGCAGTTCACTTCGGAAATCAGGTAAGCCATTCACATAGAAGATCAAACAAGATCTGGAAGGCTAACGTTAAGTCTGTTAGAGTAAAGGTAAATGGTGGTACAAAGAAGATGTATGTATGTACTTCCTGCTTAAGATCCGGTAAGGTTGAGCGTGCATTCGGTACAGCCAAGGCTTCAGAGGCAGTAGCTGCAACAGAGAACGCTTAATTTTGAGATCGTTTGATTGAAAGATTATTGGGCATTACGATCGATTCGTAATGCCCTTTTTTCTGTTTTAAGCGATGGATAGATATGGTATAATCCCTGTGACTATATGGAAATAGATATCCTTATTCTGGAGGTACGATATGATTGGAACGATTGCATCCAAAATGGGTGAAATTCAGATAACGCCTGACGTGATTGCTGCCTATGCAGGCATGACAGCGGTTGAGTGCTTCGGGATTGTAGGCATGGCGAAGGTTTCTGTACAGCAGGGACTGGTAAAGCTTCTGAAGCGGGAAAGCCAGGCAAAGGGAATCCTTGTAACGATGGAGGAGGACGGTATTTCTCTGGACTTCCATGTCATTGTTGCGTATGGCGTCAGCATCCAGGCTGTAGCTGAAAACCTGATCGAGAACGTTCGCTATAAGGTGGAGGAGTATACGGGTATAAAGGTAAAAGACGTGAATATTTATGTTGAGGGTGTTCGCGTCATTGACTAAGTACTGTTTTAAAGGAGGAATTACCTGTGGGTAATCAGTTAGATGCTTTGCAGCTGAAGAATGCATTTCTTGCGGGCGCAAATAATTTAAATGCGAAAAAGGAATGGATCAATGAGCTGAATGTGTTCCCGGTACCAGATGGTGACACGGGCACGAACATGACCATGACCATCATGTCCGCTGCACGCGAGGTTGCCGCCATTGAAGCGCCTACGCTTGAAAATGTGGCCAAGGCCATGGCCAGTGGATCTCTTCGTGGGGCACGTGGAAATTCCGGCGTCATTCTCAGTCAGCTGATTCGTGGCTTTACGAAGGAAATCCGGGAGCATGCGGACGAGAAGAACGTGGACAGTCTCGTGATGGCACGGGCATTCAGCCGTGCAGTAGAAACAGCCTATAAGGCTGTGATGAAGCCGAAGGAGGGCACGATTCTTACGGTTGCCAAGGGAATGGCTGATCGTATTACGGAGCTGTCTGTAACGGAAGAGGATCTTCTGACCATGCTGGAAAAGGTTGTTCAGTATGGCGACGAGGTCCTTGCAAAAACACCAGAGATGCTGCCGGTTCTGAAGGAAGCCGGGGTCGTTGACTCGGGTGGACAGGGACTGATGACCGTGGTGAAGGGTGCACTGGCTTCGCTGAAGGGCGAAGAGGTGGTACTCGATGTTGAAACGGACGAGAAGAGTGGGGCTACGGCACCAGAGACGGGACGGAAATCACGTGGTGAAATTTCTACGGCAGATATCAAGTTTGGCTACTGCACGGAATTTATGATCAATGGTGACCATGAGTTTACGGATGAAGAGGTGGATGGTCTTCGCGACTGGCTGAATGGCGTCGGCGATTCCATCGTCTGCTTCTCGGATGAAAATATCATTAAGGTTCATGTTCATACAAATCATCCGGGCAATGCGTTCGAAAAGGGACTCAGCATGGGCTACCTTTCGAAAATGAAGGTAGACAACATGCGCCTCGAGCATCATGAGGTTCTGATTGAGGATGCCTCACGAATTGCCGAAGAAGAAAAGAAGGCGCATGGAGCTGCTCAGAAAGATGCTGAGAAGCCGGCGGAGCCGCCGAAGGAGTATGGCTTCATTTCTGTATCTGCAGGTGAAGGACTTACGGAAATTTTCCGTGGGATCGGCGTTGACTATGTCATTGAGGGCGGGCAGACGATGAATCCTTCGACAGAGGATATTCTGAATGCCTGCGAACGGGTCAATGCGAAGACGATCTTTGTACTCCCGAATAATAAGAATATTATTCTTGCTGCCAACCAGGCAAAGGATATTCTCGAGGATAAAACCCTCATTGTGGTTCCGACTAGAACGATTCCTCAGGGAATTACGGCAATGATCAGCTTCGGTCCGGATATGAGCCCAGAGGAAAATCTGGAGGCCATGACGGATGCGGCACAGTGCGTGCGTACGGGAGAAATTACCTATGCCGTTCGAAATACAACCATTGATGGACACGCCATCGAAAAGGATGATATCATGGCGCTGGGAGATGATGGACTGCTTGCGGTGTCAAAGGATAAGAACGAGGCGGTTGAAGAAGCCATTGGGCATATGGTGAATGATGCCTCTGAGATCATCACCCTGTACTATGGACAGGATATTTCTGAGCAGGAGGCAGAGGCACTTGCATCTCGGATTCGAAAGTCGTATCCGGATGTAGAGACAGAACTGCAGTATGGTGGACAGCCAATCTACTATTATTTCCTGTCGGTTGAATAAAAAAAGCTTAGATGAAGCCCCTGAGCATGCTCAGGAGCTTCATTTTTTAAAGAAGAAACCGATGGATGGATACTGCGGAGAAGTGGCTTCCACATCTGCAGGGTGAGATGCACGCTTATGTGACGGGAGGAGTTATGCAATTAAGCGAACTGAAGGGAATCGGTCCGAAAACGGAAAAGCTGTTTCAGAAGCTGGGCCTTCATAGCGCAGAGGAGCTGATCGAATACTATCCGCATACCTATCTGCAGTATCCGGAGATTGAGGTCATTGGTCACCTTCAGCCGGGAGAGCTTCAGGCTGTAAAGGGCGTACTGGAAAAAGACGCTGCCGTCGTTCGTCTGCATGGTCTTGTCATGACCACAGCCTGTCTTCGGGATCTCTCCGGAAAACTTCGACTCACATGGTTTCATTCCCCCTTTTTGAAAGGCACATTGCGCGCCGGTACGGTACTGGTGTTTCTTGGAAAGGTCACCGAATTTAAGGGGCAGAAGGCCATGCAGCAGCCGCGTATTTTTTCTCCGGAAGCGTATCAAGAAAAGAGCGGGACACTGGAGCCGGTCTATGGGCAGACAAAGGGGCTCTCGAATACGACCATAATGAAGGCGATTCGGCAGGCATTTCTTCATGTTTCACTACGTCCGGATTATGTACCGGATGAGATTCGGTCGAAGCGAAAGCTGATGGACATGAAAACGGCTGCGTATGCCATGCATTTCCCGGATTCACAGGAGCATTTTGAAGCGGCGAGGAAACGCCTTGCGTATAATGAATTATTTCTGTTTTCTCTCGCACTTTCGCAGAAGAAGGAGCATCAGGAGGCGGCCCGCTCTTGTTATCCGATCTCAGAGCATGGAGAAATACAGAAGATCGTGGAGCAGCTGCCTTTTCAGCTGACAGAGGGCCAGCGTTCGGCTCTATGCGACATACAGGCGGATCTTGCTTCTGGCTTTGTAATGAATCGCCTGATTCAGGGCGATGTGGGATCGGGAAAGACCATTGTGGCCTTTCTCGCCATGCTGGCCGTATCGCTCAGCGGTTATCAGGCAGCGCTGATGGCACCGACGGAAATTCTGGCAGAGCAGCACTACAGGAAGCTCGTGGCATTGATCGAAGAGCATGCGCTGCCTCTTCGGACGGTGCTCCTGACCGGCGCATGCTCCGTAAAGGAGAGGAGGCAGCTCTACGAACGGATCGAGCGACACGAGGCGGATCTCATCATTGGCACACACGCGCTCTTTCAGGAAGGGGTGCAGTATGACCACCTGGCGCTCGTGATTACGGATGAACAGCACCGTTTCGGCGTTCGGCAGCGTGAGGAGCTTTCTCAGAAGGGGGAACAGCCACATATGCTGGTCATGTCTGCAACGCCGATTCCACGTACCCTTGCGATGCTTCTGTATGCGGACATGCAGGTGAGCGTGATACGGGAGCGTCCGGCCAATCGTGTACCAATTAAAAATGCACTGGTGGATGTGAACTACCGGAAGAATGCGTATAAATTCATATATGAAGAAATTCGAAAGGGGCGGCAGGCCTACATCATTTGCCCTATGGTGGAGCCAAATGATCTGCTGGATCTGGAGAATGTATCGGATTATGTGCAAAAGATGCGGAAAATTTTCCCAAAAGAAGTGAAGATTGGCATGCTCCATGGTAAGATGAAGCCGAAGGAAAAGGAAGACATCATGGCGTCCTTTTTGCACCATGAAATCGACCTTCTCGTCTCCACCACCGTTGTCGAGGTGGGGGTGGATGTTCCGAATGCTACGGTTATGATGATTGAAAATGCGGAGCGCTTCGGGCTTGCACAGCTTCATCAGCTTCGAGGGCGTGTCGGTCGATCCGAGCATCCGAGCTTCTGCGTTTTCGTGGACACGCAGAATTCGGAAAAATCGAAACAGCGTCTGCAGATTCTCAAGTCCTCAAATGATGGCTTTTTTATTGCAGAGCAGGATCTGAAGCTGCGAGGACCCGGCGATCTGTTCGGTCTTCGACAGTCGGGTGCCCTGGATTTTCGCATTGCAGACATCTATGAAGACGGAGAGCTCCTTCAGGCGGCTTCGCAGGATGCGGTATACGTCATGCAAACCGATCCCGCGCTTGCACGTCCGGAAAATAGAGAATTAAAGCAGCGGATGCAGCATTTTCTGGAAAGAAGCTGCATTCTATAAAGAAAGAGAGTACATATGAGAGTAATTGCAGGAAGCGCACGAAGTCTACAGCTGAAAACCGTGGATTCGATGGATACGCGTCCAACCCAGGACCGAATCAAGGAAACCCTGTTCAATATTTTGCAGTTTGAGGTACAGGGAATCGATTTTCTGGATCTATTTGCCGGCTCTGGAGGCATTGGCATAGAAGCACTTTCACGTGGCGCACGGCGTGCTGTTTTTGTCGACAGTGCACCGAAGTCGGTCCGTTGTATACAGGAAAATCTCGAGCACTGCAGGTTCACGGAGAACAGTATGGTCGTAGCGTCGGATTACCTGTCTGCTTTAAATCGCCTCCGCGGCTTAGACTATCACTTCGGCATCGTATTTATGGATCCGCCCTATAATCATGGCTTCGAGCGAAAGGCGATGCAGCTTCTGCATGAGATGGACTATATTGACGAGCATACGCTTTTTATCATTGAAGCGGATCTTGAGGATGATTTTGCGCAGGAAATCGAGGATTTCGGCTATACACTGGTCCGCGAGAAAATGTATAAAACGAACAAGCATGTATTTTTCCGTAAGAAGCTTTCATAGCCGGCGTTCTATGGACGGAGAATGCAGCGCAGCAGATTTTAGAAAGAGACATATATGAAAATAGGCATCTATCCTGGATCCTTTGATCCTGTCACATTCGGACATCTGGACATCATTGAACGAGGAGCCCGGATTGTGGACCGACTGATTGTGGGTGTGCTCACAAACAACGCGAAAACGCCGTTGTTTTCAAGTGAAGAACGTGTTAGAATGATTAATAATTTGACGAAACATCTCGGCAATGTCGAGGCGAAGGCCTTCGACGGCCTTACGGTTGATTTTGCACATGCAGAAGGTGCAACAATCATCGTCAGAGGACTCCGCGCCGTGACGGATTTTGAGTACGAGCTTCAGCTCGCACAGACAAACAAGGTCATTGCGCCGGATATCGATACAATCTTTCTGACAACAAATTTAAAGTATTCCTATCTCAGCTCCAGCACCGTGAAAGAAATCGCCAGCTTCGGCGGTGATATCCATGAATTTGTGTCACCTGAGGTACAGGATCGAATGAAGGAAAAATTTAAGGCGGTTAAGAAACATGAGCAGAATTGAGCAGTTAATCGGTGAAATCGAGGAGTATATTGACAGCTGTAAGTATCAGCCACTCTCTAATTCGAAAATTCTTGTCAATAAGGAAGAGATGGAGGAGCTTCTGGTAGAGCTTCGTCTGCGCGTTCCGGATGAAATCAAGAAATACCAGAAGATTATTTCGCAGCAGGATGCGATTCTGGCAGACGCAAAGAACCAGGCAGACAGCATGATTCAGGATGCAAAGCAGCAGACCGAGGAGATGATTTCAGAAAATGAAATCATGCAGCAGGCCTATGCAAAGGCCAATGAGCTCGTTCAGCAGGCGCAGGCACAGGCAGACCAGATCCTTGCAAATGCAACGGCAGAATCAAATAACATGAAGATTAATGCCATTCAGTATACGGATTCTATCCTGGCTTCCATCGAAACACTGATGAGCCACTCACTGTCGGATCAGCAGGCGAGATACCAGGCGCTGATGGACAGCATGCAGAAGACCTATGATGTGGTCGTAGGCAACCGTCGGGAGCTGAATGCAGCCGTTTATCAGCCTGAGCCACAGGCAGAGACACAGCCGAATGAGGAGCCTCAGCAGGCAGCGGCGGCTCAGAAGGATGCGCAGTAAATAAAGGAAAGCGCCATAGAGAAGCTTCTTTATGGCGCTTCCTTGAAATCAGGAAAAGAAAAGATTCGGAACCGAGGAAAGAAAAAATTTAGTGCTTGACACTCTGACCTCTTTTTGATATTCTTTTACCTGTTGTTCGAGAGAACAGCACAGAAAACGATGCGTGGCTCAGCTTGGTAGAGCGCTGCGTTCGGGACGCAGAGGTCGCTGGTTCGAATCCAGTCGCATCGATTACCCTTGGGACTGACCCGTAAGCCATGCTTACGGGTCTTTTCTATTGCTCGCCATCATGGATGCCCCGTTACTGATCCATGATTTCATGGAATGTTCATTGATTCAATGCCTCTGAAATGATATTCTTAAAACAAACAACTATTCGGATGTTTCTACAGATGGGAGGCAAGATGAGCTGTATCAGAGAAGAACTGGAAGCGCTGGAGCGAGAAACCTTATCCCCATATGCAGCCCTGTCCTCAGAATCACAGGGAAGAGATCGTGAAGAAAAGCCGGATGACATTCGACCATGCTATGAGCGTGACCGGGACCGCATCATTCACTGTAAGGCCTTTCGACGTCTGAAGCATAAGACGCAGGTATTTATTGCACCAGAGGGAGACCATTATCGTACGCGGCTTACGCATACGCTGGAGGTCAGCCAGATTGCGAGGACCTTTGGAAAGGCACTTCGTCTCAATGAGGATCTGATTGAGGCGATTGCACTGGGACATGACCTCGGACATACACCGTTTGGACACAGCGGTGAGCATGTGCTGAATCAGCTCTGCCATGAAGGCTTTTCTCATGTGGAGCAGAGTGTACGCGTGGTTGAGGTCCTGGAGAAAAACGGTGAAGGACTGAATCTGACGAAGGAAGTACGGGACGGTATTCTGAACCATCGCACGTCTGGACATCCCAGAACCCTGGAAGGACAGGCGGTCCGCTTCGCGGATAAAATTGCCTATATCAACCATGATATCGATGATTCCATTCGTGCCGGACTGATTCGCGAGGAGGACATTCCGGCTGAAATCAGTACGATTCTTGGACATTCCGTCAAGGAACGATTGAATGTACTGATTCATGATGTCATCTATCAGTCAGAGAACCTGCCATCACTTCAGATGTCTGGCCCTGTGGAGCAGGCCATGCAGGCGCTTCGTGAGTGGATGTTCACGCATGTATACATTGGCGGCGAAGCGAAAATGGAGGAAGTCAAGGTAAAACGGATGATGTCACTCCTTTTTCAGCATTACATGGAGCATCCGGAGCTGATGACAGAAGAGTTCATTGCCATGCTGGAGTCCAATCTGTCAAAGATTGCTTCGGACGATCCGGAAAAGGAGCTGAAGATGCAGATTGTACACGAGCGTTCCGTATGCGATTATATCGCAGGCATGACGGATGATTACTGTATCTATAAATTTAAGGAGTACTTTGTACCGGTAGGCTGGCAGAAATTCTGATGCCAGTGCCTGATCGGAAAATCTTGAACGGGAGAGAGCAGCTTGTATTATCCTGAAGAAGTTATTGAAGAAGTGAGATCACGTGCAGACATCGTCGATGTGGTCGGTAAAGTCGTGCATCTGAAAAAAATGGGAGCCAATTACTTCGGACTATGTCCATTTCACGGTGAAAAGACGCCTTCGTTTTCTGTGAATCAGTCGAAGCAGATATTTTACTGCTTCGGCTGCGGGAAGGGAGGCGATGTCATCAAGTTCACGATGGACTATGAAAACCTGACCTTTCAGGAAGCAGTCCGAAAGCTGGCCGAGGAAGAAGGGTATGCGCTCCCGGAGACCAGCGTCCGCCCGGAGGAACGACAGAATCGGGATCTTCGTACGAAGCTTCTCGACATCAATAAAAAGGCGGCCGTATACTATTACGATGCTCTTCGACAGCCTGTGGGAAAGATTGGCATGCAGTATTTCGAGAAGCGTGCGCTGCGCGAGGATACGCTTCGAATCTGGGGGCTTGGCTATGCAGACCAGACACGGGATGGTCTGTACCGCTATCTTCGCCAGTGTGGCTTTGATGATGCGACCCTTCGGGAGTCGGGACTTGTCAGCTACTCGGAACGAGGAGCCTATGATAAATTCTTTAACCGTGTCATGTTCCCCATCATGGATGTCAACAGTCGCGTCATCGGCTTCGGCGGTCGTGTGATGGGCGAGGGAGAGCCGAAGTATCTGAACAGCCCGGAAACGAAGATATTTGATAAGTCGCGGAATCTGTTCGGCCTCTGCTATGCGAAGAAGTCCAGAAAGAAGTATTACATCCTGTGTGAAGGCTACATGGATGTCATTTCCATGCATCAGGCCGGCTTTACCAATGCCGTTGCCTCTCTGGGGACATCCCTTACCGAGGAACAGTGTCGCCTCCTGAAGCGCTACGTGGATCTCATCTATCTGACCTATGATTCAGATGGTGCCGGCATCAAGGCCGCAAAGCGCGCAATGCCAATGCTGAAAGCTGTAGGCATTCAGAGCAAGGTCATCAATATGAAGCCGTACAAGGATCCAGATGAGTTTATCAAGGCGATGGGACAGGAGGCCTTTCAGGAGCGCATCGATACGGCGGAAAACAGCTTCCTGTGGCTCATGGATGTCATGAAGCTTGATTATGATCTGAAGGATCCGGCGGGGATGACCTCGTATACCAATGCAGTCGCTCAGAAGCTCAGTGAAATTCCGGAAGCCATCGAACGCGAGAATTATATCAAGGCGGTCGCGCGTGCCCAGATGATCGATCCGGAGGCCCTGCGGCGTCTCGTGAATACGATGGGCGAGCAGAATGCCAGACGGAATTCTCCATTAAACGAAAAGGTCTATCGCTCGACCTCCGTTCTTCCGGCACGGCCGAAAAAGAAGACGGAAACGGCTTTACAGAAATCCGAAAAGCAGCTGGTGACGTGGCTCAGCGAGAAGCCTGAGCTCATTGAAACCGTACGGAAGTACATCCTTCCGACGGATATTTCGGATCCGACGGTGCGCACTGTCCTCGAGCTTGTCTATGAGGCACTTCCGGTAAATGCGATTCTTGACCGCTTTCGTGAAGATGAAGAGGCCTACGAGAAGGTGACGGCGATGTTCAACGGAAATCTTCTGCCAGAGGATGTCGATGAGCGGGAATTCAGACGTGGCCTGGAGGATGTGATTCGTAATGTCAAGCTGAGCTCATTGAACCAGAAAATTGAAAATGAAACAGATCCGCAGCAGCTGTCGGAGCTCTTTCAACAGCAGTCCGAGCTGCAGCGTCTGCATCTCGTATAACCCAGGGAGGAAGGATTGGACAAGCAGATACAGCTTCCAAAAAGAATACAGAAAATTGTAGATCTGATCCCGCCATCATCGTGCATTGCCGATATTGGCTGTGATCATGCCTATGTGCCGATTGAAGCCGTAAGACAGGGAAAGGCGCAGCATGCCATCGCCTGCGATGTACGAACGGGCCCGCTTCAGCATGCAGAGGAGCATATTCTCTTCGCGGGACTTGCAGGTAAAATTGAAACACGATGCTCTGACGGCCTCGAAAGGGTACAGGCCGGAGAAGCGGATACTGTGGTGATGGCCGGTATGGGAGGGCCTCTTATGGAGCGTCTCCTTCTGGGACGTCTCGATGATTTTCCGCACTTCGTACTTTCGCCACAGTCTGAAATTCCGCATTTTCGTCATTTCCTTCTTGACCAGGGGATGAAGATAGAAGAAGAAACCATGCTGGTGGAGGATGGGAAGTATTATGTGATTCTGAATGTATCAAAGAATCAGGAGGGGCACACGAGCACAGCATGCGCTCCAGGCAGTGAAAGGGACGGGCAGGAAGCCCTGCAGGATGCTGCGTATATGCGAGAAGAAGATTTTCTTTATGGCGGTCGGCTTCTTCAGCGAAAGGACCCGGTGCTGAAGGCCTTTCTCAAAAAGGAGAAGCAGCGCTATGAGGAGATTCTTACAAAGACGGATGCAGCGGAAATCCGCGCAGCCTATGCATACTGTGTAAGTGCACTGGAGGTATTTCAATGATGTATGTGTCGGATATTACAGAAAAGCTGGAGCAGCTCGCACCGATTAAAGCGGCCTGTGACTGGGATAATCCTGGTCTTCTCGTGGGCCGGTCCAGCCGAGAGGTGCAGCGGGTTTTCGTAGCGCTCGATGCATCTACGAGCGTAGTAGAGGAGGCGATTGATGCGGGATGCGATCTCATTGTAACGCATCATCCGGTGATCTTCAGGGGAATCAAGGCCATCAATGACCAGTCTGCACTCGGCATGAAGCTCCTGGACCTTATTCAGAATGACGTGGCCGTTTTTTCAATGCACACGAATTTTGATTCCTGTCCAGGCGGAATGGCAGATCTGGTCTGCTCCATGCTGGGACTTCGGAAAACCGGGATGCTGGAGGCTACAGGCTACTGTCCAGAAGGGCATGAAAATGGCGCGCCCGATGGACTCCGGCTTCAGCCGGTACCGCATGGAGAGGGCATCGATCCGAACGCCTATGGCATTGGCTTCACCGCGGAGCTCCCGGAGATGCTCACGGCAGAGGAACTGGCGGCACGTGTCAAGGAGTGCTTTCAGCTTCCATTTGTACAGTACTATGATGCGGGAGCACCGATCCGGACCCTGGCCTGCTGTCCAGGCTCTGGGCGCGGCGAACTGAAGGAAGTGATGGGACTCCATGTGGATGCCTTTCTGAGTGGTGATATGGGGCATCATGAGGGGCTGGATTTATGTGAAGAGGGGATCAGCCTGCTGGATGCGGGGCATTATGGGCTTGAGCATGTCTTCGTGCACTACATGGCAGAATTCCTGCGTACGCACTTTCCTTCTCTGGACGTCCTCGAGGAGAAGCTCCATTTTCCTGCACAGCTTGTGTAAGGGATCGAAGTGATGAAAGGGAAAGACAATGAATATTACGATTCAGGGAACAAGCTACAGCTACCCAAGCGGCATCAGCTTTTCAGAAATTGCAGAGCAGTTTCAGAAGGAATATGCACATGCGATCCTCCTGGCTCGACTGGATACAAAGCTTTATGAGCTTCATAAGAAGGTGCCGGAGCGAGGAGGCGAGCTTCATTTCATCACGGCAGCCGATAAGGAAGGGTACATGGCCTATCAGCGATCGGCGATCTGTATGATGCTGAAGGCCTTTTACCATCTCTGCCGGGATGTAAAGGATTTTGGCGTAGTTGTAGACTATACCCTGGGTGGGGGCTTCTACTGCTACCTGAAGGGAGAAATCGCTGCCACAAAGGAGCTTCTGGCACGAGTGAAGCAGCAGATGGAGCGCGATCGTGACGCACAGCTTCCATTTATGAAGAAGAGCGTATCGACGGATGAGGCGATTCGCCTGTTTCATGAGGTGGGGATGACAAGCAAGGAACGTCTTTTTCATTACCGCATGACCAGCCGTGTCAATATCTACAGCCTCGGCAATTTCTTTGATTATTATTATGGCTTCATGGTGATGAACACCGGCTACATTCAGCAGTTTGATCTTCTTCCGTATGGCAGCGGATTTGTTCTGATGCTGCCGACCCGAAGCGACCCAGAGCATGTGGCACCGTTTGTTCCGCTCGATAAGCTGTATCAGGTACAGAAAGAGTCTGCAGCGTGGGCCGCATCCATTGACTGCTCCAACATTGGCAATGTCAACGACCGCATCGTGCATGGCGATACCGACGAGCTGATTCTGATGCAGGAGGCCATCTTTGAGAAGACAATCGGAAATATCGCTGCACAGATTGCAGAGAAACGGAAGAAGCTCATCATGATCGCAGGTCCCTCGAGCTCTGGGAAAACGACCTTTTCCCGACGCCTCAGCATTCAGCTGATGGCACTGGGTCTGCATCCACATCCGATTACGGTAGACAACTATTTTCGTGATCGTGAGCTTGCACCGATTGGACCCGATGGAAAAAAGAATTTTGAATCGATTCAGTGCGTCGACATTGAAAAATTCAATGAGGATATGCTGAAGCTTTTACGGGGAGAACGGGTAGAGCTTCCGGCCTACAATTTCATCACCGGAAAGCGGGAGTATCGCGGAAATTTCTGCCAGCTTGGAAACCAGGATGTTCTCGTCATTGAGGGAATCCATTGTCTCAATGATGCCATGTCGGAGGCGCTTCCGCAGGATGCACGCTTTAAAATCTATATTTCAGCGCTGACGCAGATCAATGTCGATGCCCATAATCGTATTCCAACCACGGACGGACGCCTGCTTCGGCGCATCGTTCGGGATAATCGTACGCGCGGCTACAGTGCGAAGGATACGATTGCGATGTGGGACAGCGTGCGAAGAGGAGAGGATCAGAATATTTTCCCATACCAGGAAAGCGCGGATGTCATGGTGAACTCGAGCATGATTTATGAGCTGTCAGTGCTGAAGCTGTTTGCGGCACCGCTCCTGTTTCAGATTCAGCCGGGCGAACCAGAGTATCCGGAGGCGAAACGTTTACTGAAATTCCTGGATTATATCCTGCCCATCAGTCCGGAACTGATTCCGAAAAATTCGATTCTCCGTGAATTTATCGGTGGCAGCTGCCTGGATGTAGATTGACGGATCTCAAATTCCGAGGTAAACTAAGCACTTGAGTATCGGATGTGGTCGCTGCCAGCGTAGGGAAACCGGCTGGGAGAGGAAAGTCCGGGCTTCACAGAGCAGGATGCCTGCTAACGGCAGGTTGCGGTGACGCACAGGAAAGTGTAACAGAGAGTAGACCGCCGGCTTTGGCCGGTAAGGGTGCAAGGGCAGTGTAAGAGACTACCGCGGGCCTGGTAACAGGAACGGCATTATAAACCCCATCTGAAGAAAGACCAAACAGGAAGCATAGGGTGGCTCGTCCGCTTCCGGGTAGGTTGATGGAGGCGTATGGCAACATACGTCCTAGATAGATGACCACTTGATACATAACCCGGCTTATTACGATACTCAGTTCTTGAACATGAAAAGAGCGGCTGCATT
>DJEQ01000040.1:0-1880 GCA_002431355.1 Oribacterium sp. UBA5894
AGAAATTCCTCGCCGATACGCTGAGTGATTTCATTGGGAAGAAGGTCGCGGATGCACAGGGCTATGCAGCCGGTGAGATAACGCTCCTAAGTCCGGAGGTAGAGGCGCTCGACGAATTCCATTATGTGCCGGTGACGGAGCTGAACCGCGTGAACGATTATACCTATGTGCTTGGGAAGAATCAGATGCGGCGCGCGGAAGCTAATGATGGAAGTGACATGGATGCGACCTATTCAGGCGATGCGGCAATCGAGGGTAGCGCTGCTGCAGGTGCTGGCGCTGGAGGCTTGACCGACGCAGGAAAGACTGCGGGCTCAACCGACACTGTGAAGGCCGGGAGCATTGTCCGACACAGCGAGCATCAGGAGGGCGATTTCTTCCGTGGCATCGTGGGCGTCGATTATGCGCTTGTGTCCGGCGGCAATGACCTCTATCTTGCCACGGGCGACGGGACGCATCCGTTCGGGCGGCTCACGGTGGCAAATCCGTACAGCTCCGCCATGCGTTCGGTCGCGCCGGTGAATGATGCATTTTCCGCAGACCGCGATGGAAATCTGATTCTCAGCTTCGGCACGAAGGCGCAGGCGGATGGGCTGAAGGGCGTCGTGTTCGGCGGGGATCTCCCACTGCCAGAGACGCTCGATCAGTTTAAGACGGTGGCCTATGTAGGGCCAACCGATGCCGATGGAAAGCCGCTCCCACTGGATGACGATGGACGTGTTGTGGAAGGTGGGGACACGGAGACGGAGGATGCCGTCACAAAGGGACAGAAAGGCGTACAGGAAACGCGCGCACAGAAGCCTACCGCGACAAAAACGCAGGCGCAGGAAACGCTCCAGCCCGAAGCAAAGATGCAGGAAACACAAAGACCGGAAACGACGACGTCTGAGCATAATACAGTAACCAGTGCCGGAAGCGACGATGCCGGAAAGCGTGTGGCTGAATCTTCCAGTGCTGCAAAAGCCCAGAGTGAAGCCAAGGTAGCGGAAGCATCGCCAACCGAAGGCACCAGTGCTTCCAGCGATCAGGGCACAGGAAACACGTCCGTGCCGGAAGCTGAGACAGCGGTCACTACTGCACCACGCGAAACCGAGGAAGGCCGACGCGTGCTCACCGAGGAAGAGCGGCTCGCCATCCTTGAGCGTGTCAAGAGCAGTGAAGCTGCAAATCCGACAGGGACGGAGGGATGATTTCATTCCCCATAGGATATATAGAGACGCGCTTCGCCCACGGTTCTTCCAGCGGAAGCGCGTTTTTGTGTGAAAGCCACGTTTCACTCGTGGCGTCACATCTTGTATTGTCGCAAATAAGCTAAAATATCCTCGCTTGACATTACGATTTTGAAAAGTTGACGCAAAAAGGTCATTTTAAATTCCTATGGCATATATAGGATTTCGCAGAATATGAAAATGCCTAAATCATGACATTACTCTGTGACGCAATGGAGCCAATAATGAATGGCGTGACATTATATTTCGGATGAAACAACCCTTTCAGGGAAGCTTTTTCAAGGAAATGTCTGGTGGCCAGTAATGTCACGAGTGGCTGTAACCTATAGATTTGCGTCAGATTCAGGAAATTAGCCCTTTCAGAAAGAGCGAAAAAACACTTGGGATAATGTCACGGTCTTAGATTTCGCCCTTATTGTGAAATGTGTAATGTCACAGTCTTAGGATTCATCCCTATTGCGAAATGTGTAATGTCACAGTCTTAGGATTCATCCCTATTGCGAAATGTGTACTGCCACTCCGCAGAAGCTATCTCACATGGGAAGTTCCTTATGAAGTATTTCCACTTGATAGATATCTCTTTTGCTAAAAATAGCAGCTGTTGCGCAAACAGATGTTGATCTGTCTGCGCAGCAGCTGCTTTGTTTTACT
>DJEQ01000040.1:1944-4098 GCA_002431355.1 Oribacterium sp. UBA5894
TGTTTTACTCTGTTTCGCTCTTTCTTGCGTTGCTTTACTCGTCTTTCATCTTCTTCGTTTCTCTTACTCTTCTTTGCTCTTCGTTTCTCTTTGTTTTCCCTCTCTTCCACTCATGGCTTCGCAATTTTCGCGGTGCCCGGCTGGGTATGGGATTTCGCTTCGTAGAGGGAGAAGGCGATGTTGATGGCATGGTCGCCGACGCGTTCAAGGCCGGACACGAGATCCGAGAAGGAGACGCTGGCTTCGCCTGCGCACTTGCCTTCGCTGAGGCGCTGGATATGGCGATCCTGAAGGCTGATTTCCAGCTCGTCGGTGCGATCCTCGAGGGCGCGGACCTCTTCGAGGTGCGTCATATCGCCGGTTGCAAACATATCGAGGGAGTTCTTCATGAGCGCATTGACGACATCCAGCATGCCCTTCACGTCCTTCTTACTTTCTGCGCTCAGGTGCACATTCTTGTCGGTGAAATCCTGCAGGATATCCGCGATATCCTCTGCATGATCGCCGATACGCTCAATGTCGGAGTTCACATGGAAGTATCCGGAAATGAGATCGGCATCACGGAGCGGAATGGCATTCTGATTGATGCGCGTAAGGTAGGTATTGATCTGCTCGGAGAGCCAGTCGATATAATGCTCGGTGTCGTAGATCTTCGTGAGACCATCTGCGTTGTCGTGCAGGAGGCATTGAACGGCGTCGTTTAAGTTTGCGAAGGCCATGCGGGCCATGCGCTCCATCTCCTGCTGTGCCATGTAGATGGCAACGGCCGGGTTCGGGAGCTTGCTGAGGTTAATGTACTGGAGCTCGTAGCCACCGTCGTGCTGCACCTCGTCCTCGCCAGGAATCAGCACATAGGTCAGGCGAATGATCTGATCCATGAATGGATAGAACACGATGACCTGGAAGACCTTGAAGGTGAAGTGGGCGAAGGCAATGTTTCGGCCGAGCGAGCCGGCGTCGCTGCCGGAGCCGGAAATCATCCGGATGAGTGTCTCGATCTGTGGGGCGAAGAAAAGCAAGAGGATGAACATCAGAATCGTGCCGAAGACATTGAACAAAAGATGGATCAGGGCAGCACGCTTCGCGTCCTTCTTGCACGGAATGGCCGTGAGAATTGCGCTCGAGCAGGCACCGATGTTGCAGCCGAGGATGATGAACATGCAGATGCGAAGGTCCACGAGGCCCTGCGCGCCCATGACGACGAGAATCGAGACGGTCACAGACGAGGACTGCACAATGGAGGTAATGACAAAGCCGAGGAGCACGCCAAGCACCGGGTTCGTGAAAGAAGCAAGGAAGTGGATCACCGCCGGGATATCACGGAGTGCACCCATGGCACTCGACATGGTGGAGATGCCGACAAACAGAAGGCCGAAGCCCATGACGATTTCGCCGGACTTTTTCACCATCTGATTTGGGATGAAGTTCATCATGACCGCGCCCGCGAACACAAAGATCGGGGCGATCGCGGAAAGGCGGAAGGCCACGAGCAGTGCCGTCACGGTGGTACCGATATTCGCACCGAGGATGATACCGCAAGCATTGCTGAGGGCCATCAGCCCGGAATTCACGAAGGTGACGACCATCACGGTGGCGGTGCTGGAGGACTGGATCACGGCGGTGAAGAACAATCCGACCAAGAGGCCCGTCAGCCGGTTACGCGTGAAGGTTTCGAGAATGGCGCGGAGCTTCGCACCAGCGACCTTCTCGATGCCATGGCTCATCATATACATTCCCGCGATGAACAGGCCGAGACCTCCCAAAAGACTTACAAATATTGTCAGCATGTTTTCTCCCTTATGATTCGTGGCAGCGCACACATGGCACTCGCACCATAAGCCACCCCATCATGTGATATCCCTATGATTTATGACAGCGCATGGTGCGCCCGGTCTACGCGCAGTGCACCTCGCACGCAAGTGTTTGAAGTACTCTGAACAGGTACATGGGTGATCGTCGCCACGTACGCCTCGCACGCAAGTGTTTCGCTGATTCGCACTTCTTTAACAAGCTCAACTTGCTTTATTATACCGCATGGCTTTGGGTTGCAAAACAGGGAATTTATATTGTCCTTACACAATTTTTACGATTTATTTACGGATATGTGAGTAATAATCCACAGTTATACAGGGCTACCTGGGGAATTTCCAACCC
>DJEQ01000100.1:0-9419 GCA_002431355.1 Oribacterium sp. UBA5894
TCGTTTTCGGCATCTGCGTTCCGGAGCCCGAAGCCTGTTCGCCCAAATCCGGCACCTGTGCGGCCAGCATTGCAATCTTCTGCTCCTTGGTGCCGGTTCCAACAGCGCATGGATAGGCGATGCAGGCATTGACATTGATGATATGCATCGCTCGAAGAAGCGCCTCTAGTCGCTCATACAGCTTCCGACCAAGTCCCATCTTCCGTACGGTTCGGTCGACGTAAATCGAGGTTTCCACACTCCAGTCATAGGCGGCGCGGGCATGGAGCCGCCCGACATAGGCGTAGCCGACGATATGATCTTCCATCACGGCCACGATGTACGGATAGGTCTTCAGTGTATTGGTAATCCGCGCACGAAACTCCTCAACGCTTGGCACCTCATATTCAAATGTGATGGCCGTTTCCGTCACATACGGTGCGTAAATTTTCAGCAGCTCCTCAGCGTCCTCCGGACGCGCCACACGAAATCTCAGTTTTTCCATGCCGTCTCTCCTTACGATTCTTCCTGCTTTTTCACAGCAGCCCGTTTTCCACAAAAGGCGATGCCGATTTTAACGATAGCATGAACGCCCGCTGCCCGCTGCTCTGTATCATAGCGTTTCTCTTCAATCTGCCGAAGGGCCTCCTCTGCCAGTGCTTCCAGATTTTCTTCTTTCTTTTTCGTATGCTTAAATTCGAAGAGAAAGCCTGGCAGTCCCTGTACCCTCGGCATCAGCTGCAGATCGAAACGTCCCAGCCCTGCTTCACGGTTCGAGCGGATCTGATAACGCTGCCCCAGAACGGCGCAGAGCCCCAGCATCATACCATGATAAAAGGCTTCGCTGCTGCCATCCATCGTTGAAATGCTCTGCAGCATAAAATCCTCGAGCACGGCCTGCAGCTTTTCAGCATTGGCCATAAAGACTGCCTGGCTGATGCTGATGGCGGTGCTGTTCTGATCTGTACGGTTCAGCACCTCCTTCTCATAGACATATCGGATTTCCTTATTCGGAATCGCCACCTCGCACATATAATTTCCATCATTCTGCGGATAAACTGAATCCACCTTAAGATATCCGGCTACGAGGAGGAAGCTGAAAATGCTGTAGGGATTCTGCTGCACCTCCGGATAGATCACACTCGTGTCAATGTACGTGGTGATGCTTTCACCCGTAAGCAGACGATACAGGCTTTCGGTAACCTCCGGTGTCGCATGTCCAATGATTTCGCCGATAATGTCATTGCTTCCCGTCGACTGCCAGAAGGCCTTCGGAAAGCACTGATCCGAAATATAGTTCAGCACCGACCAGGGATTAAAAATCTCGGTGGCACCAAAGCGATACCCATCATACCAGTCACAGATTTCCGCATACTTGTCTTCATATCCATAGTACTGAAGCATCTCTTTCACTTCCGAAGCCGTAAAGCCGAAATACGAGCTGAAGCGCTCATCCAGAATGGAATAGGTCTTCAGATTATTCATCCCACTGAAAATGCTTTCCTTCGCAACGCGCAGAATACCGGTCAGGAAGCCAAAGGCAAGATGTGGATTATCCTTGAGGCCTCCCGAAAAGAAATTCCGCATAAACTGGATGATTTCCTCATAAAAGTCGCAGCTGTGTCCCTGCTGAATCGGCGTATCATACTCATCGATGATGATGACGCACTTCCGACCATAATGCTTATGCAGAAGCAGCGACAGAAGCTGAAGCCCCATCTCATAGTCCACTTCGCTACCCTGTTCATCTGCAAGGCGATGAAACTGCTCTCGTTCATATGCACTCAGCACCTGGCTGTGCTCCAGCTCTCCGTGTCGTATGCACTCCAGTGAAATCAGCTTTCGGATCTTCTGAAAGGTTTCTGCCCACGACAGACATTTGACATCCTTAAAGCTCAGAAAAATCACGGGATACTGGCCCTGATGCCGTAGATAGCGTTCTCCACAGGCCCAGATTTCCCGATCCTTAAAATAGACCGAGGTATCCTCCTCTGTTTTTTCAAAAAAGACGCGAAGCATATCCATATTTAAGGTTTTTCCGAAGCGACGCGGACGCGTAAACAGCGACACCATCGGCATCGCATCCAGAAAGTCCCGAATCAGAAGCGTCTTGTCCACATAATAATAATTCTGTGCCGCATCCCTGTAATCCGAGATGCCGATCGGCAGCGGTTTTTTCTTTCCCTGCGGATCCTCCGAGGCCGCCGACGCTGGAATGCGCCAGGACCGCCCCTCCTTCATCACACCGGAAATTTCTCCCCGCTTACACATCTGCTGAACTCTACGCTCACTCACACCCATCCATCTTGCGGCTTCTGTACACGTTAAATAGTTCATACCTCACCTCATAACGAAATCCTATGTTTATTATAGGTCATGATGCGAAATACAGCAATGCAAATTTCGTTTAAAACGAAATTTGCATTGCTGTAACGAAATTCAATGAAATGGATGTGCTTTATGTTGCGTCTTAGGATTCATGCTCTCCCTCCTGATCATGCGCAGGAAGAGTATGCAGCATGCTCCGGAAGCATTACGCCACCTGCACGCCTCGTCGTTTCGCCCAGAAATACATGGCGATGAGGGCTGTACCGGTGAGTACCCAGGAAACCGGATACACGTTCATGAGCATTTCGTAGGTCGGAACGAGGCGGAACACGGTTCCCAGCCAGAGGATACGGAACACCACGGTGCCGAGGATTGTGATCACGGATGGGCTGATCGAGTAGCCCATGCTTCGAAGCACGCCAGATGGAGTGTCAAAGAAGGTACATAGACCCTCCACTGCCATCACATGGTACATCCGGCGCACGGCATAATCGATGGCGACAGGGTCCGTCGTATAGAGTCCGGCAAATTCTCGCGCCCAGATCGTGAAGGGCAGTGCGAGAAGCTGGGTAAACAGCACCGACTGCAGCATTGTCAGGCGGAACACGCGACGGCAGCGGTCATGCTGCGCCGCCCCGAGGTTCTGGCTGTAGAAGGTGACAGCCGCCTGCGCAAACGCCGCACAGATATCATAGGTGAAGTACTCGAAGTTGAGTCCCGCAGCGGCACCCGCGATGGCCTGCGCACCGAAGCTGTTGACGCCAGCCTGAACGAAGATATTTGACACCGAAAACACGGATTCCTGCACCCCGGCAGGTACACCGACCTGGAGTACACGCTTCATATAACGTGGATGGAGGCGAATGCTGCGAAGCCGCAGCTTGAGCGCTCCCTCCTCCCGCATGAGCGTTCGGATGACCAGCGACGCCGAGGTAAAGTTCGCGATGGAGGTCGCCAGTGCGACACCAGCGACGCTCATATGAAAGATCACCACAAACAGAAGATTCAGTGCCACATTCAGTATGCCTGCAAAGATCATGTACATCAGCGGACGCTTCGTGTCGCCGATGGAGCGAAGAATCGCCGAGCCGAAGTTATACAGTGTAATGAACGGAAGGCCGAGCATATAGATGCGGAAGTAAAGCACGGCCATATCGAGCACCTCCGCTGGTGTGCCAATCGCTTCGATGAGCGGCCGTGAAATGGCGAGGCCGACGCCCATGAGAAGAAGTCCACCGGTGATGGCCATGGCAATGATTGTATGGATGGCGTCGGACACCTCGTCCATGCGGCCACTGCCGATCAGTGTCGCCACGACGACGTTCGGTCCGATGGAGGCCCCCACCAGGAAATTTACGAAGACGCCGACATTGGCGACATTGGCCCCGACGGCAGCGAGGGCATTGCCACCGGCGAAGCGGCCCACCACGGCGACATCTGCAGAATTAAAAAAATGCTGAAGAATGCTGCTCGCCGCAAGTGGCAGTGCAAACAGCACGAGCTTCCAGAACAGGCCGCCATGCAGCATATCGATTTTATTTGGGTTTGTTTCCATTCATCCTCCTCATGGGTTGCACACCTTGCAGGCGGTATAGCCTTCGGCGAGAATCTGTGTGCGGGATTCCGTCACCGTTTTTTTATTGGCTTCCTTCATTTTCTTTACCGTCGAGCAGTCTGGCTTATGGAATTTATGGGAGCTTGTATTCAGTACATAGGTCGATGCACTGTTTTCGGTGCCCGCCGCGCTGCTGTTCGATGTCGCTCCCGCCACGAATCCGGCCTGCGCATCGATGGATGTGCTGTTCGACATCTGTCCGGCCCCTGCGTCGGCCAATGTCTCGGCCTCCGGGTTCTTCGCCTCGCTGAAATGCACCGTCTGCCCGTCACTCACTGCAGTGATTTCGCCCTGCATGTCCGTACGGAAGGTCGTCACGCCTGCATCCCGAAGTCGGGAAAGCACCTCCTCCGTCGGATGTCCATAGCTGTTTCCTGCGCCGACCGAAATGACCGCATACTGTGGATCGACCGCCCGCAGAAATGGATAGGAGGTCGAGGTATCGGAGCCATGGTGTCCAACCTTCAGGACCGTACTCTGAAGATTTACACCTGCATTCAGAAGATCCTGCTCCTCCTCACGCTCGGCATCGCCGGTGAAGAGGAAGGAAGTCGTACCGAACTGGACCTTCAGGACGATGGATGAATTATTGCTGTCCTCCGCGCTGTGGATGGGTCCCAGGATGGTGACATTGGCCTCGCCCAGCGAAAACTGCTCTCCGGCCGTCGGCACCGTGATGGATTTCCCCTGCGCGCTCAGGTATTTCACAAAATTCTCAAAGGTCTTCGTCGTTCCCGTCGTCACCGGACAGAATGCGGTCCCAACCTTCGCATAGTTGAGTGCGCCCGGAAGACCGCCGATATGATCCGCATCCGCATGGGTTGCGACGAGCACATCGAGCGTCGACAGCTGATGCTGCTTGAGCCACGCATATATATAGGAAGATTCTTCGGCTTTTCCACCATCGATCATCATGGCATGTCCATCATTCTCAATGACCGCTGCGTCCCCCTGCCCAACATCGAGGAAGGTCACCGTAAGCTGCCCTGTCGGCGCGGTACCAGTGCCGGTCGTCGCAGCCTGGGCCTGTAGACCGCCCTGCCTTTCGGTACTGCCCGCCTGTAAAAGCAGGGCCGCCATCACCAGACAAAGGATGGACAGAAGACCGACTCCCATCCGTTTTATCCGACGTTTTCCTCTTGATTGCTTCATCCTCGCTGCCTTCTTTCACGCATGTTCGGAGGAGAGACGAATCCGCCATGCATAGGAGCCTCTCTTCTGCTGCCTCGCTGCTGCATCCTTCTCTCCATCTGACTCATTATATTAGCGCGCGGAGACGCACCTGTCCATCAGAGATGAAAGCCACACACGTACATATGAAAATACAACACGAGCCCCACCTGCTCCACATAGCCTGCACGTTTTCAGCTGTGCTTTCAATTTTACGAGTTTAATGTGTTAAACCAAAAACACAGTGCACAATCTGTAAAAAACGTTATATACTGAACATAGTACTGTTGTGTCGCAGCGAAAACAGAGTTATGAATACAGAACATTTATCACATGAACCTAAACGTCCTCATGTATTTTGGGGACTGCTATTTCCTTTTCTCGAATTTGTCCTTGGTGGGATTCTGCTTGCCCTCCTTGTGTCTCATATTCAGGAGCGGAATCTCCATGATCAGCAGCAGGATGCCGATATCAATTGCATGACCTACGCAGATCGTATCCAGAATGATCTCCAGTCGGATATCAGCATCACGGACAGCCTCGAGCAGATCATCATCAGCGAAAATGGACGCTGTGACAATTTTTATGCGATCGCCAGAAATCTGAACCGGGATTCCATTGAAAGCATTCAGCTTGCGCCCTCTGGCATTGTTTCCCATCTCTATGAGAGCGAGCGCGCTCGCTCTTCTACAGAGACGCTGCTCTCCTCCTCAGAGACGGAGGGTGACATGGATGACGCTGCAGCTTTCTCATCAAAAGAGGAGACGCAGGCACCCTCTCTCCAAAAGGACGAAGTGTCTGCTTCAGCAAATGCAGCTTCGGAAGAAGAGCCTTCCCTGGATGAGGGAGCTCTGGAGGATGCGACGGAGAGTCGGCAAAATCCCTATGCTGTATATGCACGAGAGCACGACATCACCACCCTGGAGGGCCCTGTCCAGCTTGCGGATGGGCATCAGGGGCTGATTGCGCGAAATCCAGTCTTTCTATCGCAGAACGGGCAGCGAACCTTCTGGGGCTTCACCATCGTCGTCATTCGCGTCCCAGACGTTTTTTCCAGTTCGCTTCATTCTCTTGAGTACTTCGGCTATCAGTATCGCCTATTAAAGACCAGCTCCCCATGGGATAGCAGCACGCTGGAATGCTCCCGCTCTCAGCAGGAGCTCATCGATCCAGTATCTCACTGGTTTATGCTTGGTGGAGATTCCTGGGAGCTGCAGTTGATGCCAGACAATGCCTGGGCGACCGATGCGCTCAGCACCGTTGTGCAGTGGGCAGGTCTCGTCATCCTCCTTCTGGTAGCAGGTCTCAGCTATGCGATTTTCGTCCTCAATGAGCACAAGCAGCATCTCTGCGAGATTTCCGAGACCGATACCCTGACAGGCATCTATAACCTGAACGGCTTTCAGAAGCAGCTGTCCCTCTTCCTCCAGCACCATCCAGATCAATCCTGCATTCTTGCCGAGCTCGACATTGACAATTTCAAATTCATCAATGACCTGTATGGACACCCTGCGGGGGATACTGCCCTCCAAAGTCTCTCCACCGCTTTAGCGGAGTTTTTTAATACCGATGCCATCCTTGGTCGAAATGGAGGCGATGAATTCTGTCTGTTCCTGCCAGAGAAAACGCGTGAAAGCGCCCGTCCTCTTTTGCAGGAATTCTGCTCCGCCCCTCAGTCCTTCCTGTATAAGGGACAGAAGCATAATTTCACGATTTCCATGGGCTATGCGGAGTATCCGGTACAGGCAAAGAGTCATGAAGCACTGATTCGGCTTGCAGATGCTGCACTCTATGAGGTAAAGCTCCGTGGCAAAAATGGCTGTAAGGCCTATGAGACGGACATCAAGGAAATTCGAACGCAGCTTGGCTTTGCACTCAATGATATTTCTGCAAATCTTCCGTGCGCCTTTCTGATCTATCGTGCGGATCCGGAGAACGATGAGCTTCTTTTTGCGAATCATGAGATGCTGAGCCTGACCGGCTGCACAAACATGGAGGAATTTTTCAACTACACCGGTCGCCACTTCCGTTCGCTCGTACGTGCGGATGAGTTTGCGGCAGTAGAAGCCGACATCTGGGCACAGATTCAGGCGGACAATGCCGACAGCAATGACTACATCCGCTTCTCTCTCGTTCGACGCGACGGTTCCACCCTTCCTGTACTCGATCATGGGCGGATCGTGGATAACAGCCTTTACGGACGTGTGTTCTATGTGATTTTTACCGATGAAGAGAAATATGTGCGGCATTATCAGCCGAAAATGTAAAAGCCGCTTCCGTATGTACAAGGACGCCCTGTGGGAACATAAGCTCTCACAGGGCGCCCTTAACTTTGTCCTTTGGTTTATTTATTTTCTGGATTGCGGAACATCCGTCATACGTATGGAACGAGCGGTATCTCCGAGTCTCTTACAGACTTCTCAGCTCTGCACTCAGCTCCTCATTGGCGGAGTAGTCCACCGGCGTATCAATGATGACCGGTACCTTCTCCTCGAAGCCCTTCTGAATGGCCTCACCAAGTTCGTCCGCTGAGCTGATGCGCACACCCTTACAGTGCATGGCCTCTGCGAGGGCCACAAAATCCGGGTTCGTGAAGTCGACGAAGGCGGCACGGCCATACTGCTCCTGCTCCTTCCACTTAATGAGACCATACTCGCTGTCATGGAAGATCACCACAACGAAGTTGAGGCCTAAGCGCACGGCGGTTTCCAGCTCCTGCGAATTCATCATGAAGCCGCCGTCGCCCGTTGCCACAAGTACATGGCGCTCCGGGTACACAAGCTTCGCTGCGACGGCTCCTGGCACGCCGATGCCCATGCTGGCGAAGCCATTCGAAATGATACAGGTCTCCGGCTTGTAGCAGCCATACAGACGCCCGATCCACATCTTGTGGGCGCCGACATCCGAAATCAGAATATCTTCCGGATCCGACAGAGCCTTTCGGATATCAGCAACGATGCGCTGCGGCTTCATCGGAAAAGCATCTGACTTCACCGCCTCCTCGATGGATTCCTCGAAGCGACGCTTGATGGCGAAGGCCCACTCCGGCTCCTCCTTTGCCTCGAGCTGCTGTCCGAGACGCTTGAGGGAGGAGTCAATGTCACCATTGACCTGCACCTCACACTGGTAGTACTTGCTGATATCCGCCTGCCAGTTCGAAATATGCACGATGCGATGATTTCGCTCGTTGTTCCACTTCGAAGGTTTCAGCTCCATCAGATCATAGCCGATGCAGATGACGAGATCCGCTTCTTCAAAGAGACGATTCACATAGTCACGCTGCGGAATTCCGATGGTCATCATGGAATATGGATTATCTGCCGATACGATGCCCTTCGCCATCATGGTATTCACGACCGGAATGTGCAGCTTCTCTGCAAATTCTGTAATGACCTTCGATGATGCATAATGGACCGCATTGTTTCCGACGAAGATGAGGGGCTTTCGGGCACTTCGGATGGACTCCACCGCCATCTGAATCTCTGCCTCTTCGGCCTCCTGCTGACTCACCACATCCTTCATGAGCGGCATCTCGAGTCCGCTCACCTGCATCTTCGCGATGTCCACTGGCAGGTCAATGTGGGCAGCCCCCATGCGGCCGGCACCACCCTCCGCGTACTTGAAGGCGAGACGGACGATTTCATTAACCGTATCCGGACGCATGACGAGCTTCGTACGCTTTGTGATCGGTTCGAAGATCTTCGCAAGGTCGAGATTCTGATGGCTCGTGAGATGCATCTGATCCGAGCTTACCTGTCCCGTGATGGCGACGAGTGGCGCACCATCGAGGTTCGCATCGGCAACACCCGTCACGAGATTCGTTGCGCCCGGGCCGAGCGTTGCGAGACAAACCCCGGCCTTTCCGGTAAGACGTCCGTAGACATCCGCCATGAAGGCGGCACCCTGCTCGTGTCGCACGACCACGAAATGAAGCCGAGGCTCATCGGCAATCGCCTGAATAAGCTCGAGATTCTCCTCGCCTGGAATACCGAAGATGTACTTGACCCCCTCTGTTACCAGACATTCCACCATTAATTTTGCTGCTGTACGCATGATTTCCTCCCCATTTCAGACTGCATGCAATGAAAAAGGTGCCTCAGGAACGATCCTGAAGCACCTTTGCTTTCATTTAAATATAGATTCTGTCTCCTGAATGTCAGATGCGCCACCGTCTCTGCTGCGTCTCCTGAAGAGAAGCGCTCTCAAACGGTCCACCCTGTACATTTTCGGAAACAATTGTGAATTATAGCACGCGGCGGGCACTTTCGCCATCCTTCTTCAATAGAATTCCTCTATCAGAGACATAACAGCCGTCTATGTGGCGAGC
>DJEQ01000100.1:9503-9884 GCA_002431355.1 Oribacterium sp. UBA5894
GGCACCGCTGACACGTTCCCTCTATTTCCGGCTCGTCAGCTTATTGAGCGCCATCACCAGAAGGACGATGATGCCCATCACGAGAATGATTCCAAGCATCCCGGAAATCATCATTGGCAGGGTCTCGGTCCATGAAGCTACATGAAGCATGGTTTTCTCCTTTCCATCGGGACGCACATACGCATCCCCTTCGATTGATGTATATGCAAGCCCGTGCACGTCCTGCAGTGAACGTGCACCGGCATCGACGACTACTTACATTCCGGCCATCAGGGTCAGAATCAGGCCACCCGCGAGGACGGAGGCGATCTGGCCGGAAACATTGACACTGATCGAGTGCATCAGGAGGAAGTTCTGGTTATCCTCCTCGAGGCCGAGCTT
>DJEQ01000100.1:10041-11201 GCA_002431355.1 Oribacterium sp. UBA5894
CCACCGGCGGTATCGAAGATGAAGGCGACGAGACCAAGTGCCAGAATCAGCAGGGTATCCGGCCGCACGAACTGATCGGCGGTCATCTGGCAGGCAACGGTAAGCCCGAGGACGATGGTAATGAGATTCGACAGCACGTTCTGTGCCGTTTCACTCAGCGAATTCAGAACGCCGCACTCGCGAAGGAGGTTGCCGAACATCAGGAAGCCGACAAGGGCGACACTGGTCGGCGCCACAATCCCGGCGATGATCGTGACCACGATTGGAAAAAGAATCTTCGTCAGCGGGCTGACCTGTCCTGCCTTGTATGGCATGCGGATCCGACGCTCCTTCTTCGTCGTGAGCGCCCGGATGACCGGTGGCTGTACGATTGGGACAAGCGCCATGTAGCTGTAGGCGGCGACCATGATGGCGCCAAGATACTTTGAGTGCAGCACATTGGCCACATAGATGGCCGTCGGTCCATCTGCCGCACCAATGATGGCGATGGAAGCGGCATCCTTCAGGTCGAAGAAGAAGCCCGCTACAAACAGGGTAAAGAAGATGCCGAACTGTGCGGCTGCACCGAACAGCATGAGCCATGGCTTCTCAAGAAGCGGTCCGAAATCGATCATCGCACCGATCCCGATAAAAAGCAACAGGGGGAACAGCTCGTTCGACATGCCCGCCTCAAAGAGTGCGGTGATCGGACCGACCGTATCGCCCTGGGTGATGGCGCCTGACATTGGCAGGTTCACAAGAATTGCGCCGAAGCCCATCGGGAGCAGCAGGCTCGGCTCCATTTTCTTCACGATGGCAAGATAGATGAGCAGGCCACCAATGACCCACATGACGACCATCTGCCACTCGAGGTTCCCGACATTGGCAAAAAGCGCCGCGAATGTTTGCAAGAGATTCATTTTTCATTCCTCCTTCAGTGATGCGTGGCAGAAAAAAAGAGACTCCTGCCACAGTAAGATCTGTGGCAAAAGTCTCAAGCGAACACATGACATCGGGTGTTTCCACCGTGATGACGCTGCCATGCAGCAGTCCTGTCCTCCATTCGATCCGACAGGGACTGCCCTTTACTCCCCTTTGCTGGAAGCTACTATATCAATGAGATCCGCTCCTGTAAAGTAAAATTGTGTGGAGGTCGTGGAATCTGCAGGGCGAGGGGCCTG
>DJEQ01000014.1:0-197 GCA_002431355.1 Oribacterium sp. UBA5894
TGATTCTGAAGGCGTGACATTATCCTTGATGATCTTGGACGGAGCAGAAATCGGTGATTTTCCTGAATCTGACGCAATCCATCGGTTTTTGATTCTCATGACATTACTCTCAAGCGGCGGTTTTCCTGAAAAAGCTTCCCTGGGGGTGTTCTTTCGCCCAAAACATAATGTCACGCCTTTCGACATTGGCTCCGTTG
>DJEQ01000014.1:370-1849 GCA_002431355.1 Oribacterium sp. UBA5894
TTTGCGTCAATTTCTTTACGTAGAGTTGCTCACCGGCGGGCGAAGGCGTGATCTGCCGGATGCAACAGCTCGCATACGCCCACGGCCCGGTGTGGGACCGTGGTGTGTCTTGATATCGCGATCCGGCCGGGCGCTTTATTCGCGGAACAGGAACCGAATGGTCGCCGTATCCTTCTGCCTGGTCTGGTAATGCGCTTATACGCGGAACATCAGTCGCACGGCGGCGGTGTCGTCGTAGTGCGCGGCGCGGAGTTCTCCGTCTGCGTCGGCGATAAGGAAGTACTCGTCACGGGTGGCGGGGTCCTCGAGACCAAGGGCTTCGTACTGTGCCTCTGAGAGATACGCGGATGGGGTACTGCGGAGCCAGTAAGACTCGTCGCTTCGCCAGCTCGCGGCGAGCTCCGGGTACGTATGCTCGGATTTGAGATACAGGCTGAGCGGTGCTTCGCTGTCCGGGTCCTGGGCGTCTTCAAGTGAAATCTCCTGAAGCTCCTGTTCGGATGGGAACGTGAGCTTCAGGTTCTGCTTCTGAAGCTGTGAGAGCCGGGACTCCTTCATGGAGCTTCGGCTGAGATAGCGCTGATAGAGCTCGGTTTCAACGTCTGCACTTTCCGCCTGATAGCCGCGGCTCAGATACTGCGAGCTCGTCTTCAGTGGGAGTTGCTTTCCATCGATCCTTTCGTTTTCTTCCATTTTCTCATTTTCCGCGTTTTCTTCTGTTTCTTCGTTCTCTTCTGTTCCTTCTTTTTGTTCGTCTTCTGCCTCTGGGATGCGAAGCTCATAGCCTGGATAGCGCACTTGCTTCTCCGTGCGTGTGCCTTCGTCATCTTCAAGATAGAAGCGGTAGCTGTCGGTGCCAGTGAGGAACTGGTAGAGCCACGTTGCGCCGAGGCCGCCTGCATTGGACTGGCGGAAGGTGGCGCCGTCCTCGGAAGGATGGAGGGCGCTTCCAATGTACATCGGGACGTTGCTGAGCTCCGGGATGGCGTAGGCCTGCGCGAAGGTCAATGCATTCTCCGATGCGTCGATCAGGGAAACGTACAGCGGGTAGGACTGCCGGGTGCTGCTGTCGATGTCGGAAAGGGGCTCGGTGATTTCTGGCCCGCTGAGGTAGAGCAGGGCAATGCAGTGATTCGTGATGCAGTCCGCGTAGGCGTCGCGGTGCGTGCGGATGGTGTCCCAGTCGTCGTTCGCGATGCAACGAATGGTCGGATCGTCGGTATGTGGGGGACGCGGGACGGATGGGTCTGGATCGGGTGATGGTGGGTCCGGGTTTTCGTCTGGATCGGTCGGTGCCGGTGGGTCGGGCGTTTCCGAAGGATCCGGGGATGGGTCGGACGGTTCTTTCGGGTCCGGGGATGGGTCGGGCTGCTCTCCTGGGTCCGGGGCTGGATCGGATGGGTCCGGTGGCGTTGGGGATTCGGGTGATTTCGGGATATCGGATGGCGTTTCTTTCGATGGGGAGTCTTTTGATGGGGA
>DJEQ01000014.1:1932-6521 GCA_002431355.1 Oribacterium sp. UBA5894
TTTGATGGGGAGTCTTTTGATGGAATTTCTTCAGAGCGGGATCCGGTGGCCTTCTTTTCTGTCCAGCTTCGATTCGTTTCCTTTTTCGGAATCGTAAGGCGCTCCGTGACGAGATCGATGGCGTCGATCAACGCGGAATCGAATGGATGACACGTGCGGTCGACCGGCGGGGACGATGCCGGGCTGTCGGACGGGGAAGTCCACTGGAGAGAGCCATAGGTGTCGAGGCCATTGGCGCGGTAGTACCAGGCACCGCTGTCATCCTGATGATAGTTTCCGCGGTTTCGTTCCGGAAGGAAGTGATAAAGACGGCCGTCAATCATCTGTGTGCCATCAAGCATATGTCCGTCGCTTGGGTCGAGGTAATAGCGAAAGCCGTCGCGGTCGTCATGCCAGCCGGTTTTCAGGAGCCGCGATGCCTGCGCACCGGAAGCGGCTGTGGGCGACTGTGCGATTGACGCCTTCTCCGTAGGCGAAACGCCGGATGGGAATGCAGTCCGTGGTCCGGTCGAAAAATCGTCTGGAGACGAGGCGGTGTCACCGGTGGCCGGGAGATGATAGAACCAGCGGCCGGTATCGTCTTCATAGTACCAGCCGAGTGGTGGTGCATCGGAAGGGGATGCGCCGTCGGTGTTACGGGCCTCGGCGGAAGGCGGGGACGCGTTGGTGTTGCGAATCTCGGCGGAAGGCGGGATCGCATCGATGTTGCGGGTCTCGGCGGAAGGCGGTGGTGCATCGGAGCGCTCTTCTGCCCAGGCGGAAAGCGCCGGGCAGAGCTGCAGCAGGCTGCAGAGAAGAAGCAGGAAGCCGAGGAAGGTGGCGAGACGGTGACGACGTGGGCGGGTTGCATTGGCTCTCTTTTCTGACATGTTGAGACTCCTTTCATAGTGTGAAGGCTTTCCTGCAGGTGTACAGGATCGTTACATTACTATGATAACAGGAGGCCCCTGCATTTTTTTGTACATGTCCTATGAAAGACCACTCAGGTCGCCTTCATCCAGGCAGGGAGGCTATACTGTATATTTCGTATTTCTTGCTGTTCCGATCTGCTTCAGCTGTTTACGCTCAACCAGATTTCTTATACGGCGCGCAGCGGTGGCGGTGCTTATTCCGAGCAGTTTTTCGACATCTGCTCTTGTAATTTCACCTTGTGCTCTGGCATACTGCAGGATCTTCTGTGATGCGTCATCGGTACGGGATGTGTCTTCTGCTTTTCCTTCCGTTACGCTTGCAGTGACTGCTTCTATAGATGCTTCTGCCTCAAATTTCCTGTTTATGTTCGGAAGTATGATTTTAAAGCTGTTACTGGTTGTCGTGATTTGGGGCTTCTCTTCCATGCCTTCATAGGCCTTCTGTATTTTACTGAGGCCGGTTCCATACGCTTCGATCAGATGGAGGCGGTAGAAAACATTGGCCAGCTCCTGATTTCGGCATACGGATATGCCTGCCATCACGTCTTCCAGTTCGATTCCTGGAACCAGTCCGCCGATGGACACAAATTCAATGCGATCTTCATAGATACTGATGAGGGCACTTGCACTGAAGGAATAGTCTCGATGAACCAGCAGATTTAAGAGGGCTTCTCTGACCGCTATTTCCGGATAGTCTTTCGTGTCAATTCGGTTCAGCTTTTCGATGGTTGATCTGGTTCGATTTCGAAAGTCAATGAATTCGTAGACTTCATTCATCTGCTTCATGAGGGAGCCACTGAATTCCCTGCGGTCTGTAAAAATCACCTGATCTGTTCCCTGAAACACTGCTGCCTTAATGGTATGCGTGCACTGATCCGAGAGAAGGAGGGCCAGATTGGTATAGAGTCCATCCCAATCTACCAGCTTTAAGCTGCGCATCTGCTGTGCGCCGAAGTCTACCTTTCGATGCTGGAATTCTTTCTCTGTGTCATGAAAGCTCAGTGCCTGATTCAGGCTTCTCATAGCTTCGAAGCTGTCGCCGTCGGTTTCTTTTATCATACGCCGAATGGCACTGTCCGTAGCCGGGACAGAAGAATATCCCTGCCGCACATAGACACCCTCTGGTCGCATGCCTTTTTTGGCGATGTAATATGGTCGATCTGTGCCGCGTTGTATTTCTACTGCCACAATTTTCTGATCGCCTTCTTCAATGGTCTCGTAGTGCAGAAACATCGTGAGATCTGGTTTGATTGCGTCTCTTACCATGTTGCTGATCTGTAAGGAAACATTATCTGGGTCATCGACACCGAGGATACTGCCATCGTCATTCACACCAATATATAGATGTCCTCCATCGCAGTTAGCAAAGGCTATGATTTCTTTCTTGATATCACTTATGACAACGGACTTCAGCTCTACATTTTCGCTTTCCTGATAACGCATACCTTCATCCTCCGTGAATTTACATTTTCATTATCTTATCATATCTTCTCATTATCTTATCATATCTTCTCAAAATTAGTTGATGGATTGAGAAGATAATTTCATGTCATTCGATAAAGTCCTTTATTCTTTTACGTAATTGCGTTATTTTTACAATTATTTCATCTTTTTATTATCTTATCATATCTTCTCATATTTCCTTGGTATCTGATCAGATAACTTCCTGTTTCTTCACGATCAGCTCGAAATGGTTCCGCTGCCTTCGGAGAATGCCTTCCTTCTGAAGCTTCGAGAGCTCGGCCGGCATTGCGGCGCGCTCACTGATTTCACAAAATTCTCTTTTCCACGTAGTATGGCATTACGGATTTCATAATACTGGATGATTTACGGGGCGTGACATTATCCGGGATGAACTGTAGCGCATCAGGTATCCGTGGATTTCTCGAATCTGACGCAATCCATCCGTTTTCGAGTTCCCTGACATTACTCTCAAGCGACGAGTTTCCATAAAAAGCTTCCCTAAGGGTGTTCTTTCGTCCAAAACATAATGCCACGCCTTTTTAATCCAGCTCCGTTGCGTCACACGATAATGTCACTCTATGAGAATTTCCCTTCTTTGCGAAAGCCCCATAATGTCATAGGAATTAGAACCGTCTCTTTTATGTCAAATTTCCAAATCGGTAATGTCATGAAGGCGAAACCTGCTACAATTTGCGTCATTTTCGACGCATGAACGATGAGACTCACGCAAAAGAGCTCGGATGCACTGCTACGCCGCAGGTTCGGAGATCTGCTTGCGAAACTGCATGTTTCGCGAGAGGGATGCCAGCTTAAATGATTCCTGTCAGAGCGACCGCCACAAGGAGTGCCGGGAGCAGATTTGCAACCTTGATGGTTTTCGGCCATACCAGGTTGATGCCGACGCAGAAAATGAGGATATTACCGACGAGGGAGATGTGATCGAGCACTGCATCGGTCATAAAACCAGAAAGCACCACGGCGAGCGCCGTCATACTTCCCTGCAGCACGGCCACCGGTATAAAAGAAAACACGCATCCTTTCCCCATGGAGGACGCCATGATGAGCACGATGATAAAGTCGAGAATGGCCTTTGCGACGAGGGTCGCGTGATCGCCATAAATGCCGTCCTGAATCGATCCGATCACCGCCATCGCGCCAATGCTTACCGTCAGAGAGGCCGACACAAAGCCGTTTACAAACTGGTTATCCCCGTCACTGCCGGTCTTATGTTTCAGCCACTCGCCAAAGCGCTCAAACTGTGCATCGAGATCAATGAGTTCTCCCAACAGTGCCCCAAGTGTCAATGACAGAATCATCAGCATGGACCCGTCTGTGCTCAGCGTTCCATTCGCTTCAACCTTCAGCATTTTCGAAAGTGTCCCTGCTGCGCCTAAGAAAACCACAGAAAAGCCAGTGGCCTTGATGATGGTCTCCTGATAGCGTTCCTTCAGGTAACGCTTCAGCAGAATGCCGAGCACGCCACCGACGATGATGGCCAGTGCATTGATGATCGTTCCTAGTCCTCGCATATTGATCTCCTCACTATCTCCTCATGATCGAAGCAGAGCTTCTTACGATTTTATCATTTCAACATCTTATCCTATCTTCTCTTCCCTTCACAATCAGCTCGAAGTGTTTCCGCTGCGTTCGGAGGATGCCTTCCTTCTGAAGCTTCGAGAGCTCGACCGACATGGCGGCGCGTTCCACGCAGAGATAATCGGCGAGCTGCTGCCGGTCAAAGGGGATGTCAAAGGTGAGGGCTCCCTGGCGGACGGATTCTGTGGAAAGGTAGGATAAGAGCTTTTCCCGGGTAGTCCGTTTGCTGACATGGGTGATTTTATCGTTCAGGATCAGGATCTTCTGCGCAAGCACATGAACGAGGTTTCGAATCAGCTTCTGATGGTGGTCACAGGCGGTCGAGCAGGTGCTGAGAAGACGCCGTATGTTTAAGTAGAGAAGCGTGCAGTCCTCTTCGGCTACGACACTGACGTTCAGAATGGTGCCTGGATTTGCAGCGTAGAGCTCGCCGAAGAAATCGCCTTCCGTGCATTTCGAGAGGATGTTGCGGTGCCCCCAGAGGTCCTCCTGGATGATGAGTACGGAGCCGGTCAGCACGAGGCCCATGACCTCCGTGCTGTCACCGGCATGGAAGATGTAACTGCCCTGCGGTCGAGTGACCCGCGTGGCCTGCACGCAGTGAAGAACGGACAGAAT
>DJEQ01000094.1:0-554 GCA_002431355.1 Oribacterium sp. UBA5894
GATTTTACAAATATTTTACAGGCCGCTTTCCATACAGAAGCGACTGTGCTATACTAGCGAAAACATTGGACAAGTTCTGGAGCATATATGGGTATTTTATTTTGGCGAACAGAATAGAGTGATCCTGGACACACGGGGAGGAAATTTTCCTCTCTTGTGTGTCTTTTTTTAAGGCATGCCAGAGCGTATTCAGAAAAGGGGACTTTTATGAGTAAAGAAAAGATGAAAATCGGTGAAGAGGGCATCTATGATGCGAAGAGCCTCGGCACTGGCAAGGTGCTGATTCTCGGCTTTCAGCACATGTTTGCCATGTTCGGCTCGACGGTACTGGTGCCGCTCTTAACGGGCTTAAGTGTATCGACGACGCTGCTGTTTGCAGGTCTCGGAACACTGCTGTTCCACCTGATCAGTAAGAAGAAGGTACCGGCCTTCCTGGGCTCCTCCTTCGCCTTCCTCGCAGGCTATGCAGCCATCGCACCAAATGGTGAGCCAGATCTCCTTCGCTATGCCTGCTTCGGTGTAGGCTGTGCCGGTCTTGTGTACCTCGTGCTGGC
>DJEQ01000094.1:728-952 GCA_002431355.1 Oribacterium sp. UBA5894
ATCGTCGTGATCTGTAACATCTGGGGCCGCGGCATGGTGAAGATCATCCCGATCCTCCTCGGCGTCATCGGCTCCTACCTTGTAGCCGCCGTCGCCGGTGTCATTGACTTTACACCAGTAGCCGAGGCTGCCTGGTTCGGTCTTCCGATTCAGTATGATCGTACGGTTTTCTCTCTGTTTACGGATGGAAGCCTGGATACCTCTCTGCTGATCACCTCCATCAT
>DJEQ01000094.1:1037-3009 GCA_002431355.1 Oribacterium sp. UBA5894
GGTGATATTTCCGCTATTTCCTCTACCGTAGGCGAGAACTTCATTCAGGATCCGGGCCTTCATCGTACCCTGACGGGCGATGGACTGGCGACAACATTGGCCTCCCTCTTCGGTGCACCGGCCAATACGACCTACGGCGAGAACACGGGCGTGCTGACGCTGACGAAGGTCTATGACCCGATGGTGATCCGTCTGGCCGCCTGCATTGCCATGATCCTCAGCTTCTGCCCGAAGTTTGCAGCACTCATCGAGGTGATGCCTTCCGCAACGGTTGGTGGCATTTCACTCGTACTTTACGGTATGATTTCTGCGGTCGGTGTGCGCAATGTTGTCGAAACGAAGGTGGACTTCTCCCAGTCACGTAATGTCATCATTGCGGCCCTGATCCTGGTGCTCGCCATCGGTATCAACTACTCGACCGCCGGTGCCATCGTGATTCCGCTCGGTGCCATCACCATCAACTTCTCCGGTATTGCGACTGGTTCACTTGTCGGTATTCTGCTGAATGCGCTCCTTCCGGGCAAGGACTATGAGTTCCATGAGGACAAGCCGAACGATACAGGTGTCGATTTCGAAATCGCACAGGGCGAGTCACTCGTATGGCAGCTTGCGAAGCAGGCAGGACAGGAGAACATGGTGGACGGTGGCACCACCACAGAGAAGTAGTGAAGATCCACGATTGCTACAGCAATCGTGGATGCCCCCGGGCGGCGAGGCCGTTTTGTCGCGAAGCGACAAAATCAAGCGACGATGCCCGCGCCGAAGGCGCATCTCATGGCATCGTCTCATTATTCAGATCCACGATTGCTACAGCAATCGTGGATGCCCCCGGGCGGCAGTGTAGGAGTCTGCATGGAGCAGACTCCGGAACGACATCCCACAGATCTATGATCTGTGCCCGGAGGGCTAACATCGGGCAACCATGGCCCGATGTTAGGGTGAGGACGTTTTACTACACAAAAAGAGACGGTCGTCGGGCCGTCTCTTTTTGTGTGAAGTCTTCCAGAATTCTATGTAAAACCTTTGTAAAATCGCGGACAGAAGCGCATCCTTCGTGTTACAGTACGCCTGTATACAAAAGGAAAGCAGATCATATGGCTGTACGCATCCGAGCCATGGGCGTGCGTTGATGGCATGGGCACCGTGGATGCTGTACGGAAGGAAGTGCATATGAGGAAAGAATGAGGTGAAATATGGAAGAATTTACAAACGTTGATTTTAATGCCCTGAAGGGCTTCATTTGCGATATGGATGGCGTCATCTACCACGGAAATCAGATCCTTCCGGGAGTAAGGGAGTTCATTCAGTGGATGCAGGATGAGAACAAGGAATACCTGTTCCTGACGAACAACAGTGGCTATACGCCGCGGGAGCTTAATCAGAAGCTGGCGCGGATGGGGCTGGACGTTCCAGAGGAGCATTTTTATACGAGTGCGCTCGCAACCGCTGCGTTTCTCCGGCAGCAGGCACCGGGCTGTTCGGTGTTTGCGATCGGTGAGGCAGGACTGTTGAATGCCCTGTATGATGCGGGAGTCACGATGAATGATGTGAACCCGGATTATGTCGTCGTGGGTGAGGGCCGGGCGTATTCACTCGATACCCTGACGAAGGCTACAAACCTCGTGCTGAATGGCGCGAAGCTGATCGGTGCGAACTCAGATGTCTGTGGCCCGATTGAGAATGGCATTGCACCGGCCTGCGGTGCGCTAGTTGCCCCGATCGAGATGGCGACGGGCCGGAAGGCGTACTTCTGCGGTAAGCCGAATCCACTCATGATGCGTACGGGTCTTCGCCTTCTGGGATGCCATTCGGCGGAAGCCGTGATGATTGGAGACCGCATGGATACCGATGTGATCTCCGGCATGGAAAGCGGCATGGCGACGGTACTGGTACTGTCCGGCGTGTCCACGCGCGAGACGCTTCGCACCTATGCCTACCGGCCAAGTCTTGTCTTAAATGGTGTGGGGGATAT
>DJEQ01000054.1:0-5526 GCA_002431355.1 Oribacterium sp. UBA5894
GTGATGAAACGCTGATTTTTTGGTACGAAGAAATCGGTCAGTGAGATCGATGGCCTCTTGGTACGAAGAAATCGGATCATAGAGGTCGCTAGCTTGCGAATTCAACGAACGGGTTCCTGTGCTGTGTACGCGACGAACGGTCAGAACCTGTTCTGACCAGGGCGTCACGCACACAGCCAGGATTCCGTACGTTGAACTGAGTGGGCGCGACCTCCATGACCGATTTCTTCTGTTGTCAATGAATGGCAGCGGGGCCAGACCCCATTAAATTTTTATAAACTTACCGGAGGGAGAAGAGCAGCTTCGAGTAGGTTGGATACGGAAGATACGTCTCCGGGATCATTTCCTCGGCGGCGTCGACCGGTGCTCTGAGAGCATCCATATCGGCGAGTACCTTGTCATGGTAGGCGGTGGCGAGCTCGAGGCTGTCGGTCAGCTTCTGGGTCTCGGCGAGGTCCTTCTCCAGCTTCTCCACGCCTACGCCGATGGCTTCGGAGGCGGCATCAAGCTTCTTCAGGATGTTGGTCTCGAGTGTGCACTTCGCATCCGTCAGGACTTCCTTCTTCTGGATTGCCGTATCGGTAAGGGCCGTCTCATAGGCCATAAGACCGTCGGTGAAATCCTTCTTTACCATCTCAAGCATGGTAAGCGCCTCGATGCGGATGGTCTTCGAGTAGTTCTCGAGGAAAATCTCATAGCGGGAGTCAATCTCGAGCTCCGTGAAGACGTGGTGCTTCTCGAAGAGCTCCTTGTTCTTCTTTGCCTTGAACTGTGGCATCGCCTCTGGAAGGGACTTGAGGTTATACAGTCCGCGCTTCTCTGCCTCCGCTACCCACTCATCGGTGTAGCCATTGCCGTTGAAGATGATTCTTCTATGCTTCTTGAGGAGCTTCTTGCAGAGCTTCATGGCTTCTTCCTCAAGATCCTTCTTGTCTACGCCCTCCAGCTTCGCACTGATCTGATCGAGTGCCTCCGCTACGGCGGTGTTCAGAACGATGTTAGGGTCGGCAACGGAAAGGGACGAGCCCGGCATACGGAACTCAAACTTGTTTCCGGTAAAGGCAAATGGGGAGGTACGGTTACGGTCGGTGTTGTCCTGTACGAAGTGTGGCAGTACGTGTGCACCGATTTCCATCTGCTTTGCCGCGGAGGAGGTGAAATCCTCACCATTCTCGATGGACTCGAGGACCTTCTCCAGCTCGTCGCCGACATAGATGGAAACGATGGCTGGTGGTGCTTCATTTGCGCCGAGGCGGTGATCATTGCCCGCCGTTGCAACGGATACACGCATGAGATCTGCATAGTCATCCACGGCACTGATGATGCCCATGAGGAACAGAAGGAACTGAATGTTCTTCCCTGGGGTCTTTCCTGGATCCAGAAGGTTCTCGCCTTCAGAGGTAATCATGGACCAGTTGTTGTGCTTACCAGAGCCATTGATGCCCTCAAATGGCTTCTCATGAAGGAGACATGCATAATGATGCTTATCGGCCACCTTCTTCATCATCTCCATCGTCAGCTGGTTGTGGTCGACGGCAATGTTGGCGGTTTCAAAGACAGGTGCCAGCTCGTGCTGAGACGGTGCTACCTCGTTGTGCTTCGTCTTCGCCGGAACGCCGAGCTTCCAGAGCTCCTGATCGAGATCATGCATGAACTCGGATACCTTTGGCTTCAGGACGCCGAAGTAATGATCCTCCATTTCCTGGCCCTTCGGTGCCGGTGCACCGATCAGTGTACGGCCGGTCAGCATGAGATCCTCACGCTCGGTATAGAGGTCCTTATCGATCAGGAAGTACTCCTGCTCGGAGCCAACGGTGGTGTCCACTCTCGTGACCTTATCCTTTCCGAGGATGTGAAGAAGCTTCGTTGCAGACGAGCTCAGCGCCTCCATGGAGCGAAGAAGCGGGGTCTTCTTATCGAGAGCCTCACCGGAATAAGAGCAGAATGCGGTCGGAATGTACAGCGTGCCATCCTTGATGAAGGCTGGGGAGCTTGGATCCCAGGCCGTATAGCCACGTGCCTCGAAGGTTGCACGAAGACCACCGCTTGGGAAGGAGGAGGCATCCGGCTCGCCCTTGACGAGCTCCTTGCCCGAGAACTCCATGATCACACCGCCGTTTTCAGTCGGGGAAATGAAGCTGTCGTGCTTTTCTGCCGTAAGACCAGTCATCGGCTGGAACCAGTGTGTGAAGTGGGTCGCGCCTAATTCAAGCGCCCATTCCTTCATCGTCGCTGCCACGGTATTCGCCACATCCAGCTCCAGATGGCTGCCTGTCTGGATCGTCTTGTGTACTGCCTTGTAGATATCCTTCGGCAGTCTCTCGCGCATCACCTTGTCGTTAAATACAAGGCTTCCATAAAGCTCGGGTACCGATGTTGTACTCATAATTTTCTCCTCCTAAATAAAGATATATGGTGGTTGTTTTCCCCACCACATTTCGATGTCCATCCGTTTCATGCACCGATTTACATCGAAATGCGGTAGGTAATATAAAAGAAAAGAGGGCAGAGAAATACAGGAATCTTTCATCCCGGACTTCATTGCCCTCTTCTTTCATACCTATGTAATTTAAATTTCCTTCAGGTCTTGCTTCTGGCCTGCTGTTTTCCGGCCCTTCACAGGCCCCAGCTGGTTCTTCTCCCCTTCGGTCACGCTTCCGGTCTTTTCCCTTCTGCGTACGATACTTATCCTCTGATGACGATGCGTCCACTCTCGCGGATCACCTTCAGAGCGACCTCTCGACGTGTCACACTGCCATTCATGGCCTCCCGTTCGAGGTACTTATGTGCCTCACTCTCGCTCATGCCCTGCTTTTCAATGAGAAGGGCCTTCGCGCGGCTCACATAGCGCTCATCCTCGAGCTTCCGCTGCAGCCTTGCATTCTCCTCCAGCAGTCGCTGGATCTTACGATTCATGGCCTGCAGCATCTGAATCGCGGATAAGAAGGAACCGGTACTGATCGGTCTCGCCAGAACCGAAATTCCAGAATCGCCTGCACGATAGAGCACCTGCTGGTACGCTTCCTTCGAAACAATCAGAAGGACGCTCATCGCCGGATATTTCGCGGCCAGGTCCAGAATGGACTGAATACCGGAATCATCCGAAAGCGGCGTATAAATAATGAGAAGATCCGTCCGCTCTTCCGTCAGCGTCTGCTTGACCCGCGCGATGGAAGGCTGGAAAGTCACGTGGCCGAAGCCAGCGGGGAGAATGCCCCTGATCTGGACGGCGATCTTTTCAGATTGAGCCGCGATCAGTACGCTGCTCCTTTGCTCCGTTCTTTCCATATTGATTGAGTCTCCCTAACAGTTTCCAAGTTTCTTAAATCGTGGTGTACGCCTCGAAGTACTCCTCCGGTACCAGGCTTCGGATAAACTCCGAATTTTTTGCGTAGGCGGTGGCCTCCTCGAGGGACTGTGGCAGGCGCTTCAGTGAATCCGTAATGGATGCGTCTGCTGTGAACAGGTTCACATCCAGTGGCTCCATCGGGGTCAGCTTCCGTTCAATGCCGTCGAGTCCGGCATAAATGAGCAGGGCGAAGGCGAGGTACGGATTCGCCATCGGATCCGGGGAACGAAGCTCGAAACGCTTCAGATCCGAGCGGGTCGCCGGAATACGAATGAGCTGCGAACGATTCTGCTCTGACCAGCTCACGTACTTCGGGGCCTTCATATCCCCGAGACGCTCGTAGCTTTCACGCGTTGGATTCAGGAACAGCGTCATCTCGCGGATGTGGTCGAGAATGCCAGCCATAAAGGCGGCATTGTAATCCTTGCCATCCCGCGATTCCACGGAAATGTTGATATGCATACCGTTGCCCGGCTTGTCTGCAAGCGGCTTCGGTGTAAAATCGGCCCACACGCCATCGGAGGTAGCGATGGACTTGACCACCCACTTGAAGGTGGAAGCATTGTCCGCCGCGGTTAAGGCATCGGCATAACGGAAATCGACCTCATTCTGGCCCGGACCCATCTCATGATGGCTTGCCTCCGGACGGATGCCCATATCAACGAGGGCGAAGCTGATGTCCCGGCGGATATTCTCACCATGATCCTCTGGGGCAATGTCCATGTAGGACGCCTGATCCTGTGGAATCATTGTGCGATTGCCCTCATCATCGAGTTTAAAAATATAGAACTCCACCTCGGTTCCGAAGTTCACGTGGATGCCCTTCGCACTGGCCTTCTCAATGGCCTGCTTCAGGATCCAGCGGCTGTCCTTCTCGAAGGTCCGGCCATCCGGGTACTCCACATCACAGAACATCCGCGCCACACGCCCGTCCACCGGTCGCCATGGCACGATGGACATCGTCGTCGGATCCGGACGGATAAAGATATCGGAGCGGACATCGGCGCCGAAGCCGGCCACGGAGCTTGCATCAATGCTGATGCCCTCCGTAAAGGCTCTCTTCAGCTCATCCGGCATGATGGCGATGTTCTTCTGGACACCGAACACATCGAAGTAAGCGAGTCTTATAAACTTGACATTCTCCTCTTCTACAAACTCGAGGATGTCTTCATACGAATTCATATCCTTCACCTCAAAATTGTCATAGGTTTTAAATATTGTATTACTCATGTCCATCATATGTAAACTCGCTTTTTTTAATATCAGTTATTCATTCCCTGCACCAGCTTTTCGAAACGCGCCATGGCTTCTCGTGTGTTCTCGTGCGTGGAGAATGCAGTCAGACGGAAGAACTGCTCTCCGCTCTTTCCGAAGCCTGCACCCGGGGTACCGACCACATAGGCTTCATTGAGGAGCTTGTCGAAGAAGCTCCAGCTGTCCATATTGCCTGGGCACTTCAGCCAGATGTATGGAGAATTCTTGCCGCCGGTATAGTAAATATGAAGACGGTCCATCGTTTCAGTGATGATGGAGGCATTGTCCCGATAATACTGGATGTTCTCCTCGATCTCCTTCTCGCCATCCTCGGTAAAGACAGCCGCTGCACCGCGCTGGGTAATGTAGCTCACACCATTAAACTTCGTGGTCTGGCGACGAAGCCACATCTTATTGAGGCTTGCACCGTCCCGCTTCAGGGTATTCGGCACGACGGTATAGCCACAGCGCGTTCCGGTGAAGCCAGCCTTTTTCGAGAAGCTACAGAATTCAATGGCGACATCGCGTGCACCTGGAATCTCATAAATGCTGTGTGGAAGGTCTCCCGTCACGAAGCACTCATAGGCGGCATCAAAGAAAATAATGGAACCGTTTTCCTTTGCGAACTCGACCCATTTCTGGAGACCTGCTCGATCATAGACTGCACCGGTCGGGTTGTTTGGGCTGCAGAGATAGATGATGTCGGCCTTATACTCTGGAGCTGGTAGCGGAAGGAAGCCATTCTCCTCGGAGGACATCGCATAGGTGATCTTCCGTCCGGCCATCATATTCGTGTCGACGTACACTGGATAAACAGGATCTGTTACAAGCACGCTGTTCTTTTCATCGAAAAGATCGAGGATATTTCCAAGATCGGACTTCGCACCGTCTGAAATGAAGATCTCATCGAGGGCAAGCTCCAC
>DJEQ01000054.1:5641-6239 GCA_002431355.1 Oribacterium sp. UBA5894
CCCCCATCTCCTGCGCCGCCTTCACCATCGCGTCGACGACCGTCTTCGGCAGTGGACGGGTAACATCCCCGATGCCCATACGGATCAGCTGATCCGCCTTCTCAGGATGTGCCGTCTGCCACTCACGGATTCGACGGGCGATTTCCGCAAAAAGGTAGCTTTCGTTTAATTTTAAATAGTTCTGATTGATCGTTGCAGACATTTGAAATACTCCCCAGTAATAAATGTAGATCGATGCGATGCAGCCCTGTACCTCTGGTGCTTTCTATAAACTGATCATCGGAAGCACTCTGGCGTTTCGTTTAATGGAACATCCACTGAATGGAAGGAGGGATTCACCACACAGTATAATATTCGATTTTCAAAAACAAAAAAGGCACAGACCGACCTGGAAGCTCCAGGACGCCGTTGCCCTTTGCTGTCATTATAATTTCCGAGATTTCAATGTCAAGAAAATTACAATGACAATTTTTTATAGCTGGTATTCATGCGCTACTGTTCACTGGGCATTTCTAGCTGTCGGTATAGCTTGGAAGCAGCGGACGCATATATACGATTTTGAAAAACGAATGATTGTATATAGTCGGGCCAAGTTTGA
>DJEQ01000026.1 GCA_002431355.1 Oribacterium sp. UBA5894
GAGATGAAGATTTTACGGAAGATTCGACTGATTAACTGGCATCGCTTTACCAATGAAGCCATCGAGCTGTCAAATGCCTGCCTCCTTTCTGGTGAAAATGGCGCAGGAAAATCGACGATTCTCGATGCCATCCAGCTGGTAATCACGGCGAGTAAGAACAACTTTAACAAGGCTGCCCATGATAAGGGAAAGCGTACGCTCAATACCTACATCCGCTGTAAAACCGGACGGGAGGATAAGCCGTATGAGCGAACCGGCTCCATTTCTGCCCATGTTGCCCTCGAGTTTTTCGATGAAGCGCGGAACCAGCGCTTCATCCTCGGCTGCGTCATGGATTCCGCCACGGAGGAGCGGGAGCCGAACATCGCCTGGTACCTCATCGAGAAGCATGAGCTGAAGGATGAGATGTTCTTCGATGGAAAGAAGGTCCGCAGCATGAGTGCCTTCCGCTCCTTTAACAAGTCCATCAAAACCTGGGCGACCACCCAGAAGATGGCGCAGTCCATGGTGCTCGGACGCTTCGGCCGACTGGAGGATAAGTTCTTTACCCTGATTCCGAAGGCCCTCGCCTTTAAGCCGATCTCCGATATCAAGGACTTCGTCTATACCTATGTGCTCGATGAGAAGGATGTCAACATTGACGCCCTCCGTGAGAATGTCCGAAGCTATCAGGATCTGTCGCGTACGCTCGAGGATGTCAAAAAGCGCATGCACGAGCTCGAAGGCATCATTGCAAAGGATGAGCAGATCGAAAACTGTAACCGCATCGACCGCTATCAGGAATACTATCTGGCACGAGCCGCCCAGGACCTGCTCTCAGAGCAGCTTCAGTCGCTGCAGCGGGAGCTTCAGCAGGAGCGACTGCAGCAGGAGCATCTGGAACAGTCGCAGCAGCGCCTCGTCGAGGCCATCGAAAAGGAAGAGCAGCAGATCACCCACCTTTCGGTGGAGCTGGAATCCAACAGTGAATATCAGGCCTACCTTGCACTCGATCGAGAACGCGTCGATCAGGAGCATGCCGTCACGAAGGATCAGGAAAAGGTGAAGGACTTAAGTGCCAAGGCGCGCGTGGCTGCGAAATGTATGGACACCCTGACGAAGGAGTCCGACATCATCGATTCCCAGGGCACGACGCTTTCGGACTACCAGCATTGTCTCCTTTCCCTGAAGGAGCAGACGGATCTCGTACAGGTGCAGACGCTCCTCGAAGAAACCATCGCCTGGAAAAAGGGAAAAGGACAGGAGCTGCAGAAGCAGTCGGCCGAGGCGCGCCTGAAAACGCAGCAGCTCGAGACGAGACGGAAGGAGCTCAACGCAGAAATTCAGTCCCTGGAAAAGCGGCAGCTGATCTATCCACCCGAGGTGATTCGTCTTCGGACAGCCATCGCGCAGAGCCTGGCGAAGGCGGGTCATGCGGAAGAGGTGCACATTCTGTGCGAGCAGCTGGAAATTACGGATCCTTCCTGGCAGAATGCCGTGGAGGGCTATCTCAATACGCAGCGCCACTACCTCTACGTGTCGCCGGAGTGCTTCGATCTCGCGGCCAATGTCTATGACCGTTTACGTCATGACGGAAAGGCCTATGGTGTCGGCCTCATCAACACCGGAAAGCTCGAGCAGTACGATGCCGCACCCGAGGGCTCCCTCGCAGAAAAGGTGAAAAGCAACGATGTCCATGCCCGCCGCTACATCAATATGATCCTCGGCAAGGTGCATTGTGTTGCCCGCGTCGAAGAGCTGAAGCAGTACCCGGTATCCATCACGAAGACCTGCATGCGCTATCAGAATCATGTTGTCAGTGCCATTTCGCCGAAGATTTTCGCCACTCCGTACATCGGTGCGCACGCCTATGAAGTGCAGCTGGAGAAAAAGAAGGCGGAACGAAGTGCACTGGAGCAGGAGCTGAAGGAGATCGACGCCGTAGAGAAGCGACGGGAGCATGCTCTTCGCGCACTCGATTACCAGCCGGATCTCCTGGTGCAGTATTCGCTTCATGATCTTGAGACGCTGCGTGCCGATGAAGCTGCACTCCGGAAAATCAAGGAGGATCTGGCCGCGATCAGTGCGGATAAGACCCTCCTGGAAAAGCAGATTCGTTTAAATGAGCTGAAGGAAGAGAAAAAGCAGCTCGATGGGAAGCGGGACCAGCTGTCCCAGGACATCGGCAGCAGTCGAAACCACCAGACCGAGCTTCAGAAGCGCATGGATTTTCTCACGGGAGAACAGAAGCAGCAGGAAAGCGTCGTGGCACAGCTTCTGCTTCGCTTCGAGGCGGATGGCCCGGAAATCGAGCAGAATTACCAGAAGGAGCTCAAGCAGCGCCCGTCAATCCAGGCGTTTCAGACCGGCTTTGAAAATGCCCGAAAGGCCAACCAGACGAAGAAGGAGCAGTTCATCCGGGAGATGGAAGCCCTCATGCACGACTATAAGGTCGCGCACGACTTCGGAGGTGCTGCCACCGAAGCCGGTTTCTCCGAATTTCAGGCTGAGTATACACGTCTTCGCGACTCCCGCCTCCTCGACTATGAGGAGAAGGTTGCGCGTGCCAGAGCCGCCGCAGAGGAGGAGTTCCGGGAGCAGTTCCTGTCGAAGCTGCAGGAGAATATCAAGCAGGCGCAGAATGAAATTCACTCCCTGAACAAGGCGCTGAAGGAGATTCACTTCGCCCATGAGCGCTATGAATTCCTCCATACGCCGAAGCTGTCCGAAAAGAAGTACTATGACATGATCATGGACGACTTTAACGTCATGGATGGAAATTCGATTTTTTCCGGTGTGTTCAATGATACCCACCGGGAGGTCATCGAGGAGCTGTTCGAAAAGCTCTCGCTGGATGATGAAAAGGGGCAGGAGACACTGGAACAGTATACGGATTACCGCTTCTATATGGATTACGATATCCGTATTACAAACGATGACGGAAGCTTCATGTACTACTCGAAGGTCGCACGCGAAAAATCCGGCGGCGAGACGCAGACGCCGTTCTACATCACCGTAGCCGCAAGCTTCATGCAGCTCTATCGGAACAGCATCGGTGGCGATTCCGTCGGTCTCGTGCTGATGGACGAGGCCTTCAATAACATGGATGATGAGCGTATTCAGGGCGTTCTGTCCTTTATGCGAAGTGCCGATCTGCAGCTCCTGATTTCGGCGCCGCCGGAAAAGATCCAGTACATTGGACCTGCGATGGACAAGGTACTGCTCGTCCTGACGGATGGAAATCAGAGCTATGTCGAGGATTTTTCAAAGGAAATGTAATCGGACTGCCCTCTGAGAGGCAGTCCGGACACAGCATAGGGAAGGCTACATGAAACGATATGATGAGCGTATGCTCCACCTGCTTCTGGACCGTTATGAGCGAAGCCTGCTTTCGGATGGGCGGAATCAGCGAACGATCCATATCACAGAGCGCATCACAAAAACGAATTTTCCAGAGTATTTCGACGAATCCTCCCTGGAATATGAAGAACTGCATCGACAGCTTCATGATCTGGAGACACAGGGACTCGTAGAGCTCGAATGGGCCGGAAAGAAGGCAGGCCATATCCTTCGCGCATGCAGATTGAATACGGAGCGCATCCAGGACTGCTATCGCTGCCTTCACCGTACGCCGAAGGAGGACAAGTGGAGTCGCATTCAGGCGCTGCTTCTGGATGCCCGTACCGCACTGCCGGTCTTTACCAACTGGGCCATCCAGCGGATCGGAGAGGGAAAAAGTGTGCGCCAGTACATGGATCCCGATCAGCCAGAGCTTCTGGATCGCGTCCTGACGCTTGCCGCAGCGATTCTGCAAAACCAGAAGGACATCTACCTTCGTGCCTTTTCTATTCAGGTCTTTCATGATTCTAAAATCGCCGAAAAGGAATTAGGCCTTGCACTTTCGATCCTGAAGCACATCGAGTGTCCAGAACGGCTTGCCCAGCTCGAGAATGATGAAATTCTTGAGGAATATAACATCTATAAAAATCCGGCCATTCTCTTTTTGAAGGGCTGTGGTATCCTGAAGGGAGCACTCCCGCAGGGCATCGGCGTATTTCAGGATGATCTTCCACGCTTCATGAACGATCTGGCTTCGCCGAAGGCGCAAAAGGAACAGCCGTCTCCGGATGTGATTCTGACCATAGAAAATCTGACCAGCTTTCATCAGTGGAAGCCGGAGCAGAAGGCCCTCGGAGAGCAGGAGCTCGTCATCTATCTGGCGGGCTACGCAAATCATGCGAAGCGTACCTTTTTAAAGGCACTGCATGCGCGATTTCCAGCGGCCCGGTTTTATCATTTCGGCGACATCGACTGTGGCGGCTTTCGCATCTGGAAGAACCTCTGCGAAGAGACCGGCATCCCCATCACTCCGTATCAGATGGATCTCGCGACCTTTCATCGATACCTGGATCTGGGACGAGCACTGACGGAGGGCGATCGACGTACCTTACGTCAGATGCTGGAAGAACCGTTTTTTAAAGCGCAATGGTCCCTGCTTCAGGAAATGCTGGAAACCGGCCGAAAGCTCGAGCAGGAATGCATCACCTGCATCGATGCCCCGGCCTGAGGATGCGCCTTGGGGATTTGTATCCCGCGCACAGAGGGCGCAGACAGCGTTTGGAAGAAGGCGTCGCTCCGAAGACGGCTCTGCAACCATGAATCTACATATTTCGAGGTAAATACAAATGTCACTGGAAAAAGCAAAGAAATATCTGGAGGATAAGGGCTATGCGGATCGCATCATTTTACTTCATGCGTCAAGCGCGACCGTAGAGCTCGCGGCGGAGGCTCTCGGTGTCGAGCCAGCCAGCATTGCGAAAACCCTGTCCTTTTACCTGGGAGAGCAGCCGATTCTCATCGTCACGGAAGGAACGGCCCGCATCGATAACCATAAGTATAAGAATACCTTTCATGTAAAGGCAAAAATGATTCCATTCGATGAAGTGGAAGCAGCCGTCGGACATGCGCCAGGTGGCGTCTGTCCGTTTGGGGTCAATGCAGGCGTCCGTATTTACCTCGACGAATCCCTGAAGAAATTTGATACCGTCTACCCGGCAGCCGGCGCCGATCACAGTGCCATCAAGCTTACCGTAGCAGAGCTTGAAGCACTGGCCGGTGCCGAAGGCTGGGTGGATGTATGTAAAGAGTAAAAAGCTTATTTTTCACCCGGCATTTTCCAGCCGTGATGATCCGTGTGCAACAGCTGCTCCGCGCGTTCGCTGAGTGGCTTTCCAAGATACTCCTCATAGCAGCGGAGCACGTCCGGATTCTCATGACTGAAGCGAAGCGTACCGCCTGCGTCCTGCGCATACAGGGTCTTCGCACGAGTCGCCGCCATCTCAACGCTGTCATGGATCGGCTGACCACCGCCACCGACGCAGCCACCCGGGCAGGCCATCACTTCGACGAAATCATAATGCACCGTTTTCTTCCGAAGCGCATTCAGAAGCTTGGCCGCATTTCCGAGTCCATGAACGACAGCCACCCGCACAGTCACACCGGCGATGTCGAAGCTCGCCTCCTTCCAGCCCTTCTCTCCACGGACATCATGAAAGGCATCCGGATCCGGGTTCTTCCCCGTTACACTGTGATACGCGGTGCGAAGCGCCGCCTCCATAACGCCACCGGTCGAACCGAAGATATTCGCGGCACCTGAGCCCATCGAGAACGGATTGTCGAGCTCGATCTCATCGATTTCATCTGGAGCAATGTTTTCCATCCGAAGAAGACGATCCAGCTCGCGCGTGGTGAGGACCACATCCACATCCGGAGCTCCCGCCGCATTCCGCATGGTTTCATAGCCACATTCCGCCTTCTTTGCAAGGCAAGGCATAATGGAAACACAGTAAATACGGGATGGATCTACGCCGATCCTTTCCGCAAAATAGCTCTTAATAATCGCGCCAAACATCTGCTGTGGCGATTTCGAGGTCGAGAGCTGATCCACAAAATCCGGATAATGCGCCTTGCAGAAACGAATCCATCCAGGGCAGCAGCTTGTAAACATCGGGAAGTGGTTTTCCTCCTTATGGCTCAGCTTCTCGAGAAATTCGCTTGCTTCCTCCATGATCGTGAGATCCGCCGACCAGTCCGTATCAAAAACATAATCGAAGCCGATGATCTTCAGCGCTGCTGCCAGCCGCTTCATCGTTGCCTTCTCCGGCAATAGACCGAAGCCCTCGCCCCAGGCTGTGCGAATGGCCGGTGCAATCTGCGCCACAACGATCTTTTCCGGGTTTTCAATCGCATCCAGCACGTCATGTGTATCGTCCCGCTCGCGCAGCGCTCCGGTCGGGCAGTGCGTGATGCACTGTCCACAAAGCGCGCACTGGCTCGTTTCAAGCGCATAGGTATCCTTCACGTCGACCGTACTCTGGGCGCCGGTATTGATCACATCCCAGATATGGCTGTCCTGCACCTTATCGCAGATCTGCACGCAGCGCATGCACTTGATGCACTTGTCATAATTCCGGATGAGCGGGAAGAGAAGAGAGCTGTGGTGCTTCTTCGGAAGCTGCTTCTCAAACGGCACACTCAGGATGTTTAAATCATTGGCCACCTTCTGAAGCGTGCAGTTTCCTGAACGCACACAGATGGCACAGTTCGTATCGTGCTGACTCAGGATGAGCTCTACATTGGCCCGACGCGCCAGGCGTGCCTTTCTGGAATTCGTAAAAATGACCATCCCCTCCGACACGGTGTTGTTGCAGGCCGTCATCAGACGTTCATACCCCTCGACCTCCACGACACAGACACGGCACGCGGCAATTTCATTGAGATCCTTTAAAAAGCAGAGCGTCGGAATATGGATACCGGCCGCAGCGGCTGCCTCTAAAATGGTGGTTCGTTCTGGAACCTGAATCGTTCTGCCATCAATTGTACATTTTACCATTTCGAATCTCTGCCTCCCTTCAAGATGCCATAACCGAAGTGATCACAGTGAAGACAGCGCGAGGATTCCTGCAGCGCTTCCTCCTCTGTCATCGGGCATTCCATCAGCTTAAAATCATGCTTTCGTTCCTCCGCCGGGCGCTCCACCATGTTGACACGTCCAAGCGGCTTATGATCATCAAAACGGATCGGTGGCAGTACCACGTCTGTCGTAATCTCATGGTTGAAGCCCAGGAATTCGTCAATGTTGGCGGCCGCCACCTTTCCAGCAGCAATCGCACGGATCACGGTTGCCGGACCGGTCACGCAGTCACCACCCGCGAAGATGCCTTCATTGCCCGCAATATCCGAAGTATCAAAGGCAGAAATACGTCCCTGCTGTACCGGAAGACCAAATTCACCGAACTTCCCGGACTCGATGCCCTGGCCAATGGCCACAAGTACCCGATCGGCCGGAAGCAGTACCTCGTCCTTCGTACTGTTCTTCGGGGATGGACGACCTCCCTTCACGGCACCTGGAATCTGCGGTTTCACGATGAGACCCGTGCAATGATTTGCTGCATCCTTTTCGATGCGAATCGGCGCATTCAGCTCAACGATTTCAACGCCATCCGCGATGGCACCTTCCACCTCCTCCGCGAGCGCCGTCATATCCTGCTTCCGGCGACGGTAGGCCACCTTGACCGATGCCGCATGACAGCGAATCGCGGAACGCGCCACATCCATGGCAACATTGCCTCCGCCCACGACCACGATGTTCATGCCGCTGAAATCCGGATACTGATCGTCACCGATGGCACGGAGCATTTCGACAGCGGAGATGACCCCCTCGGCATCCTCCCCGTCGATCCCGATCTTCCGATCCGTATGTGCACCGATCGCCACATACATCGCATCATACTGACTCCGAAGCTCTGAAACCGAAATGTCCTTTCCAATCGAAACACCGGTTCTGGTTTCAAAGCCGGCCAGCTTCAGGCCCTCGATTTCACGATCCAGTATTTCACGAGGGAAGCGGTAAGCCGGAATGCCATAGCGAAGCATGCCGCCAAGCTGTTTCCTCTGCTCATACACCGTGACCTCATGCCCCATGATGCTGAGATAGTAGGCACAGCTTAAGCCACTTGGACCACCGCCGATCACCGCCACGCGCTTCCCGGTGGCAGCCATCCGCTTCGGCGCTGGAATCGTCGACTCATGCTCGACCGCAAAGCGCTTAAGGCCGCGGATATTGATGGGATCATCGACGAGGGTACGGCGGCAGCGCACCTCACATGGATGCTCGCAGATGAGCCCACAGGTCGCCGGCATCGGATTATCCTTCCGAATGAGCTGTACTGCATCCTCATAGCGCTTCTCATGGATGAGGGCAATGTAGCCGGGAATATCGACATGTGCCGGGCACTGCCATACACATGGCACCGGCTGGCTGTGCATGCTTTTACAGCGGCCATGCTGAATGTGCTCGACATAATCATCGCGGAAGCCGCGAAGCCCCTCCAGCACCATGCGTGCAGCCTCGGAGCCGATCGCACAGTCGGCAGATAAATAGATGCTCTCTGCCGTGTCCTCCAGCACCTTCAGTGTGAAGAGATCTGCCGTACCATCCAGCACCTTCCCGATCAGTGCCTCCAGCTGCCCGAGTCCGACACGACACGGTGTACACTTTCCGCAGGACTGTGCGTGGCAGAGATGCAAAAATGAAGCCGCAAGATCGACCGGGCAGAGCCCAGGCTGCGCTGCCTGCACACGTCGCTCGAGATCCTTGTAGAGAGACTCCACCGTTTTTTCGGCTTCATTTTTCGTAAAAATCGTCAATCTACTCATGTTTTACGTCCTTTCAAAAATTCATACTCCATCCTTGACCCAAGGATTCATGTAGATGAATTATAGCATATTGCCCATATCATTGTATATTTACGTTATTTTTTTGTTCATATCGACAATAAAATAACGATTTCAAAAGCTGCGTTTTCTTTTACAAGAATAGAAATTATTTCTTTTTATTTTGATGTTGACAAACTGTTTTTTATCCAGTACAATAAAGACAACAAAAGAAGAGAGGCGATGGCGAGGCTTCATCAAATTAATTCTTAACTCAGTGAAGTGCAGATGGTAGAAAGCATTGGCGAGGCTTCAATGATTTGAGATCTGCATTTAAAAAGCATAAAGGGAGGGTAACCCGATGGGATACAGAAGCCCGAATGATCCGTAAGGCCCCAGTACTAGTGAATGAACCTGGTACTGGGGCTTTTTCATGCGTACTTTTCCGTATTGCGTGCTTCTGCAAAATGTGCGATAGTGGGGTCTGACCATAAATTGGAAAGGACGCTAAACACCATGAACAAACAGGCTACACAGGATATGGGCAGCGGCAGCATCCCAATGCTTCTCGCGCAGCTGGCCATCCCAGCCGTCGTCGCACAGATCGTGAATCTCCTCTATAACATCGTCGATCGAATCTATATCGGTCATATGGGGGAGGTGGGCGCACAGGCCCTGACCGGCGTCGGACTGTTTGCACCGATCCTGATGCTGATCAATGCCTTCGCCATGCTGGCTGGTGCCGGCGGCGCACCGCGTGCCGCGATCTCGATGGGCGCCCGGGATCATGAGACTGCAGAAAAGATCGTTGGAAACTGCTTTTCGATTCTGATGTGCTTCGCCCTGGTGCTGACGCTCGCGTTTTACGCATTGGCTCCGACGCTGCTCCGTCTCTTCGGTGCGAGTGACGCGACCCTTCCCTATGCACTTTCGTACGCACGCGTCTATATTCTCGGAACTGTTTTTGTGATGACCGTGCTGGGCATGAATCCCTTTATCACCACTCAGGGCTTTGCGAAGATCAGCATGCTGACCACCGTGATCGGTGCCGTCATCAATATTTTACTGGATCCGGTGTTCATCTTTGTTCTCGGTATGGGTGTGAGAGGAGCAGCGCTCGCAACGGTACTCAGCCAGTCCGTTGGTGCCCTTTGGATTCTTCGCTTTCTGACAGGCCGAAAGACGCTGCTGCATCTTCGAAAAGAAAACCTGAAGCTCGATCCGACGATCATTCTGCCCTGCCTTAGCCTCGGCGTTTCGACTTTTGTCATGATGTCAACAGAAAGTCTGCTTTCCATCAGCTTCACTTCCAGCCTCGCACGCTACGGAGGCGATGTGGCGGTCGGTGCCATGACGATCATCACGAGTGTCAGCCAGCTCGTGACCCTGCCGCTCCAGGGCATCTGCCAGGGCGGTCAGCCGATCATCAGCTTTAATTTCGGTGCGAAGCAGAGTGCACGCGTGAAGAAGGCCTTCTTCGCACAGTTTACGGCCTGCCTGAGCTACGCCAGCATTTTCTGGGCGCTTGTCATGCTGATGCCACAGGCCTTCGCCGGTATTTTCACGGGTAATCTCGAGCTGCGAACCTACACAGCCTGGGCGCTTCGCAACTACATGGTCGGCATCTTCGCCTTTGGTGCACAGATTGCCTGTCAGCAGAGCTTCATGGCCCTCGGTCAGGCGAAGATCAGCCTGCTTCTGGCCTGTCTCCGAAAGCTCATCCTCCTGATTCCACTGATTCTCATTCTGCCGCATGTGCTTCCGGACCCAGTGTTTGCCGTCTTTCTCGCAGAGCCCATCAGCGATATCGTCGCGGCACTCGTCACCACCAGCTGCTTCATGCTGAAGTTTGATGGTATGCTACTGTTCACTGAGCATTTCTAGGTGTCGGTACAGCTTGGAAGTAGCTGACACATATATACGATTTTTAAAAACGGCGTTTTATATATAGAATTTCCTGCCTTTGGACTTGTTAAAACTGTAACGATATATACGATAAGCCTTTT
>DJEQ01000045.1 GCA_002431355.1 Oribacterium sp. UBA5894
GAACCGTGCAGTTGAGAGGCACGGGGAGAAGAATTGGAGGAGAAGCATGGATTATCGGAGATTTGGCAATCAGCTGGTGCTGCGCGTGGACCGTGGCGAGGAAGTCATGGAGAGCCTTATGGCGGTCTGCGAGAAGGAGCAGATTCGGCTTGCGACGATTGCAGGTCTGGGTGCAGCTGACCATCTTGTGATGGGACTTTATGACGTAGAGAAGCAGAAATTTGAGGAAACAGTGCTGGAGCAGCCGCTCGAGATCACGTCGCTGATCGGCAGTGTGACAGAAATGAACGGACATCCGTACCTTCATGTGCACATTAACGTGGCAGATGCCGCAGGGCATGCCTACGGCGGACATCTGAAGTCCGTGCGCATCGGTGGAACAGCAGAGATTTTTCTCACGCTTCTCGATGGGCATGTCGGACGGAAGAAGGATGACATCACAAATACAGGGCTCAATCTGTTTTCTTTTGATGCATAAAATGAAAAAGTGAAAACCGGTGGGCTGCATCCGTCCGTTGCATGACATGAAGATGCGTGCTATTTCACAATAATGACCCGATTACAAATCGAGGAGGTATAACATGAAATTACTATTTGCGTCGGATTCCTTTAAAGGAACCCTATCCAGTGACCAGACGATTGCGCTTCTCACGAAGGCGGCGAAGGAGGTCTTCGGCGATTGTGAAACCAGCGGTGTACCGGTCGCGGATGGCGGCGAGGGGACCACGGAGGCGGTCGTCAAGGCGAGAAATGGCCAGATCATTTCAGTGCCGGTGCATGGACCGCTGATGGAGAAGGAGCAGGGCTTCTATGGACGACTTTCCGATACCGAGGCGATTCTCGAGATGGCGGCCGCATCCGGTCTTCCAATGGTGCCGGAGGAGAAGCGAAATCCGCTTCACACGACGACCTATGGGACCGGTGAGCTTCTGAAGGCAGCGCTTGATGCGGGGTATACCGACATTGCCATCGCGATCGGCGGATCGGCGACCAATGATGGCGGCATGGGCTTTGCCTCCGCCCTCGGCATTCGCTTCCTCGATGCAGAGGGACATGTGCTGAGCGGTCGCGGCGAGGACCTCGAAAGGGTGGCGCACATCGATGTGAGCGGATTAGATCCAGCGGTCAAAAAGGCTCATTTCACGGTGATGTGTGATGTGACGAATCCACTGTGTGGACCGGATGGGGCAACCTATACCTTCGGAAAGCAGAAGGGCGGCACACCGGAGATCCTTGATCATCTCGAGAAGGGCATGCAGAACTACCGTGATGTCATCATCCGCGAGTTCGGCGTGAACCCGGACGAAATTCAGGGCACCGGCGCAGCCGGTGGACTCGGCGCGGCGCTCAAGGTCTTCCTGCATGCGGAGATGAAGTCGGGCATTGAAACTGTCCTTGATCTCATTGATTTCGATGCGCGTCTTGAGGGTGTCGATCTCGTTGTGACGGGAGAGGGCCGGACCGACTGGCAGTCCTGCTTCGGCAAGGTCATGCAGGGCGTCGGTGATCGGAGCGCGAAGCATCAGGTGCCGGTGGCGGCGCTCTGTGGCAGCCTCGGCCGCGATTATGAGAAGATCTATGCCCATGGTATCTCTTCCATTATGACCACCGTCGATGGCCCGATGCCACTGAAGGAGGCCCTCGACAACGCGGAGGAGCTCTACTATAAGGGCGCCATCCGTATGTTCCGCTTTATGGAGGCCGGCAGGAGGATGGGCCACTGACGAAGGAAGCATTGCCCACGCGTGCAGAAAGAAAAACAGCGCAGAGCGTCGATTTCATGGGACGCTCTGCGCTGCATTCGATTTGAGGAAAAGTTATATTTTTAACGCTTATTTTTTGACATATAAGTTATGTATTTAACGCATGACATTCGTTTCGTCCTGTATTAGGATGGAGCCTGTGTGATGAGAACATTAGGTATCAGCACGATGCATGATGAGCCAGAGAGTCATGAAGCTTGTGTGATGAGAAAATGAGAAGAATGTCCATTCAGGGGAGGATACAAGATGCCAATTCATGTTTTAGAGGAAGCCAATCGTTGCCTGCAGTGTAAGAACCCACAGTGCCGGAAGGGCTGCCCGATTAATACCAATATTCCGGAGATGATTCGTCTTTTTAAGGACAATGAGCTCGAGACCGCAGCCGAGATGCTGTTCGCAAACAACCCGCTGTCGGTGGTCTGCTCGCTGGTATGCAACCATGCGAAGCAGTGCGAGGGACATTGTGTACGTGGCATCAAGGGTGCACCGGTGCACATTTCCTCCATTGAAAACTATATTTCAGATTCCTGCTTCGAGCGGCTGAAGCTCAAGATGGCGGAGCCGAACGGCATGAAGGCTGCCGTGATCGGCGCAGGTCCAGCCGGTATTACAATCGCCATCCTGCTCGCCATGAAGGGCTATAAGATCACGGTTTTCGAGAGCCGTGATAAGATCGGCGGCATCATGCGCTACGGTATCCCGGAGTTCCGTCTGCCGCACAGCATTCTGGATCGTTACTACAAGAAGATGCGCGAGCTTGGCATCCTCTTCCGTCCGAACTTTACGATCGGCGGCAATGTGACACTTGCAGATCTCTTCAAGGATGGCTATCGCTCCATCTTCATCGGAACCGGTGCATGGCGTCCACGCCGTATGCTCATTCCAGGCGAGACCTTCGGCAATGTGCACTACGCCATCAATTATCTGAACAACCCGGATTCCGTGGATCTCGGTCAGTCCGTGGCCATCTTCGGCTCCGGAAACTCTGCAATGGATGTAGCACGTACCGCGATCCGTCAGGGTGTGAAGAACGTCACCGTCTATGTCCGTCGTGATGCCGTGACCGCATCCCCAGATGAGTATGAGTTCGCAAAGCTTGATGGTGTGCAGTTCGAGTTCCATCG
>DJEQ01000069.1 GCA_002431355.1 Oribacterium sp. UBA5894
CGTGACATTACTGCAAAGTATGATCCGATGGTGCTCCGCTTCTACATGCTGAGCGCCCATTACCGGAATCCGCTGAACTTCAGTAAGGAGCTCATGGATTCCGCAAAGACCTCTCTCGACCGGATCTATACGGCGCTTGAGCGTCTGCACGAGCTGAGTGCAAAGGCACAGGGCGACAGCATGACAGCGAAGGAGCTGGAGGATCAGAAGTCCGTAGATGCGCTGCAGGCGACCTTCAACAGTAAGATGGACGATGATCTGAACACGGCGGACGCGATTACCGCCATCTTCGAGCTCGTGCGTCTCGCCAATGTCTCAGTCACCGAGTCCAGCACGAAGGCCTATGTGGACTATGTCCTCCAGAAGCTGGAGCTTCTGATGAGCGTGCTCGGTCTTCGTACGGAGCTGAAGAAGGACGATCTCGACAGCGAGGTGGAAAAGCTGATCGAGGAGCGGCAGGCTGCACGAAAGGCGAAGGATTTCGCCAAGGCCGATGAGATTCGTGACCAGCTGCTCGCCATGGGCATCATCCTCAAGGATACACGCGAAGGCGTCAAGTGGAGTCGTGCCTGATGGATTTTGAGATGATAAAGCTTTATAAGGAAAAGCTGAACATAAAGGCGGTGGACGTACAGACAACGTCCCCGCTTCTTCTTGCGTACATCGGCGATGGCCTGTATGACCTCGCGGTGCGCGAATATATGGTGTCGAATTTCCCTGGTTCGGTCAATGCCATCAACCATAAGAAAACGACCTTCGTCTGTGCACATGCGCAGTCGGAGATCATGGGCTACTTCATCGGGCAGGAGCTGCTGACCGAAGAGGAGATGGCGGTCTATCGCCGTGGCCGCAATCAGAAGTCGCAGACGCACAGTAAAAACAGCTCCATCCAGGAGTATCGCCGTGCCACGGGCTTCGAGGCGCTGATCGGGTACCTGTATCTGAGTGAACAGTACGAGCGCATGATCGAGCTCGAGGCCAGAGGCATTGCCCACCTCCAGGAGCTGGAAGATCATCCAGAGAAAAGAAAGGTCGGAATATGAGAGACGAAGAATTTACACTGATCGGTCGGAATCCGGTCATTGAGGCATTTCGTGCCGGGAAAGCCATTGATCGCCTGTTTGTACAGGATGGGCTCCATGACGGCCCGATTTCCACGATCCTCCGCGAGGCGAAGAAGGCCGGCGTGAAGCCGGAATTCGTGAAGAAGGAGCGCCTCGATGAGATCGCAGGTCCAGGCAGCAGCCACCAGGGCGTCGCCGCCTATCTCGCCGCCTTCCATTACAGCACCGTGCAGGAAATGCTGGATGCCGCCCATGAAAAGAACGAGGATCCGTTCCTCTTTATCCTCGATGGCATCGAGGATCCGCATAACCTCGGCGCGATGATTCGTACCGCAAACCTCGCTGGTGCACATGGCGTCATTATTCGTGAGCGCCGTGCCGTAGGCTTGACCTCAACCGTAGCGAAGAGCTCGGCCGGGGCCCTCGAGTACACGCGTGTCGCGAAGGTCACCAATATCGGCCAGACCATTGAGGAGCTGAAGAAGGAAGGCATGTGGTTTGTCTGTGCCGACATGGACGGTGAGCTCATGTATAAGCTGAACCTCAAGGGCTCGATCGGTCTCGTGATCGGAAACGAAGGCGAGGGCGTGTCCCGTCTCGTAAAGGAGAAGTGTGACATGGTTGCCTCGATTCCGATGAAGGGCGACATTGACTCGCTCAATGCTTCCGTTGCATGCGGTGTACTCGCCTACGAGATCGTGCGCCAGCGGCTGAGCTGAACACACAGGGGCCAGCACACGATACAGGGAACATACGGCTGAACCATATCACATGGGATGGGACAGCCTGCCGATACAGGGAATCCTCGACGTCTCACGCCGGATTCCCTTCTTTTATAAGAGGAGAGAGGATGGATATTTCAGGACATACGAAAATGATCTGCCTGCTTGGAAGCCCAGTGGCGCACAGCATGTCACCTGCCATGCATAACGAAGCCTTTCAGGAGCTAGGACTCGACTACCGCTACCTCGCCTTCGATGTGAAGGAGGGGGAGCTTGCGGGCGTCATGGACAGCTTCCGACGGATGGGAGTGCGTGGTTTTAATCTCACCATGCCGCTGAAGACGGAAGCCGTCGCACTCTGTGACCGTCTGAGTCCTGCAGCCGAGATTGCCGGCTCCGTGAACACGGTTGTCTTTGAGGACGATGGTACCGCTACAGGTCATACCACGGACGGCATCGGCTTTACGGAGTCCGCACGCCAGGAGGGCGTCGATTTCCGTGGGCAGAAGATCACACTTCTCGGCACGGGCGGTGCAGGTATCGCCGTGCTTGTGCAGCTCGCCCTTGATGGAGCCCGCGAAATCTCTGTCTTCGAACGCATGGGCAGCCGCTTTCATGAACGTACCGCACGTGTTGTGGCAGACCTGAACGCACGCACACAGTGTCATGTGACCGTATATGATTATGATGATGCCGTGATGCAGCAGCAGATCGCGGAGTCCTTCCTGCTCATCAATGCTACGAACGTCGGTATGGCACCGAATACCGACGCCTGCGTTATCAAGGATGCATCGTGGCTCACCGCGCGCACCCCATCGAAGGATACTGCAGCACTTACCGCGCGTGCCGCATCGCCGGCTGTTGAAGCAGGCAGTGCGGACATGTTGGATGATAAGACGGACGCTGCAAGGTCGATTTCCCCTGTACCGAAACCGCTCATCGTCGCTGACGTCATCTACAACCCGCGGAAGACAAAGCTCCTTGAAATGGCCGAGTCCTGTGGCTTAAAGTCCTTTAATGGCATCAATATGCTGCTGTACCAGGGCGCCGCGGCCTTCGAGCTGTGGACCGGGCAGAAGATGCCAGTGGAGAAGATCAAGGCGAAGTTTTTCTCAGAATAAATCACATTTCGATCTGTGCGCGGACCTGCTTCCAGGCCAGTGCACACAGACCTGCCGAGCACTCCTCGGGCCGGAAAATAGCCGCACAAACTTTTTACAGAAAAAGGGTGAATTGTAAAACTAAATT
>DJEQ01000070.1 GCA_002431355.1 Oribacterium sp. UBA5894
TACAATATAGTGTGAACAGTAGCCCGCGATACATGAAAATATGAAAAACGAAGCGGTCCGCCCTTGATGGGGCGGGCCGCTTCTGTTATGATGAAGCTATGAATTATAAACGACCGCTTCTTCTGATGGCCGTGGTGTATGTACTTGGAGTGTGCGTATCTGCCGGGGAATGTGGGTCGATTCTTCGATGGACGATGGGGATTCTCCTCATCTGTCTTCTTTTCCATGGGGTGAAAACGAAAAAGCTGAGGATGAGTGCGCTGGCACTCCTCTGTGTGCTGTTTCTGGCAGGTGGTCTACGCTACCGGCTTTCGAAGCAGGCCTTTCAGCGCTCGGAGGAGCGGATTCAGCTCTTTTCCGGCCTCCGTGTGCGCTTATGCGGAGAGCTTCAGGAATATACGGAGGCGGAGGGGAAGGCGAAGCTCCGCTTGCGAAACTGCACCCTTTCCAGTGCTTATGGGCGGAAGGAAAGCCTGCCAATCTCGGCGTCGGAGCAGATGCGGGCACGCTACGATCAGCCCGTGGGAACGATTCTCGTATATCTCGATGCATCAGAGATACGTCCACTGCCAGGAGAGCTGCTGGAGGTCTACGGGAAGATCTCTCCGATGGAAGCGGCTCGAAATGAGGGCGAATTTGATTTCCGGCTGTACTACCGGACGCAGTCCGTGCATGGCACAATGTACGGCACGGAGGCTTCAGTTGTGGGCGGTGAGCCGAAGCCCTTTGCAGAAGGACTGCAGAAGCTTCGGCTTCAGATCGGCTCCATCCTGGATCAGCTGCTGCCACCGCAGGACGCAGGAATTTATCGTGCCCTTCTCACCGGAGATAAGAGTGCGATGGATGAGGACATACGATCGCTGTATCAGGATGCGGGCATCGCCCATATCCTCGCGGTATCTGGTCTCCATCTCTCGATTCTGGGCGTCGGCATGTATGAGCTTCTGCGTCGCTTTGGAGGCAGCAAGGCATTTTCCGGCGCTCTTGCGGCGCTGATCATTGTTTCCTATGGCATCCTGACGGGAAGCTCCGGCTCGGCGCTTCGGGCGGTCATCATGCTGCTTCTTCGCTTTCTGGGCGCGGCAGTGGGGCGGAGCTATGACATGCTGTCGGCGCTCGCCACCGCGGCACTTCTGCTCCTGTGGAAGGAGCCCTATATGCTGTTTGGATCCGGCTTTCAGCTAAGCTTTCTCGCGGTGCTGTCCATCGGTCTCTGTGCCATGCTGCCCTCCCCGAAGCAGCCTCTGCTGAACAGCCTCTGGACCTCCCTGTATCTTCAGCTTCTGACCCTTCCGATTATTCTTTTTCACTATTTCCGCTTTCCACTCTATGGAATTTTCCTGAATCTCATCGTGCTGCCACTCATGAGCTCTGTGGTATACAGTGGAATCCTTGGGGTGGTGCTCTTCCTGGTCTCTCCGTGGGCTGCAGCCGTAGCCATCGGTGGAGGACATACGATCCTTCGCCTCTACACCCTTCTCTGTACGCAGTGCGCGAGGCTTCCGCTCAGCTCTCTTCTTCTTGGGCGGCCATCCATGCCGTGCATCCTTCTCTATTATGCGGCCCTCGCGCTGGCAACGCTCCGTCTGATGAGGCAGGAAAAGTGTAAAAAAGAATCCGGAAATGTGGAAAAGCCGTCCCTGCATACCGTCCGAAAGGAACAGAATCGCGTTTCAGATCCGCTTCCGGGCAGTCTGGACGGTGGAAATCTGCTTCGACGACTTCCGCTTCCGATTGCGCTTCTTTCCCTTCTTCTCGCACTTTACGCCCTTCCGGCGAAGCCTCCGCAGGGGCTGGAGATCACGGCACTCGATGTCGGACAGGGGGATGGCTTCGTTCTCCGTCATCAGGACGTGGTGATGACGGTGGACGGCGGCTCCACAAGCAATAAAAGTCTCGGGAAAAACGTCCTTCTTCCTTATCTTGAGTCCCAGGGGATCGACTACATTGACCTTGCACTGATCACGCATTGTGATGCGGATCACTATTCCGGCATACTGTACCTTCTCGAGGAGGAAGAACACATCCGTATCGGGGAGCTCCTGCTTCCGAGGGTGGCGGAGCATGACACGCGCTACGATGCGCTGCGGGAGGCGGCAGAGGCACGTGGGACGCAGCTTCGCTACGTTGGGAGCGGTGATGTGCTTCGCTTCGGCGACGTCGAGCTCCGCGCGTACTATCCCGTCGGCGTGGAGCCCATACAGGAGGCCAATGCACATTCCATCGGCATGCTGCTTCGCTATCAGGACTTTCAGATGCTTTTCACCGGCGATATGGACGAGGCCTGTGAGGCGGTCCTCCTGGAGGAGCTTGCACGCACGGGTGAGCGGGCCAATGCCTCCATCGATGTGCTGAAGGTGGGACATCACGGCAGTCATACAAGTACGTCTGAGGCGCTCCTCGAGGCCCTGCAGCCGGAGACGGCACTCCTGAGCTATGGGGTCGGAAATGATTATGGACATCCGCATGCGGAGACGCTCGAACGACTTACTCGCTATGGCGTTCGGATGCTGAAGACGGGGGAGCTTGGAGAAATCCGGATCACGGTGCCAGAAAAGCCTGCGAAAGAAAGCAAGGGTTAGAAGAGAAGTGTGTGCGGGCGCGCAGAAAATACGCTCTTCGCTGCCTCGGAATAAAAAAGAACCCTGCGGTGGGTTAACCGCAGGGCTTTGTGAGTAACGTTACTTACAAATTTATATTTTCAAGAACGACTTGAAAAGCAGAAATCCTGTACAATGATTTCTGTGCGCTTCACGCAATTAGTTCATGGAAGAAACAGCCTTGGAAATGTGTGCAACCTTTCTGGAAGCATTGTTGGACTTGTAAACGCCCTTGCTGTGTGCCATGCAGATCTTCTTCTGAGCCATCTTCAGAGCATCCTGAGCTGCTGCCTTATCGCCAGCCTCAACTGCTGCATATACTCTCTTGATGTATGTCTTTACCTCAGAACGAATCGCCTTGTTGCGCTCGTTTCTGGTCTGAGCTACAAGAATTCTCTTCTTTGCGGACTTAATGTTTGCCATGTTGAAATCTCCTTTCTTCTGAATATCGTTTGGAGATCCATCGGATCTCGGTGCTCTCAAATACCGGACACGGACAGTTTGAAAACACGCTAAACTATCATATATAAAACCCCTGTCCGTGTCAAGCAGAATGCGGATGATTTTCACCCGATTTTCCACGGTTTTTAAGCAAATGTGACCACGTTCCCTGTGATTTTACGGGGACTGTACTGGACGGCGTCAGGAAAAGAGCAGCAGGAGATGGTAGTACACCGTCACCAGCACACAGAAGGCGAGAGCGATGGGAACGGTTTTTCGGATCAGACCACCGAGCGGAATGTGGAAGTAATCCGAGGCGACGACGAGGCAGACATGGGTCGGTGAAAGCTGGCTTGCGGCATGCGCCATGCACATGAGATAGACCATGAACGGCGCGCCACCCGGCAGGGCCGCAAAGGCCAGCGGTGTTCCCATGGCAATGGCCGCGGTGGAGCCACTGATGAGCGTCACCAGGAAGAACAGAAGGCCGAAAATAAAGTAGGTCGGCAGCGGAAGCTTCCCGAGCACGGCTGGAAGCTCTGGAAGAACTCCGGTGGAGGAAAGAAATTCCTGCAGCACCAGAACGAGGAAGGTGTTCAGCAGCATGTTTTTCTCAAATGCGGAGACGACGAACTGCTTCCACTCCGGTACGCTGATATGATAGACCACGGTGCTCAACAGAATTGAAACCAGCACGGCCGTGACCACCTCGAAATGGAAGACGAGAATCAGCACCAGGATCAGAATGAGTGACCAGAGGTGTGCAAGGAGGTGCCGAAAATCGGCGAAGCGGTCCGTGCTGTTCGGTGTATCCACGCTGGTTGGTACGCGCCGCAGATAGACGAAATACCCAAGGGCCCCCAGGAACAGCACCGGAGGAAGCATTCCCGCCATGAATGTGGCGGTGTCAACGCCCGAAAGACTCAGCATGAGCAGAACGGCGGAGTAGGTCGGCAGCACACTTTCCGGAATGTGCCGGAACCAGCTTGCCACGAAGGCCTGCTCCTTCGGCTTCAGATAGCCATCGGTTGCATTTTTTACGAGCTCTGCGCAGAGCAGCATGGAAGCCGCCGATGGAAGGAGGCCAATGAAGAGACACGCACCGATGATGTTGATGCGGCGATTATGGAAGAGTCCGTTCAGATCCTCCTGTGTGAGGCGAATCTGGCTGCGTGATTCCAGAATGCGCTGCAGAAAGGTAATGAGATAGAGCGACAGCAGCACGGAAAGGGAGGACCAGTTCGTCAGAACCTTTCCCGTTAAGCGAAGCATGTCAAGCGGAAGGATTCGATAAAAAACAGCCGTGGCCGCGAGACCTCCCAGCATGGCCTGGGATAATGGCCGTTTACAGGCCAGGAGAAGGATGATCAGGGCAAAGATCAGTGCCATTTTTACAAACATCATGAGAAGACTCCTTTCAGCTGATGCCGCTTATGGAAATTGAGTGCAGTATAACAAAACGGCTTTATAATAAGAAGAAAATAATGAAATTGTAAGTCACTCATTAATTCAATAGCGATACGCATTCGATGAAAGCGATGGAAGCAGAGGGAGGATATCGGAAGGAAAGATGAGAAAAACCGGGAGCGCCCGGCACGGTCTCCTTTTCTGCGAACTGGTTGGCAAAAGGTGCGCGAGTATGTTAGTATATTTCCACGGAAAATAAGAAACGGAGCCTCCATTCGGAGGCGTGTTATTTATATAGGTAGAAAAATGGCAGACATCACAAACATTGATCAGAGTAAAATCAGAAATTTTTGTATCATTGCGCACATTGACCACGGAAAATCCACCCTGGCGGACCGCATCATTGAAAAGACAGGAACCCTGACGGCACGCGAGATGCAGGCGCAGGTGCTCGACAACATGGACATCGAGCGGGAACGTGGTATCACCATCAAGTCACAGACGACACGCATCGTCTATCAGGCGAAGGATGGAGAGGAGTATATTTTTAATCTTATCGATACACCGGGCCATGTGGACTTTAACTATGAGGTATCCCGTGCTCTTGCAGCCTGTGATGGTGCGATTCTGATCGTGGATGCAACACAGGGCATCCAGGCGCAGACCCTCGCGAATACCTACCTCGCGCTCGATCATGATCTCGAGATCCTTCCGGTGATCAATAAAATCGATCTGCCTTCTGCAGATCCGGATCGTGTAGCCGACGAGATTGAGGACATCATCGGGATTGAGGCGCAGGATGCACCGCGCATTTCCGCGAAGACCGGTGAAAATGTTGAGGAGGTGCTGGAAGCCATCGTACATCGACTGCCGGCACCGACGGGATCGAAGGACAATCCACTGCAGGCCCTGATCTTTGATTCCTTATATGATAACTATCGTGGCGTCATCATCTTCTGCCGCGTGAAGGAAGGAAGCGTGAAGGTGGGCACCCGCATTCGTCTCATGGCGAGCGGCGCTGCCTTCGATGTGACGGAGGTCGGCTACTTCGGCCCGGGGCGCTTCATCCCATGCGCGGAGCTGAGTGCCGGTATGGTTGGCTACATTACCGCCTCCATCAAGGATATCCGTGATACGCGGGTGGGTGATACGGTGACGGATGATCGGAACCCGGCGGCAGAACCACTGCCAGGCTATAAGCAGGTACAGTCGATGGTCTACTGCGGCATCTATCCGGCGGATACGATGAAGTATCCGGATCTGCGGGACGCTCTTGAGAAGCTGCAGCTCAATGATGCCGCTCTCCAGTATGAGCCGGAGACCTCTCAGGCGCTGGGCTTTGGCTTCCGCTGTGGCTTCCTCGGCCTTCTGCACCTTGATGTTGTGCAGGAGCGTCTGGAGCGTGAATATGACCTCGACCTCGTGACGACAGCCCCTTCGGTTGTCTACCATGTCTATAAGACCGATGGCACGATGATCGAGCTCTCCAATCCGGCGAACCTTCCGGATCCATCGGAGATCGATCACATCGAGGAGCCGGTGGTAGATGTCGAAATCATGGTGACGCCAGAGTTCATGGGGGCGATCATGCAGCTCTGTCAGGACCGTCGTGGTGTTTACCAGAGCACCGAGTACATCGAAGCCAACCGTGCGATTCTGAAATATGAGATGCCGCTCAATGAGATCATCTACGATTTCTTCGATGCCATCAAGTCCCGTTCGAAGGGCTATGCGTCCTATGATTATGATCTCAAGGGCTATCAGACCTCGAAGATGGTCAAGCTTGATATCATGGTGAACCGTCAGGTGATTGATGCGCTGAGCTTCATCGTGCATAAGGATTCGGCCTATGAGCGTGGCAAGAAGATGTGTGAAAAGCTGAAGAATGAGATTCCGCGTCAGCTTTTCGAGATTCCGCTCCAGGCATCGGTGAATGGACAGATCGTCGCACGTGAGAACATTAAGGCGATGCGGAAGGATGTCCTGGCGAAGTGCTACGGCGGCGATATTTCCAGAAAGAAGAAGCTCCTCGAGAAGCAGAAGGAAGGAAAGAAGCGGATGCGTCAGTTCGGCAATGTCGAGATTCCGCAGAGTGCCTTCATGTCGGTGCTGAAGCTCGATTCGGAGTAAGATCCCTGCAGGACGGCATCAGAGAAAACAGAAAATGACAGAGAACAGACAGGGAGATGCGAGCGCATGTCCCTGTTCTGCTATAACCAATTCACAGGCGGAACAGCTGTAAACATGCAAACTGGTTATAATAAGCATAAACATTTACTGTGCTTTTCGAATTGCATTCATTTTTTTCGAGGGCTATACTAGCTCTATGAATGGTGAAGCGCCATTTTTGAAAGGAGATAGAGTTACTATGGGGAAGAAAGAACTTGATTGGGGAAACATTGGTTTTGCATACCATGTTACAGATAAGCGATATGTGTCCAACTGGAAGGATGGACAGTGGGATGAGGGCGCCCTCATTGATGATCCGAACGTCACCTTAAATGAGTCAGCCGGCATGCTGCAGTACTGCCAGCAGGTATTCGAGGGCATGAAGGCCTATACCTGGGAGGATGGTTCGGTGGTATGCTTCCGTCCAGACCTCAATGCAGACCGTATTTATGAGTCGGCACAGCGGATCGAGATGCCGCCGTTCCCGAAGGAGCGTTTCCTGGATGCCATCGACCAGGTTGTAAAGGGAAACCTTGACTGGGTACCACCTTATGGTTCCGGTGCCTCTCTGTACATCCGTCCATATGAGTTTGCCACTGGCGTGGTCATCGGTGTAAAGCCGGCGGATGAGTATCAGTTCAGAATTTTCACAACGCCAGTAGGTCCGTACTATAAGGGTGGTGCAACGCCAATCGCCATTCAGGTATCTGACTTCGATCGTGCCGCACCTCACGGAACCGGTGCTGTCAAGGCAGGACTCAACTATGCGATGAGCTTACATTCTTCCGTACTTGCCCATAAGGCAGGCTTCGCGGAGAACCTTTATCTTGATGCTGCCACCAGAACCTATGTCGAGGAGACCGGTGGATCCAATGCCATCTTCGTGGATGCCGAGGGCAAGCTCGTGGTTCCGAAGTCCGCATCGATTCTTCCATCCATCACGAGACGTTCCATCGTCTACATTGCCGAGCATTATCTCCATCTGACCGTGGATGAGCGTCCAGTCAAGTTCGAGGAGATCAAGGGCTTCAAAGAGTGCGGCCTCTGTGGTACCGCAGCGGTCATCTCTCCGGTTGGAAAGATCGTGAACCACGACGAGGTCATCAATATGCCATCCGGCATGGAGAAGGCCGGTGAGGTCATCGGTGAGCTCTATGCCACGATTACCGGCATTCAGAACGGTAAGATTGAAGCACCAGAGGGCTGGATCCGTCACATCTGCTGATCCGGTTTTTTATTCAAAAGCGTATGAAAAAGCCAGGGGCCGACGGCCTCTGGCTTTTTTTGATGGAAGCTGGTGCAGT
>DJEQ01000102.1 GCA_002431355.1 Oribacterium sp. UBA5894
GGGTAGATGAGGACGGTATCCTGCGGCTCCGCGCGGAGGGTGCGGACGAAGGCATTGGCCTCCTCCTGGGGATCGCGACCGGCCTTCTGCGCGCGGCGCACGGCTTCGGCACGGTCATCGATGCAGGTAAAATCTGGGAAGTGGGTGGCGGCGAAGGCATGCTTTCCCTGCGCGATGCCGCCAATGATCATGATGAGTTTCATACATTCGTCTCCTTATAGATGATGAACCACGAGGCACGCGAGGTTTCCGACGAGGATGGCGCGTTCACAGTTGCATAGGAAGCAGCCACAGAGGTCGCCGGTCGTGCCACCGAAGATGGGCAGCACGTGCAGGCGGTACCAGAGGAAGCTGAGCGCTGCCATGAGGAGGGTGAGGAGGGGATACCCGATCGGGAGGCCGATGGCGATCGTCGGGATGAAGAGGCCAATGCAGGCGACCGCGAGCTCCATGCGCAGGATGCGGGATACATGGCGGTCGGCGGCCGACGACAGGGTCTGAACCATGCCATCCTTTCGGGCCTTCGGGAAGGTGACGACGCTGAGGCTGGAAAGAATGCGGGACAGCACGAAGCCGAGGCAGATGCCGGGCATCGCGTCGGCGGCGTGCTCCATGGAGAGCGTCTCGGTCCAGCAGGCGACGACGCTCAGGAGGTACAGCATGCCATAGATGGCGGCGAAGGCACCGATGTGCGGATCCTTCAGAATCTCGAGCTTTCTTTCCTTCGGTGCGTAGCTGTGAAGGGCATCCTGGGTATCGAAATAGCCGTCGAGGTGGATGCCGCCAGTGAGAAGAATCGGGAGCAAAGTGAGGACGCTTCCGATGAAAAAGGCGTGGAGCTCGAGACGTGTGAGGAGCATCCAGATGAGGGCGCAGAGTGCGGCGAGGACGACGCCCACGAGAGGGAAGAAGCACATCGCATACTTCATGCTGCGCTCGTTCCAGTCCGCCTGTGGAGTCGGGATGCGGGAATAGGTGGCAAAGGCAATTTTCAGTGAATCAAGCATGGGTCTCCTTTTTTCAGTGGGCCCGCAGGGCCCTTAATGGGATTTCATCGGCCACGACCCGGGCGACTCGTCCGGTTCGGTCCCAGGACGCGCAGGCGTGATAATATCCGTTTATTTCAGTCGCACGGGGATGCCGTAGACGACCTCCACTGCTTCCTCTGCTGCGGCAGCGAGCTTTCTGGCTCGGGCGGATAATTCCCGGAGGAAGCGGTCCGTCTCCTCCGCGTAGCGAATGCCATCGCGGTAGAGCTCATTGGCGACGAGGATGACCACCCCGGCCTCCGCGGCAAGCTGAAGGATCGGGGCCACGATCGCGTGGGGATGCCCCGCTGTCCCGTAGACTTCATTGGCATACAGATTCGTGAGGTCCTCGAGGAGAAAAACGGCGTGAGAAAGCCCCTGTGAATCCATGGAATCCGTGCATGGAGCTGTCGCTGAGGGCCTCGGGAGCGTGCCCCTGTGCGTAGATACGGAGGCAGGCGTCTGCAGGAGCTGCGCGCGCACGGACGCGATGTTCGTCGGACACTCGATCGTCGTGTAGCCCTTATCCGCGCGGCGACGCTGGTGCTTCGCGATGCAAGCGACGGTGTCCGGATCCCGTGGTCCAGGATCCATGGTTGCTATGTAGTAAAGCGGACCTCCGAGCTCCGCCGCAAGCTGCTCCGCCCGCTGCTCAGCATATTCAGATTTTCCGGAACCGGCTCCACCGGTGATGAAGATGAGTTTTCCCATGGTCTGATTTCCTTGATATTTCACTGAAAGCGATGGTAGGCTTCGACGTGAATGTCTTCGAAGCTGCCCATTCCCTGGTACACGGCGAGTGCGGCGTCCAGCATCGGCAGGAGAAGCACCGCCCCGGAGCCTTCGCCGAGCGACAGGTCCGCGTCCAGTATGGCGCGAAGTCCGAGGGCATCGAGGGCTTTCCGCGCCGCGCCGTCCTTCGAGATGTGTGAGGCCAGGGCATAGGACGTAACCGCGTTGCCAGAATGAGTCTCAGTGGCAGAAGCTTTCGGAAGAAGGACGTCGCTGTCCTTCATGGCAGGCAAGGTGCCTGTGCTGAGCATATCTCCGTGCATCAGGGCCGCGGCCAGTGCTGCTGCCGTCGAGATGGCCCCATCAATCACGATCGGCATTTCCTCTTCGACCGCAGCGAGAAACATGCCGGCCATCGTGGCGATTTCGAGTCCACCAAGCTCAAAGAGCAGCTGCTTTGCACGTGAAGCACTCGGCGTGCGGTCGATGCGGACAGGATGCACCTCTGATGATTTCGCCGATGCGGGTGAACGGAGAACATTCGCTGGAATCCCTGCATTCACATTAGACGGTATCTTCTGATCATTTAGAAAAATCCCGACGCGCTGCAGTGCCCGTCGCACACAGTCCCGCTTTCGTTCAAGCCCTTCATCGCTAAGTCCGGCCCCGCGGCCGACGGTTTCCTCCACCGGAAGTCCGAGAAACGCTGAAAACAGCGCACTGGTCGGCGTCGTATTGCCGATGCCCATCTCCCCTGTGAGAAGGATGTCATAGCCCTGCGTCTTGAGCGCCCGAACGAGGCTTCGCCCCAGTGCCAGCGCCTGCTCGCCGATTTCCTCCGACATCGCCGCTTCGATCGCGATGTCCCCACTCCCCTGCTGCAGGCAGCGGTCGTTTATGCAATCCATGCGGAGAAGATGCTGCAGCTCCGCAGCCTGCATGGGCCTTCTTTCGGGTGTAGAAACAGGGCTGGTCGCTGCGGCAGGTGGCAGCATGCCGACATCCACTGGGAAGAGGTCCACATGAAACTGCCGCGCGAGCACGCTGGTCGTCGTGAGGCCACGTGCGAAGTTTTCGGCGACGGTGCGCGTCACCGAGCTGTCGGTCTGCGTCACGCCCTCGCGGACGCAGCCATGATCCGCGCAGAGCACCACCAGTGCCCGCTTCGCAAGGTGTGGCTGCGTCGTTCGCTGAATCCCGCAGAGCTTCGTTACATGCTTTTCCAGCACACCGAGGCTGTCAATGGGCTTTCCAAGACTGTCCCAGTGCTGCTGTGCCATTTTCTCATAATCTGATCGCTTCATTTCCTGCTTCATCTCTTTCTGCATTGCCTCTTTCACAATCATTCAGGCATTCCTATGAACTGGCATTACCGTTTTCACAACCTCTCGACAATTCTTTAAATTGACATTATCTCCATTCCATTTTAAAGGCGCGATTTCGAGTTGAAATGAGGAAATTGACGCAGGCACTTGTTTTCTTCTGAAATGACATTACTCAATTGTAATGTCATTTCCAAAAGCAGTCTCTGCTTTGTGAATATGCGTCCAAATAGTAATGTCATTTTGTAGTGTCACGCTATACTGTGAAAACCCATAATGTCATCCACCTAAGCAAAGGCTGATTTGCGAAAAACCTGTAATGTCATAGGAAATAGAAAGCGGCATTTTGTGTCAAATTCTAAAACAGCTAATGTCACGCGCCTTCTTTCCCATTGATTTGCGAAATATAAGCTTCCCAGAGCAGCCCTCCGTCTTCCGCTTGCATCTAGAGAAGCTTCATCATACTCTTCCGATGACAGAATTCCTCCTCCATCTACTCCTTTTCCCGCCACGTCCGGCATACCTCGAGGAAATGGGCGAGGGCGTCAGGGTTACTCCAGTAATAAAAGTGGGGGAACCCGGCCGCGAGCCGCTCCGTCAGGTAGATGCCCTCATAGGAGCGGGCCGTCGTTGCGGCCTTCCCCTGCCCTGCGGCGGGCTTTGTCAGGATGCAGTCCGCCCCATTGAAATCGCAGTCGTAGCGATGAAACTCGTGCCCGCGAAGAACCGTCCCTGCAGGGCCGAGTACGCTCTTCCGCCGCGTCGTGGCCTCCACATAGCCGAAGCGCACGAGGCGCTCCTTCCGTTCCGCATCACCACGGAGTACACCGCACATCGGCACACCCTCGATGGCATCGAGCAGATACATGTAGCCCCCACACTCCGCGAGCGTCGGCAGACCCTGCTGTACCGCCCGGGCCACCGACGCCCGCATGGAGGCCGTCTTCTGCAGCTCTTCCTTATAAAGCTCGGGATAGCCACCGGAAAGAATCATCCCATCGATATCCGTGGGAAGCGTCACATCATGTAAGGGGCTGAAGGGCACAAGCTCTGCGCCGAGCTGCTCCAGCAGCAGGCGGTTCTCCTGATATGTAAAGTTGAAGGCCTCGTCCTCGGAGACTGCGATGCGCACCGGGCGTCGTCCAATGCCTCCATTCGGGTTCTTTTTTCTCTGGGCGTCGGCCTCCGGAAACGTCCCCTTACGCTCCGCCGCTACTCTTCTGCCTGAGCCCTGCTCCTCCGCATCAAAAGATGGCCTCTCTTCCTGCTCCGCCTCCAGAGAGGCTGCAGCTTCCCAGTCTCCTCCGGCAAGTGCCCACAGACGCGCCATGTCCACATGCGCTTCCAGGATATCGGTGACGCGCGAAGCCCAGGCACGGAAGCCCTCGATCTCCTCCGGCTCCACAAGCCCGAGATGCCGTGATGGAAGCTGGAGCTCCGGAAGCTCTGGGAGATATCCGAGCACCTCCACCCCTGGGCAATGCTCCTCGAGCACCGACTTCAGTCGCGGATAGAACATCGGCGACACCCGATTCAGGATGACGCCGCAGATCCGCCCGCTGCGATCCTGTGTACGAGATCCCGCCACCTCTTCTGAATGCATCGTCGCACATTCGCCGGAAAAATCGTGCCGCCCGGCTTGCCCTATGCCTCGCGTCGTCTCCTCCACCTTCATAAAATCCATCATTCCCCGGAGAAGCGCCGCCATCGTCACACTCGCACCCTTCGCATCGAGCACGAGGATCGTCGGTGCCTCGAGGATCTGGGCGATTTCCCAGGTCGAGCCGATGCTTGACACGCCTCCGAGTCCGTCGTAATACCCCATCACCCCCTCAATCAGGGCGAAATCCGCATGTTCCTCCGTCATCCGTGCGCGAAAAATCCGGCGCAGCATCGCCGCATCCGTAAAGAAGCTGTCGAGATTTCCCGACGGTACGCCCAGCACCCGCCGATGAAACATCGGGTCAATGTAGTCGGGCCCGCACTTGAAGCTCTGTACCCGGATGCCGTGCTTTTTCAATATACCAAGAAGACCACAGCAGACTGTGGTCTTCCCTGCGCCGCTTCGATCGGCGGCGATGACAATTTTCCGAAATTCTTTTCCCATAGGACTTCTTCTGGAATGCCGCAGACGACGGCACATTTTACATGCGTACATTTTCCCCCGATTCGAGCCGAACCAGGTCGCGTGCCCTATCGTCTCGAGATCCGCGTGATCGTAATCGGATTCTCCGCACGGTGCATATGATAGCTGCCGCGGCGCTCGAGGCTTGTTGCCTGGATCTCCACCATCTCAAACTGATAGTCGGTGAGGCGCCGTTCAATTTCCAGCACCTCGGCACTCGACTCGAGGGTCACGGTATTGATGACGATCACGACATCCGGATTCAGCGAAATCGCCCAGTCGACGATGGCCCCGAGGTTGCCCTTGCTGCCGCCGATGAACACACAGTCCGGAATCGGCAGCGGACCCTCGTCGGAGACATTCTTCCGCTCCTCTGGTGTCTGGAAGCCCTCCTGCGCGAAGCAGGCCGGTGCGATGCCGTGGACGATGCGGATATTGTCGACCATGAACTGATAGCGGTTCTGCTCGAGGGTATAAATGGCATCCTGATCGGCCTCCACGGAAATCACCTTGCCCTCTGGGCAGGCAAGTGCGGCCTCGATGGATACGCTGCCCGTTCCGGCTCCGATGTCATAAACGATGCTGTTCTCCCGGAGCGCCAGACGGCACAGGCTCAGCGCACGCACATCGCGCTTCGTCATTGGAATGCCCTCCATGCGGTTGAAGTGATCATCCGCGATGCCGAAGCTGCGGATCCAGGTACGAGCATCCTCATTCTCAAAGAGGGCAATGGCCAGACGGTCGAAGCGCTGGCCGCGCAGCTCCCGCGGCGTACCTACAGTAAAGCGTTCGTCCGCGTAGCTGAGACGCTCGCCGACGGTGATCCGTACATTGTGAATGCCAAACTGCACCAGCTCCTGCGCAATGACGGAGACATTGTCCTCCGCTCCCAGGAGAGCGCATACAAAATGATTTTCACGAATCAGCGGCACCATGTCCTTATGAAGACCATGCAGACTCACGAGCTTCACATCCGCCATGCTGATCGAGCGCTTACTGAGGAAGTACTGAATGCTCGACACTCCGGCATAATTTCGAATTTCAAGTGGCTCCAGGCTCGGATCCTCCTCGGCATTCTCATCCCGCGCCGGCGTCCGGTACTTCTTCAGGGCACGGCGAAGCGGAATCGCGCCCGAGTAGACGCTCGTGTCGCCCGTGAAAACCGCGGAAATCGTCTTCATTTCCGGGTGCTCCAGAATATAGGCCACCATCTCATCGGTACGGAAGGATTCGAAGGTTTCCGGCGCGCCCTCCGCTGGCATCACGGCGCGGGCGGTGCTCAGCGCACGCGTTGCCCCCATCACGGCATCGGATGCACAGATGGCATCGATGGCACGCTTCGTCAGCATATCCGGGTTTCCAGGTCCTACACCAATCAGGTTAACGATTCTCATGTCCTGCCTCCATTTTAAGTGCTTGAATCAGTTCATCGACTTTCTTTCTATCATACCACGGCGCG
>DJEQ01000009.1:0-5446 GCA_002431355.1 Oribacterium sp. UBA5894
GGGGGCCCCACCACGGCTCGTCCGTTTAGATGCCAGTGACTTTTTGCGTCGCCCGTGTCCCGTTCGGCGCCCTCAGGCAAGCGGCAGCTCCACCTTGAAGCTGTTGATGCCTCCGGAAGATTCTGCCCAGATGCGGCCCTTATGGGCCTTTATGATGTTCTCCGCGATGGAGAGTCCGAGCCCGTAGCTGTGATTCATCGCCCGCGCTTCATCGATACGATAGAAGCGCTGGAAAATCTTTTTCAGATCCTCAGAAGAGATCGGATCCCCGGGGTCTGAGACGCTCAGTATGCAGTGGTGACTTCCGCTTTTCTGAAGCGTTACATGCACCGTACCATTCGGATCGGAATATTTTTGAGCATTGTCGAGGAGAATCTCCACTACCTGCTTCAGATGCTGCTCGGAACCATGTACCGTGATGCCTTCCGTGAGGGCATCGGTCAGCGTCAGCCCTTTCTCGAAAAACAGTGCTTCAAAGGTAAGCAGCTCATCGGAGATCAGCTGTGTGAAGTCCACACGCTGTAGCTGCATTTTTTGAATCACTCCATTGTCGACCCGCGCAAGCTGCAGGAGGCTTTCCACCAGTCCACGCATCTGTGTAGACATGGTCAGGATGTTGTCGATAAACTGCTGCTTATGCACCTCATCAAAGCGCGGAGACTTCAGCATCTCCGCATCCGTCAGGATCACTGTGAGCGGGGTCTTCAGCTCATGAGAGGCATCCGAAACAAACTGCCGCTGCTGCGTCCAGGCTTCCTCCACCGGGCGTGCAGCCCAGCGGGCGAAGAAGATGCTGGCAATCAGGAAGGTGAGAAGGCTGCCGAGACCAATGATCCCACAGGTACGATACAAATTGTGCATGGTGGCAAGCTCAGAGGACATGTCGGCGAAGACGATGATCTGCGCGCCGTCCTTCTCCCGTATCGCCTCTGTTCCATAGCTGCCTTCGTGCACGTCCGTCTCCGAGGCCGTCGCCTGCGCTGCTGCTTGATCCTTTTCTTCGATCAGAGCTTCGCTCTGCAGATCGGCATCGTCATCCCCCGGATCCGTCACGGCCAGCTCAGGGGCGTCCGGGCTTACCGGTCGGTCCAGGATACTGGTACGGTCATACCGAAGTGCAAAATCCCGGATTTCTCCCAGCTTCTCTTCAGAGCTCATCGCAATGGACACGAGCTCTTCCAGTACCTCCTCGGAGCCCTCCTGCGTAAGGTCATAGTAGTTGCCATCCGTGGCAAGGATACTCCCATCGGCATCGACCTCGACACGAAAGAAGGGGAGCTGTACACCACTGTTCTTTAGATCATCTCGACGCTTCGGGTGCCGATCGTTACCCGCTCCGATGGGCGCATTGGCGACGTTTTCCATCATGCGGAAGCTGTCATCCTTGATGCGGCTGTGCGTCATATGGATGACCAGACCGAAGATGATGATCAGCAGAAGACTCGAGACGAGCATCATGATCGCCACAAGTCGGAGGCGGAGCTTACGAATCATATCCATGGCTCAGCCCTCCAGCTCCAGATGATAGCCGAGTCGGCGGGCCGCGACGATCTGAACATTGGATCCAATGGAATGGAGCTTTTTTCGTAAAAACCCCACATAAACCTCAACGTGATTTTCGACAGCCTCTGAATCAAAGCCCCAGACCTTCTGAAGGATGGCTTCCTTTGAAAGATTCTTTTCCTTCTGCTGCATCAGCATGCGCATGACATCAAATTCCTTTGCGCTGAGACGAAGCGACTTATCCTCGCAGATCAGCGTGCTGCTGGAGAGGTCAAGGCTCGTGTTTCCAAATACCAGGGTGTCGACCTCCGTTCCCTGACGACGGAGCAGGGCATGCACACAGGCGAAAAGCTCACGTGCATCGAAGGGCTTCGTCAGATAGTAATCTGCACCGGAATCGAGTCCCTCCACACGGTCCATCAGCTCTGACTTTGCGGTCAGCATGAGGATCGGCGTATGGATGTGGTTCTGACGGAGTGTGCGTGCAACCTGATAGCCATTCATTTTCGGCATCATGACATCCAGGATAATGAGATCGTAGATCCCGGTTTCTGCATAATCAAGACCAGCCTCCCCATCGTAGACGGCATCGGCCTTGTAATTCTGCTCCATGAGAAGATCTCGAATCGAATCTGCCAGGAGCCTTTCATCTTCTACAATTAGTATTTTCATTATATTCCCTCGATTGCATTTATCAGAATAAGTCTATTCTAAGCGTCTTCACTGAAAGCTTGCTGAAAGTGCCGATAGGATATGCATCGGATGCGCTGAACCGTGAAGGTGCATGCCGCATCCCGTACCACGCCCTGCCACCGTTCGCTGCTTTCCTTCCTATCTTAACTTCGGATCCGCTGCTTGTCGAAGGAAAAACACAAAAGCTTCACAGTTTTCTGAAGAACCTTCAGCATCATTTCAGCTTGTTTTTTTAGAATGCGACATGTGAAATCAAATGGCCAGGAGTTCCTGGCGTTGCAGGATAAGGAGCAGATATGAATAGACGTTTTATGGGAAATGCCATCGCTGCCATGACCGGTGTGGTCGCGGTAGTTTCATGCATGCCGATGTCTGCATGGGCCTCGACGACACTCGAGCAGCGAAAAAAGGCCCTGGTCAGTGCGGGCGTAGTGGAAAATTTTGATGTGACGCTGAATGACACCGCCGTTTCGCGTGCGGAATTTGCGAAGATGCTGGTGCATGCCTCGAGCTATGCGACGAATGTTGCAGCGGAGTCCAATGTCTCCGTCTTCAGCGATGTGCTGCAGAGCTCACCGTATGCAGGCTACATTCGCATTGCCACCTCGAAGGGCTGGATGAGCGCCTACCTCGGTGGCACCTTTAAGCCGGAGCAGGGCATCAAGCTTGCAGAGGCAGAGAAGGCCATGCTGTCCCTCCTTGGGTATACAAGCGATCAGTTTACAGGCAACATCGTGGCGAATCGAAATGCCAAAGCGACGGCCATCGGCCTTACGGATCGTGTGGGTACCGATACGAGTGCCGTGCTGACGTACAGTGACTGCGTCAATATGTTCTATAACCTCATGACGACGAACACGGCCCAGAATGATGGAAAGACGAAATCGAGCCAGACGATCTATGGCGCGCTCTTCGGATTTACGCTTTCTGACAGCAACGAGCTGAACCTTCTCGATACGCTGTCCTCGAACCTGAATGGTCCGCATGTCCTGAAGTCCGGCAAGAGCCTGAATTCGATCCTGCCGTTCAGCAAGACGGTGGCAAACTGCTATCTGAACGGAGAAACCTCGAGCTCAGAGGAAATCGAGGAAGAGGCGACGAGCTGTGCGGTGGTTGTGTACTACAACACGTCGACGAAGGCGGTCTACGCCTACTCCGAGTCGGGCAATGCAGACAACACCATGGGAACGGCGAGCGGTACGGTCGACAACATCTATTACAGCTCCAGTGAGATCATGACGCCAACACAGGTATCGATCGGCGGAGAAACCTATAATATCAACAATTCCGACATGCAGTATGCCTTCTCCATTTATGGATCGATCAGTCAGTCGGATGAGGTCACGATCGTATGGGATCTGGATCAGAGTGGTGCGAAGGAAGTCATCGCCATTGCGTAAGCTGAATGAGGATGAAAGATGAGCGTTAGAGAGAAAATGAAGCATATTTTACCATTTAAAAAGAAGGAAGGAGGCAGCGGCAAAAAGTCGAGGAAGAAGCTCCTTCTTGGGGCGGTTCTCCTTATAGTCGTTGCAGGTGCCGGCTTTTTCGTTTATCAGAAAAAGGCAGCCAGTGCCGGAAAGAAGGAAAGCAGCATACGAACAGGCACGGTGACACGACAGACCATTCAGCAGTCGCTGTCCAGTTCCGGAACGATTTCCCCGAAGAACAGCTATACCATCACCTCCATGGTGGAAGGGAAGGTGACTTCAGCCGATTTCAATGAAGGCGATCAGGTGACCGAGGGGCAGATTCTGTATCAGATCGATGCCTCCTCGATGACCTCGAAGCTGAACTCCGCCACGAGCTCCCTCGAGCGCGCACAGGAGTCCTACAATGACGCCATGGAGGACTACAGCACGGCCTCCTCCGATTACAGCGGGAATACAGTGAAATCCTCAGTTTCCGGCTACATTAAGACCCTGAAGATCAAGGCAGGCGATCAGGTATCTGGGAATACGGAAATTGCCGAGATCTATAATGACACCACCATGGAAGTAGATGTTCCATTTCTTTCGACGGAAGCCACGCAGATTTCGGTCGGGAGTGCAGCAACCCTCGTGATGTCGGATACTCTGGAGGAAATCAGTGGTACCGTGACCTCGGTCGACCAGATGGATACGACCCTGACCGGTGGACAGCTGGTACGGTACGTGACGATTCAGGTGACGAATCCAGGTGGTCTTACAAGTGATATGTATGCCACGGCCACCATCAATGGTATCAATTCCTGTGGGGATGGTGCCTTCCAGCCGACACAGAACATTGTCCTTCGGGCAAGTGACCTTCAAAGTGCCGTTACGGTCCAGAAGCTTCTTGTGAGTGCAGGCGATTATGTCAGTGCGGGGACGCCGATCTTCAGCATGAATGCGAAGGATGCCGAGAGCATACTGAAGTCCTATAAGAATAAGGTTTCGGATGCGAAATCCTCCCTGGATAATGCGCAGTCCAATCTCGATACCACGACCGAGAATTATGAAAACTACACCATCACGGCACCCATTTCCGGTACCGTGGTGAAGAAAAGCGTCAATGTCGGTGAGAACGTTCAGAATGGAAATTCTGCAACCTCGCTGGCGGTCATCTATGATCTTTCAGAGGTGACCTTTGATATGAACATCGATGAGCTGGACATTGCCAATGTCAAGGTCGGGCAGAAGGTGGAGGTCACGGCGGATGCCTTTTCCGATGAAACCTTCGAAGGCACCGTCACCAAGGTCTCGATGGAAGGAACGGCAGCAAACGGTGTCACCTACTATCCGGTTACCGTGACGATGACCGAGTACGGTGGACTTCTGCCAGGCATGAATGTCACGGGTGTGATCATTCTCGACGAGGTGGAGGATGCGCTCGCCATTCCGGTGGATGCACTTCAGCGTGGCAATGTGGTCTATGTGAAGGACAGCACAACGAAGAAGAGTGACAGTGCAGCGAAGCAGACAGAGGCAGCGACCAGCGAGGATGGAGCATCGGATGCCGACACGAAAAAGCCGGCAGCTTCGGAGGACTCTGCAAAGTCTACGGAAAAGCCATCGAGTGGAGACCATAAGGATACGGAGAAGAGTGGCGCAGCAGATCAGAGGGACAGCAATGTGCCGGAGGGCTTCCATGCCGTCAGCGTCACCACGGGTCTTACCTCGGATGACTATGTGGAGATCGTATCGGGTGACCTCTCCGAGGGCGATGAGGTCTATGTATCACAGTCGAGTGTCAGTGACAGCAGTAATGAAATGATGCCGGGCATGGGCGG
>DJEQ01000009.1:5487-11069 GCA_002431355.1 Oribacterium sp. UBA5894
CATGGGCGGTGGCCCAGGTGGTGACATGGGCGGCGGTGGACGTTCCGGTGGCAGTGGCGGCCCAGGCGGTGGCATGGGCGGCGGCCCGATGGGCTAAGTGAGGAGTACAGATGACAGATCAGGAAACGTTTGATGAATATGCCGAGAACCATGCAGAAATTGCGAAGCTTCGGGCCGCGCAGGCGGCCCAGGCAGGCAACGGATCTCAAGGCCCCTTCATTCCGGAGGAGCATCAAGGCGAAGTGCCCTTTCTGCAGCTGGAGGACATTTATAAAATCTACCAGATGGGCTCCGAAGAGGTCCATGCGAACGATGGCATCAGCGTCAATATCTATCATGGCGAGTTCGTGGCCATCGTCGGAAAATCCGGCTCCGGAAAATCCACGCTCATGAACATCATCGGCGCACTGGATGTTCCGACCCGGGGAAGCTACCTCATTCAGGGCGTGGACACCTCCCATATGAGTGAGGATGAACTGGCGTCCATTCGGAATCATAAAATCGGCTTTATCTTCCAGCAGTACAATCTGCTCCCGAAGGATAACCTGGTGGACAATGTCTGCCTGCCGCTTCTCTATGCGGGCCTTCCGAAGCAGGAGCAGCGGAAGAGAGCCATGAAGCAGCTCGAGCGTGTCGGACTTGCCGATAAGTGGATGCAGCATCCGGCACAGCTCTCCGGTGGTCAGCAGCAGCGTGTATCCATTGCACGCGCCCTGGCCGGAGACCCGGAGCTGATCCTCGCGGATGAGCCGACGGGCGCTCTCGACAGTAAGACCTCTCGGCAGGTGCTGGGATTTTTGCAGGATATTAATAAGGACGGGACAACTGTCGTCATGATCACACACGATAATGCGCTCGCACTGGAGGCGAAGCGTGTGATCCGGATTTCAGACGGCAAGGTGGTCTTCGATGGAAAGACGGAGGACTATGCTAAATTCATTTAAGCTTGCACTGAAAAGCATATGGTCAAACCGCATGCGTTCGTTTCTCACCATGCTGGGCATCATCATTGGCGTTGCCGCAGTCATCATCCTAGTCGGCATTGTCAACGGTGAAATGTCCTATATGACGGACAGCTTCTCCTCCATGGGGACAAACCGCATTACAGTCAATGTCATCAATCTGAATTCACGTTCTGTGGACGTGGATGAAATGTATTCCTTTCTGGAGGACAACAGTCAGTATTTCTCCTATATGTCGCCGACAGTGAACGTAGGCGCGACGGTGAAGGTGGGCAATGAGAACTCCACGACGACACAGACGATGGGGGTCTCCGAGGATTACCTCAGCATTCTGGATGAAAACCTGCTCAGTGGCCGCTTCATTCAGTACGCAGATATCGCAGCGCGGCAGAAGGTGGCCGTCATTGGCTACTACATCGCCACGACGTACTATGGCTCCGCCGATGCAGCGATCGGGCAGAGCATCAGTGTCAATGGTGAAAAGTACGAAATCGTCGGTGTCATCGAGCGTCAGACATCCGACAGCGAGGAGCTCAGTGAGGGCGGCTCCGACGACACGCTGTACATTCCCTATACGGCGGCGGTAAAGCTCACGCGAAATGGCTCTGTCAACAGCTATACCTTCTGCGTGCGGGACGACTATGTCGAGCAGGCTGCCACCATTAAGACCTACATCGAGGATTATCTCTATACGATCTTTAAGAACGAGGATCTTTATACGGTCACCGCGATGAGCGAGCTGCTCGATTCCATGAATGAGATGGTTGGCACCATGTCCATGATGCTGGGCGGCATTGCCGGCATTTCACTGCTCGTTGCAGGTGTTGGTGTCATGAATATCATGCTGGTATCCGTAACAGAGCGAACCCGGGAGATCGGTATCCGAAAGGCGCTCGGTGCGAAGCGACGCACGATTCTTTCGCAGTTCGTCATCGAGGCGGCCGTCACCAGCTCCATGGGCGGCTTCATTGGCATCGCTGTCGGCTTTATCGGAACCGGTGTGGCCAGTAAGATCATGGGCATCAATGCGGCCCCGACCTTCATTTCGGTGCTGATTTCCTTCATGGTGTCCGTGATGATCGGTCTCATCTTCGGCTATCTGCCAGCGAGACGTGCAGCAGCCCTGAATCCAATCGATGCCCTGCGTTCAGACTGATGGAGCAAAATACGTGGGATGATGAAAGAGCGTGCAGCAGCTTACTGCACGCTCTTCGCTGCAGATAAATCCACCGATTTTTATTTACAAGGCATGGCTTCCGGTGGTATGATTCACGTGTTTTTAATTTCATTTATTATACGATGGGAGGTGGCAAGGACGTCACAGGGACAAGGACAGGTGTCCCTACGTCTGGTCACCTCTTTTTTATTACTTATGCATTTGAAAGCGCATTTACGCAGCACATGCATACAGCGCGAAGCAGTAAGCGTCTTCGCTCAGGATCACGAAAGGGGAGCATATGATCAAGTACGTATTTGTCACCGGCGGTGTCGTTTCCGGACTCGGAAAGGGCATTACAGCAGCATCTCTCGGCCGTCTTTTAAAGGCACGCGGGTATAAGGTTACCATGCAGAAGTTCGACCCGTATATCAACATTGATCCGGGTACCATGAATCCGATTCAGCATGGCGAGGTGTTTGTCACCGATGATGGTACAGAGACGGATCTCGATCTCGGTCACTATGAGCGCTTCATTGATGAATCACTCGACCATCGCAGCAATGTCACCTCAGGCAAGGTGTACTGGTCGGTGCTGAACAAGGAACGGCATGGCGAGTACGAGGGCCATACGGTACAGGTCATTCCTCATATTACGAATGAGATCAAGAGCGACTTCTATCACTCCGATGACAAGAGCGAGGATCGCATCGCCATTATTGAGGTCGGTGGTACGGTCGGTGACATTGAATCCCAGCCATTCCTCGAGGCCATTCGCCAGTTCCAGCAGGAGGTCGGTCGTGAGAACGCCATCATGATCCATGTGACCCTGATTCCTTATCTGCATGCTTCGGAAGAGCTGAAGACGAAGCCAACGCAGATGAGCGTACGTGAGCTGCAGCGCCTCGGCCTGCAGGCGGATATTCTGGTCTGCCGTACCGAGTACCCGCTCCCACAGGATATCCGCGAGAAGATCGGTCTCTTCTGCAATGTTCCAACCAGTCACGTTCTTCAGAATACGAACGCCGAATTCATCTATGAGGTTCCGCTGATGATGGAGCATGAGCACCTCGCACAGTCCGTGCTGGAGTGTCTCCATCTGCCATGCCCGGAGCCGAATCTGACCGACTGGACGCAGATGGTCGAGAACCTGCGTCATCCGATGCAGGAGACCGTCATTGCCATCGTCGGAAAGTATACACAGCTTCATGATGCGTATCTCAGTGTAGTGGAGGCCCTCAAGCATGGTGGCATTGCAAACCGTGCGAAGGTCAAGATCCGCTGGGTAGACTCAGAGGAAATCGAAAAGTCGGGCGCAGAAACGCTGCTTGCCGGCGTCAATGGCATCCTCGTTCCGGGCGGCTTCGGCTCCCGTGGCATCGAGGGCATGATCATGGCCGCACAGTATGCGCGTGAGCATAAGCTGCCATATCTCGGAATCTGCCTCGGCATGCAGATCGCCATCATTGAATTTGCACGAAATGTCCTGGGCTGGTCCGATGCGAACTCGACCGAGTTCGATCCGAACACCGAGCATCCGGTCATCGATCTCATGCCGGAGCAGAAGAGCGTGACGGATCTTGGCGGCACCATGCGTCTTGGCGCGTATCCTTGTGTCCTGAGTGATGGCTCGAAGGCACATGCCCTGTACGGTACCACCGAAATCTCGGAGCGTCATCGTCATCGTTATGAGGTCAATAATGACTTCCGTGCAGACCTCGAGGAGGCGGGAATGCAGCTCGTCGGACAGTCTCCGGATGGGCACATCGTGGAGATGATCGAGCTCAAGGATCATCCATACTTCGTAGCGACGCAGGCACATCCAGAGTTCAAGTCCCGCCCGAACAATGCGCATCCACTGTTCCGTGGCCTGATTGAAGCCTCCCTTCAGAAATAAAAAACGAGTGCAGCCGGAAAGCAGGATCAGAGCAGAACCAGAGGTTCTGCTCTGATCCTGCTTTCAGCATAAGCCCGACCGGTACGTTTCTCCTATACACATCTATGGATGTTCATATGATGATTTACATGTTGACAGCCATGCTATTCTAGAGAGCGGCAATAAATAACATGAATTTTTTAAAGGAGAGAATCGTACATGGAAATGATTATAGATGCACTTTCGGATGCAGTGCTCGATACCGTAAAGCTCGTACCCTTCCTGTTTATTACCTATCTCGTGATGGAATACCTCGAGCATAAGGCAGAAAAGCATACGACCGGCATGCTGGAGAAGGCAGGGCATTTTGGTCCCCTGATCGGCGCGGTGGTGGGTGTACTCCCACAGTGTGGCTTTTCAGCAGCGGCATCGAGCCTTTTTGCAGGTGGCGTGATTTCAGTTGGCACACTGATCGCGGTTTTTCTGTCGACCTCCGATGAAATGCTGCCGATCTTCATTTCTGAGGGAGTAGCACCAGGGACCATGCTGCGGATTCTGGGAACGAAGGCGCTGCTTGGTCTCATCAGCGGCTTTCTGCTGGATTTCTTCATGCACCACGGACGCCATACGAAGGCGCCGGAAAAGCATATTCATGACCTCTGCGTCCACGAGCACTGTGCATGTGATGAAGAGGATGACGAAGGCGACGAGGCCGAGCTGGAGCACCTTCCTGGAGCGCTGTCTCAGCATGACCACACAGAAGAAGCGCAGGCTGCTGCAGACGGGGTGGCTTCGGATGAAAAGGCTGAAGCCATGCATGCGCATGCACACCATGGGCATCACCATCATTCGAAGCATACGGGTGCACTGAGCATCGCCCTCCCGGCACTGCATCATACGATTCAGATCACGGCCTTTATCTTTTTCATTACCCTCGTGATCACGCTGCTTGTGGAAGGCATCGGAGCCGATGCCATCGGACAGTTCCTGTCCGGAAAGCCGGTGGTGGGTGTGTTCCTGGCAGGGCTTGTCGGACTGATTCCGAACTGCGCGGCCTCTGTGAGCATCACCCAGCTGTACCTGATGGGTATTCTCGGCGCCGGACAGATGATGGCCGGGCTTCTCGTCGGTGCAGGTGTAGGACTTCTCGTTCTGTTCCGTACGAACGACCATCCGAATGAGAATCTGCGCATTACGATTATTCTATATGCACTGGGTGTCTTCTGGGGACTGCTGATCGAATATCTCGGCATTGTGTTCTGAATATCATCGAAATAAAAATGCTTGATGCAAAAAGCAGAAAAAGCGTATAAAATAGTAGTTCTGTCTGGTATGGATGGAAGCACCGTGGATTCCGTGCTTCCGTTTCCCTGGACAGAACTTTTTTTAAATTAAGGGAGAAAAATATGGGTAAACGGGAAGGCTTTAAATCTCGCATTGGCTTCATCCTGGTAAGTGCAGGATGTGCCATCGGTATCGGAAATGTGTGGAAGTTTCCGTATCTTGTTGGACAGAACGGCGGCGGTATCTTCGTGCTGTTCTATCTGATTTTCCTCGTCCTCATGGGCATTCCGGTCATGACGATGGA
>DJEQ01000009.1:11142-20835 GCA_002431355.1 Oribacterium sp. UBA5894
AGTAAATGGCATATCCATGGCTGGTTTGCGACAGCCGGGGCCTATCTTCTCATGATGTATTACACCACGGTTTCCGGATGGATGCTGTCGTACTTTTTCAAATTTCTGCTGGGTACCTTTGACGGACTCAGTACCGAGGCCGCAGATGGTGTCTTCACTGCACTTCTCAACTCGCCAGAGGAGATGATGCTGGCCATGGCGGTGACCGTACTCGTGGGCTTCCTGGTGTGCTCCTTCGGTCTGCAGAAGGGACTGGAGAAGGTGACCACCGTCATGATGACCGCGCTCCTCGCCCTGATCGTCGTACTGGCGCTTCACAGTCTGACGCTGCCGAACTCTGCAGAGGGCACGCGCTTCTATCTGGTGCCGAGCCTTCAGCGTGTGGCTGAGCAGGGAAATGGAAATATGCTGAAGGGCTTCGGCTCCGTGATTTCCGCGGCCATGAACCAGGCCTTCTTTACATTGAGCCTTGGTATCGCCTGCATTGAAATTTTCGGCTCCTACATGGCGGACGACTTTACGCTGGCCGGTGAATCCGCGCGGATCTGTATCCTCGATACCTTCGTGGCCATCATGTCCGGACTCATCATTTTCCCGGCCTGCTTTGCCTTCAATGTACAGCCGGATGCGGGCCCAAGCCTCATCTTTCTGACATTGCCGAAGGTCTTCATGAACATGGCGGGTGGACGCCTCTGGGGAACCATGTTCTTCCTGTTCATGAGCTTCGCAAGCTTCAGCACGGTCATTACGGTGTTTGAGAATCTGCTGTCGACCTCCATCGATAACTTCGGATGGACACGAAAGAAGGCGGTTCTCTGGAACTGCATCTTCGTACTGATCGCGAGCATCCCATGTGTGCTCGGCTTTAACCTCTGGTCCGGTGTGGGTCTCATCGGTGGACGTGATGTGCTGGATTCCGAGGATTTCATCGTTTCGAATCTGCTTCTTCCGGGCGGCTCGCTGGTGTACCTCCTGTTCTGCGTGAGCAAGTGGGGCTGGGGCTTCGACCATTACCTCGCCGAGTGTAATAAGGGCGAGGGCCTGAAGCTTCCGAAGGCACTGAAGCCGTATCTTCAGTTTGTACTGCCGGTACTGATCCTCATCATTCTGATTCAGGGCCTGATCTAAAGCGACCGCCCCGGGCGTGGGGCGTCCTATAGGGGACGCGCGAGGGCTTGGAGGGTGGAGGCCAGAAACCATACGGAGAGTCCGCGAAAAAATCAAGCCAGGTCCCCTTAGCGACACTTAGAGTGATTTTTCCTTGGCACCCTCTGTCAACGTCGCGTTTTCATCAGGAAAACGCGACGATTGCAGAGGGCTTAGTGTCGCTTAGGGTCCCTGGCTTTGATTTTTCAGGACTCGCAGTACTGGTTTCTGGACCCACCCTCTAAGCCCTCCCGCGCACACAGACGGCTCTGCCACACCCGGGGCTTCGCAGGGAAAATCCGCGAAAAGCCTTGCATTGCGGGAGCCCCCGTGCTATAAATATAGAGTATTTGTTGACTAGTTAAAGGAGCAGGCGTTTCGCCCGCTCCTTTAACTTGAGTTTAGAGGAAAATTCAATGCAGGCAAAGGGCAATTATACCGAAAGAGTAAAAGCATATCTTGACAGCATCTGTCCGAAGGAGGGCTATGGTGTCGACAGCGTGACCTTCACGTATGAAAACAGTGAGTGGTACCTGCGCGGCTTCATCTACCGTCTCGACGGTGTGGACATGACCGTCAACGATTGCGCGAAGATTTCCAGAAGACTTTCGAAGTGGCTGGATCAGGAGGATTTCATTCCAGAGCAGTACATGCTGGAGGTATGTTCGCTCGGATTTAAGGATCAGCCGGGCAATGAAGATGTGATACCTGAGGATGCGGAGGAAACAGAGACCACGGATACCGAAGAGGACTCTGACGCTGAAGACACCCATGAAAATGAAGATAAATGACCGGGAGGGGTAAAAACGAATGAACACTGAACTTAGCGAAGCACTCGACTTACTGGAGAAGGAAAAAGGAATTTCGAAGCAGTCTCTGATCGAGGCCATTGAGCTGTCTCTGCAGACCGCCTGCAAGAACCATTTCGGTTCTGCAGATAATGTGCGTGTGACGGTGGATCCGGTAACCTGTGACTATTCCGTGATTGCCGATAAGACGGTAGTGGAAGAGGTTTCCGATAAGAATACTGAAATTTCTCTCGCGGATGCCAGAATGATCGACCCGGGCTATACCCTCGGCTCCATCGTACCGATCCCGGTTGACTCGAAGAGCTTCGGTCGTATTGCAACCCAGAATGCAAAGGGCGTCATCGTACAGAAGATCCGTGAGGAAGAGCGGAAGGTTCTTTACAAGGAATATTATTCCATGGAGAAGGAGATCGTTACGGGTACCGTGGAGCGTGATACGGGACGTTCTGTGATTGTCAACCTTGGCAAGGTGGATGGCTATCTTGCAGAGAATGAGCAGATCAAGGGTGAGACCCTGGTGCCGAACGAGCGCATCAAGGTTTATGTTGTAGAGGTCAGAGACATGCCACGTGGACCGCGTGTGATGATTTCCAGAACCCACCCGGAGCTTGTAAAGCGTCTTTTTGAGGACGAGGTTGCAGAGGTACGGGATGGCACCGTAGAGATTAAGGCAATCGCACGTGAGGCGGGCTCCAGAACGAAGATGGCCGTCGTTTCCAACGACCCGGATGTTGATCCGGTAGGCGCCTGTGTCGGTCTGAACGGCTCTCGTGTCAATGCCATCGTAGATGAGCTTCATGGCGAGAAGATCGATATCATCAATTATGATGAGAACCCGGCCTACCTGATTGAGAACGCGCTGTCCCCGGCGAAGGTGATTGCCGTTATTGCAGACCAGGATAACAAGGAAGCAATGGTCATCGTTCCGGATAATCAGCTGAGCCTGGCCATCGGTAAGGAGGGTCAGAATGCACGTCTCAGTGCGAAGCTGACCGGCTATAAGATCGACATCAAGTCGGAGTCCCAGGCACAGGAGCAGGGCATCTTCGATGAGATGGGCATTGACTACCAGGGCGAGAATGTCGATGAGGAGTATGCAGAGGATGCTGCATATGACGAGACAGCTCAGGAGGGTGAGAACGAGTAAGCAGCATGAAGAAGGTACCTGAGAGAACCTGCATCGGCTGTGGAGAGAAGAAAGAGAAGCAGGCGCTGATCCGGATCGTACATGAGCCGGATGGGCACTTCTCCATCGATCCAAGCGGTCGTAAAAATGGTCGTGGCGCATACATCTGTAAGAATCCGGATTGCCTGGAGAAGGCATTCCGGCGGAAGGCTCTGGAACGGTCGTTTAAAGAGGCGATCACGGCAGAGACCTTAGATACACTCAGAGAGGAACTGGAGCAGCTTGACAGATAAAATCTATGGATTGCTCGGATTGTGTCAGCGGGCCGGGAAATGTAAGAGCGGCGAGTTTGCCGTGGAGAAGTCCATTAAGAGCGGAAAGTCATTTCTCGTGATCATCCCGGAGGATGCATCCGATAATACAAAAAAGAAGTTTAGAAATATGACCACCTACCGTAGTGTGCCATATCAGGAACTTGGAACCAAGGAAACGCTGGGACACCAGCTGGGGCGGTCAGAGCGGTCGTCCATAAGCATTGAAGATCAGGGCTTTGCCCAGGCGATGATCAAGTATATTGACGGAGGTAATGTGAATGTCAGATGAGAACCAGAAAAATTTGGGAATGAACAGCAAGGATGGCAGCAAGGATAAAGAAGCACCGAAGAAAAAGAAGCTTGCTGTTGTTTTTCATTCGCAGAATTCCGCAAATCATAAGAATCGCCCACTGGGCTCAAAGTTCGGTGGACATGCGGCACAGGGGACACGGAAGCCGCAGGAAGCAGAGAAGCCGGCTCGGAAGGCCAGCCCGAATGGTCGTCCGCTGCCACCAGGCACAGCGCGTGTGACGCCGCTGAAGGAGCTGAACGAGATCCAGAAGCGTCAGGAGGCCGAGGAGGCAAGAGCAGAGGCTGCACGGAAGGCGGCAGAGGAAGAGGCTGCACGAAAGGCTGCCGAAGAGGCACAGAAGGCCGCAGCGGCAGCGAAGGCACTGGCAGAGCATGCGAAGGAAGCAGAGGCAAAGCCGGTGGAGCAGCGTCCGACCGCTCGTACCTCGGAGCGCCCACAGGGCACCCGTTCCTTCGGTGACCGGAATGGTCAGCGGAGCAGCGATCGTCCACAGGGTGGTCGCAGCTTCGGCGATCGGAATGGACAGTCCCGTTCCTTCGGTGACCGGAATGGTCAGCGGAGTGGAGATCGTCCACAGGGCGGTCGTCCGTTTGGTGATCGGAATGGCCAGCAGAGACCGGGTCAGCAGAGACCAGGCCAGCGTCCGGCAGGTACCGGCTTCGGTGCCCGTCGTCCGTCCGGCGCTTCGGCACCGGCTGTCGATGTAGCATCGAAGCCGGCCCAGAACCGGGTGGCTCATAAGCCGGCTGCCGGAAAGACCTTCGGCAACAAGAACTTCGATAACGAGAAGGCCGAGGCAGCAAAGCGGAACCGGAACAACCGGAAGCAGAATAAGTATACTGCTGAGCAGACCTACGAGAGAGCGGATGAGGTAGCCTACAAGAAGAAGACTGGAAAGGGTGCCTTCATCAAGCCGGAGGTGGTCAAGCCAGTGGAGGAAGAGATCAAGTCCATCACCATTCCAGAGGTTATCACGATCAAGGATCTCGCCGATAAGATGCGCGTGAAGGCTGCGGAGATCATCAAGAAGCTCTTCATGCAGGGCAAGATGGTGACACTGAATACAGAGATTTCGTATGAGGATGCCGCGGATATTGCGGTAGAGTATGATATCCTCTGCGAGAAGGAAGAAAAGGTCGATGTCATCGCAGAGCTTGTCAAGGATGATGTCGAGGATACGGATGACGAGATGGTGACAAGACCACCGGTTGTCTGCGTTATGGGTCACGTTGATCATGGTAAGACCTCGATCCTCGATGCGATTCGGAATACCAATGTCACCTCCCGTGAGGCCGGTGGTATCACACAGTCCATCGGTGCCTACCAGGTAAAGGTGAAGGTGAATGATGAAGACAGAGTCATTACCTTCCTCGATACCCCGGGACACGAGGCCTTCACCGCCATGCGTATGCGTGGTGCACAGTCCACGGATATTGCCGTTCTGGTTGTTGCATCGGATGATGGTGTCATGCCACAGACGGTTGAGGCAATCAACCATGCAAAGGCAGCCAATACGCCGATCATCGTCGCCATCAACAAGATGGATAAGCCAACGGCCAACCCGGATAAGGTAAAGCAGGAGCTCATGAAGTATGACCTCATTCCGGAGGAGTACGGCGGAGATGTGATCTGCGTGCCGGTATCGGCGAAGACCGGAATGGGCATTGATGATCTGCTTGAAAACATTGTTCTTCAGGCAGACGTGATGGAGCTCAAGGCCAACCCGAACCGTGCGGCCTATGGCGTTGTCATCGAGGCAGAGCTTGACCGTGGTAAGGGTCCGGTGGCCCGTCTTCTGGTACAGAAGGGTACGCTTCACCAGGGCGACGTTGTAGCGGTTGGCTCCGCCTATGGTAAGGTGCGTGCGATGACCGATGATAAGGGAAAGCGCATTAAAAAGGCCGTACCTTCACAGCCATGCGAGATTCTGGGCCTCAGCTCTGTACCGAATGCAGGTGAGATCTTCCAGGTGAAGGACAATGAGAAGGAGGCCAAGGCCTATGCCGCTGCCTTCGTCACCGAGAGCAAGCAGAAGATGGTTGAGGAATCCAAGAAGAAGGTATCCCTCGATGCACTGTTTGACCAGATCAAGGCTGGCGAGATCAAGGAGCTTCCGCTCGTGGTCAAGGCAGATGTACAGGGCTCTGTGGAAGCAGTCAAGGATGCACTGGAGAAGATCAAGAACGACGAAGTGGCCGTCAAGGTTATTCACTCCGGCGTTGGTGCCATCAATGAGTCGGATGTCGTACTCGCAAGCGCATCCAATGCCATTGTCATCGGCTTCGATGTAAAGCCGGATGCAACCGCACGTGAGACTGCAGAGCGTGAGCATGTCGATGTTCGTCTCTATGACATCATCTACAAGGCAACCGAGGATATCGAGAATGCCATGAAGGGCATGCTGGCACCGGTATATGAGGAGAAGGTCATCGGTCATGCCGAGATCCGTCAGATCTTCAAGGCCTCCGGCGTCGGCAACATTGCCGGATGTATGGTCAAGGACGGCCAGGTTCAGAGAGGTGCACAGGCACGTATTCTCCGTGGACCGAAGCAGGACAAGATCTGGGAAGGCGCGATTGCTTCTGTCAAGCGCTTCAAGGACGATGTCAAGGAAGTCAAGGCCGGTTACGAGTGTGGCCTTGTATTCGAGGGCTTCAACGAGATTGAGCTTGAGGATTATGTAGAAGTATATGTAATGGAAGAGGTTAAGCGTTGAAAAAGGGTTCTGTAAAAAATACAAGAATTAACGCAGAGGTCATGCGAGAGCTTTCCGTAGCCATCCGTGACCTGAAGGATCCACGTGTGTCCCCGATGACGTCCGTCACGGGTGCCGAGGTCACACCGGACCTTCAGTACTGTAAGGTTTATATCTCTGTGCTGGGCAGTGAGGAGTCTCTGGCCAGAACCATGGAGGGACTGAAGGCAGCCAGTGGCTTCCTTCGCCGGGAGCTCGCGCAGACCGTAAACCTCCGTCACACTCCGGAGCTTCAGTTCGTGGAGGATCACTCCATCCTGTATGGTGCCCATATGGACGAGCTCATCCGGAAGGTGGCTGAGGAGGATGCTGAGAAGCGGGGCGAAGAAGCAGACGCAGCAGCATCCGAAGAAACAGAGGCATAATATCATCGACTTCAGGATTTGATACAAGAGAGCAGGTGCTTTTGATGAATGAATTTCAGCAGATGATCCAGCAGGCAGGCAGTATCTGCATTCTGGGGCATACCAACCCGGATGGAGACTGTCTCGGCTCCACCCTGGGAACCAAGCATTATATAGAGAATCAGTACCCGGAGAAGAAGGTCAATGTCTACCTGCAGATTGCAAACGAGAAATATGACTTTCTTCCGGGGATTGATACGATCGTACATACCCCTTCGGATCGCAGGTATGATCTCTGCATTGTCTGTGACTGCAATGGCTTCGACCGTCTGGGAGACTTTAAGATTCTGGCAGAGCATGCGAAGGAGCTGTTTGTAGCCGACCATCATGTGCCGGGGCCACAGACCTTTGCACATGGCTCGATTCGGCCGACGGCCTCCAGCGCATCCGAAGTGGTTTATGATCTGATGAATCCGGATTTCATTGATAAAAAGGTGGCGGAGTGCCTCTACCTTGGCATCGCACATGATACCGGGATCTTCAAATACAGCTGTACCTCGCAGCATACCATGGAGATCGCGGGCTTCCTGATGACGAAGGGCATCGATTTCGGCACCATTATTGATGACAGCTACTATACAAAGACCTATGCGCAGCAGCAGGTGCTGGGGCGGGTTCTGATGGAAAGCGTCATGCTGATGGATCGCCGCTGCCTCGCCGGGTGGCTCACATGCAAGGACATGAAGTTTTACCATGTGACCTCCCGCGATGTGGACAGCATTGTCAGTACGATGCGTGAAACCCGTGAAATTGATTGTGCGATGTTTATGTATGAGCTCAGCAATCAGAACTTTAAGGTCAGCCTTCGAAGCAATAATCCACAGCTGGATGTGGCCAGAGTGGCCATGACCTTCGGCGGCGGTGGGCACAAGATGGCCGCCGGCTGCACACTCCAGGGCTCCTGCTATGATGTGATGAACAACATCACGAAGGAGCTGTCCAGGCAGATGGATGCACCGGATTTTGTATCCAATCATCCTTCCGCACATACATAAAATCGTAGGGCTGCCGTGTAAACGACGGCCCTTTTGATGCACAGGACGTGTATAGAAACCATAGATCACAGAAATGAATCAGGGTGTGGCCATGTGGCCGCATCATGGCAGGACAGCATGGACGGAATTATCAATGTATATAAGGAGAAGGGCTGGACGAGCTTTGATGTTACAAAAAAGCTCCGTTCCATTCTCCATGAAAAGAAAATAGGACACACTGGAACACTGGATCCGATGGCCGAGGGGGTCCTCGTAGTATGTGCGGGGACAGCGACGAAGCTTGTTTCATCGATTGAAGCAACGGAAAAGGTCTACGAAGCGGAAATGAAGCTGGGCATTCTGACCGATACCGAAGATACGACGGGACAGATACTGGAGGAACGGCCCGTGAACGTTTCGGAGCAGGAGCTTCGGGCAGCGGTGCAAAGCTTTATCGGCGCCTATGATCAGATTCCGCCGATGTACAGTGCAAAGAAGGTGCAGGGACAGAAGCTGTATGATCTTGCCCGCCAGGGAAAGGTCATTGAGCGGAAGCCAAACCGGATCGCCATTCATAACATCGTGGTCGACTGCATTGCTCTCCCGTACGTACGGCTGACTGTAACCTGCTCCCGCGGTACGTATATCCGTACCCTGATCAAGGACATCGGCGAGAAGCTTCATTGTGGTGCGGCCATGTCTGCCCTCCGCCGTACGCGTGTCGGCCAGTTCCGGGTAGAGGACAGCAGGACGATTGAGGAGATTGCTGCCTGTGAAGCCCGTGGCGAGCTGGCGAAGATCATGAAGCCACCAATCTATGTTCCAGAGCCGACGGTCGTCTCCTTCGGCAAGTTTGATGGAAGTCACCTGGGCCATCAGCTGATCTTTGAGCACATGTTCCGCATTGCCAGGGAAAAGCAGCATAAAACCGCCATTCTGACCTTCAGTGCGAATCCGAAGACCGTGCTCACCGGCGTTCGGCAGGATGCGATATCCGGCAGTGATGAGCATCTGACACGACTTCGAAACCTGGGCTTCGACTACGTTTTCTCCTATCCGGTGAATCGTGAAACCATGGGCGTACCGGCCGAAGAGTTTCTTCGCACCGTGCTCGTGGAGGGCATGCATGCCGAGGACATCGTCGTTGGGACAGACTGTACCTTCGGTCATCAGGCGAAGGGCAATGTCTCACTCCTCGAGTCCTGCGCGGACAAGTACGGGTATGAGGTCCACGTCATTAAAAAGATGGAGGTCCTGGATGACGATGGCAAGGAGCGGGAGATCTCCAGCAGCTTTATCCGGGAGGAAATCGAAAAGGGCCATGTTGAGAAGGCAGCAGAGCTGCTTGGACGTCATGTCGCCATCAGCGGCACTGTCGTCCACGGAAAAGAGCTCGGCTCAACGGTACTCGGCTTTCCGACCGCGAATCTTTTTCCGAAGGAGGGCAAGCTGAATCCGAAATCCGGTGTGTATGTTACGCGCGTCCTCATCGGGCAGAAGCTCTACCGTGGCATGACGAACATCGGGGATAATCCGACGATCGCTGCGCACAACCCGACCTCGATTGAAACCTATGTGCTCGACTACCACGGCGACCTCTACGGAAAGAAAATCCGTGTCGAATTCATCCATCGCCTCCGTGACCAGCAGAAATTTGCTTCCCTCGAGGATCTGAAGGCGCAGCTCGAACGCGACGTCGTCGCGGCCAGCCACTATCCGATGGAGCTTGGCAGCATCTGAGAACACCGTCTCCGATCCGGTCCGGGGCTTGGGAGGGCTGCCATCTGAAGCCAGTACTCCGCGGTCGGAAAACTCTGAAAATCGGGCCTTAAGAAGCACTAGGCCCTCTGCA
>DJEQ01000009.1:20887-41655 GCA_002431355.1 Oribacterium sp. UBA5894
TTTTCCTGATGAAAACGCTCCGTTGACAGAGGGTGCTAAGGTAAAATTGCTCCAAGTGCTTCTACAAGGCCCGATTTTGAGTTTTCAGCGACCACTGCGTGTGGCTTCAGATGGCAGCCCTCCCAAGGCCCGGACCCACGGATCTGAAAAATGCCGGCAGGGTATTGACAATCCATCGGAGTTCCGGTAAAGTACAGGAGTATGCGCGTTGGCATGGTTGTGCGGAACTCCATCCGGCAGCTCTGTAAACGTAAGTCGTCACGAACAGGTGACACAGTTTATAAACAGGAGGATTTAACATGATTTCCAAGGAAAAGAAGACAGCAATCATTGAGCAGTACGGCCGTAAGGCAGGCGACACAGGTTCACCAGAGGTTCAGATCGCCATTCTGACTGCACGTATCAACGAGCTCACGGAGCACCTGAAGAAGAACCCGAAGGATCACCACTCAAGACGTGGACTTCTCATGATGGTTGGTCAGAGAAGAGGCCTTCTTGCTTACCTTCAGAAGAATAATCTGGACAGCTACAGATCCCTCATCGAGAAGCTCGGCATCAGAAAGTAATAGAAAGTTCGAAATAAAAGGGCAGAGATACTTTTCTCTGCTCTTTTTTTATACTATAATGACATGGACTTTGTGTGTCTTTCGAGACACGCGAGGACACTACAGAATGAACGACAGGGAAGTATCCGAGACCACTGATGAGACCCGGCAGGCGGAAAATCCTGAGAAGGAAGAAAGCTGAGCCTGATCAGTGTTTTTGGACCTCCCTGTCTACGATAAAAGGAGGTACGAATGTACAAGAGTTATTCAATGGAACTCGCCGGCAGAATGCTGACCGTCGACATTGGCCGTGTCTGCGCACAGGCGAATGGTGCAGCACTGATGCACTATGGTGATACAACGGTGCTTTCCACCTGTACCGCATCGGCACAGCCAAGGGATGGCATCGATTTCTTCCCTCTGCAGGTAGAGTATGAGGAGAAGATGTACGCGGTTGGACAGTTCCCGGGTGGCTTCAAGAAGAGAGAGGGCAGAGCCAGCGACAATGCGATCCTTACCTCTCGTGTGATTGACCGTCCGATGCGCCCGCTGTTCCCGAAGGATTATCGAAACGATGTGCTGCTCGATAACCTCGTGATGTCCGTAGATCAGGACTGCTCTCCAGAGCTTCTCGCGATGCTGGGTTCTTCCCTGGCTACAGCAATTTCCAATGTGCCATGGGATGGTCCTTGCGCTTCCACACAGGTGGGTCTCATCAACGGTGAGTTCATTATCAATCCGACCAATGCGGAGAAGACCGTATCGGATCTCAACCTGACGGTGGCATCCACACGGGACAAGGTCATCATGATCGAGGCCGGTGCCAACTGCATTTCCGATGATCAGATGATCGAAGCCATCTATAAGGCCGATGAGGTCAACAAGCAGATCATCAGCTTCTTCGATTCCATCATTGCCGAGTGTGGTAAGGAGAAGACACCATACGAGAGCTACGCGGTACCACAGGAGCTCTTCGATAAAATCAAAACCATCGTTCCAGAGGAGGAGATGGAAACCGCTGTATTTACGGATGATAAGCAGCAGCGCGATGCCAATATTGCAGAAGTGACGAAGAAGCTCGAAGAGGCACTGCAGGACGATGAGGAAGCACTGCGTGAGCTTCCGGATGCCGTTTACCAGTACGAGAAGAAGACCGTTCGTAAGATGATTCTGAAGGATCATAAGAGACCGGATGGCCGTAAGATCGATGAGATCCGTCCGCTGGAGGCCGAGGTTGATCTGATTCCGAGAGTTCATGGCTCTGCCATGTTCAAGCGTGGTCAGACTCAGATTCTGGATGTCGTAACCCTGGCACCGCTTTCCGAGGTTCAGAAGGTAGAGGGTCTCAATGAATATGTCACCGAGAAGCGTTACCTTCATCAGTACAACTTCCCGGGCTATTCCGTAGGTGAGGCGAAGGCAAGCCGTGGTCCGGGACGTCGTGAGATCGGCCATGGTGCGCTGGCAGAGAGAGCCCTTCTTCCAGTGATTCCATCCGTGGAAGAGTTCCCATATGCGATTCGTGCCGTTTCTGAAACCATGGAGTCGAACGGCTCTACGTCCATGGGCTCCACCTGTGCATCCTGCCTGTCCCTGATGGCTGCGGGCGTTCCGATCAAGGAGCCGGTGGCTGGTATCAGCTGCGGTCTTGTGACCGGAGATACCGACGAGGATTATATCGTTCTGACCGATATTCAGGGTCTCGAGGATTTCTTCGGCGATATGGACTTTAAGGTAACGGGTACCCACACCGGTATCACCGCAATTCAGATGGATATCAAGATTCATGGTCTTACGAGGGAGATCGTGACGGAGGCAATTCACAGAGCCCATGAGGCCCGTCTCTTTATCATGGACGGCGTCATGAAGGAAGCCATTGCTGCACCACGTGCAGAGCTTTCTGCGTATGCTCCGAAGATCATTACGATGCAGATCGATCCGCAGAAGATCGGTGATGTCATCGGTAAGCAGGGCAAGACCATCAATGGCATCATTGATGAGACCGGCGCAAAGATCGACATTGATGATACCGGCATGGTATCCATCTCCGGTATTGATAAGGATGCCCTTCTGAAGGCGAAGAAGATCATTGAGTCCATCGTCAACGACATTGAGCCAGGTCAGATTCTGACCGGTAAGGTGGTTCGCATCATGAATTTCGGTGCGTTCGTGCAGCTCAGCCCGAACAAGGATGGTATGGTACACATCTCGAAGCTCGCCGATGGCCGCGTAGAGAAGGTAGAGGATGTAGTCAACATTGGCGACGAAGTGACCGTAAAGGTACAGGAGGTCGACAAGATGGGCCGCATCAATCTCACCATGCGTCCAATGGATCTGAGAGATGCGGATAAGGAATAAGCATTCAATGTGGATGGAGGTCCGGGTTCAGGAAGCTGGACCGGACCTTTTCAGTCATAGAGAGTATAAAGGAGTTCAATATTATGAAAATCAGAACGCGGTATGCGCCTTCTCCAACAGGCAGAATGCATGTAGGCAACCTGCGTACAGCACTGTATGCCTACCTGATCGCCAAGCATGAGGGCGGCGATTTTCTCTTACGTATCGAGGATACCGATCAGGAGCGCTTCGTGGAGGGAGCCATTGAGCTCATCAATGATACACTTGCAGACACGGGACTTATTCCGGATGAGTCGCCGGATAAGCCAGGCAGCTGCGGTCCGTATGTGCAGTCAGAGCGTCGTGCGCAGGGCATCTATATGAAGTATGCAAAGCAGCTGGTAGACGAGGGCAAGGCCTACTACTGCTTCTGCACGAAGGAGCGCCTCGAGTCCCTGAAGACCGAGGTCAACGGCGAAGAGATCATGCACTATGATAAGCATTGTCTTTCTCTTTCGAAGGAGGAGATCGAGACCAATCTCGCTGCCGGAAAGCCGTATGTGATCCGTCAGAACAATCCGACGGAGGGAACGACGACCTTCCACGATGAGCTGTATGGCGATGTGACGGTTGACAATTCGGAGCTCGACGACATGGTGCTCATCAAGTCGGATGGTTTCCCGACCTATAATTTCGCCAATGTCATCGACGATCATCTGATGGGCATTACCCACGTCGTACGTGGTAACGAATATCTGAGCTCGAGCCCGAAGTATAACCGTCTCTATGACGCCTTCGGGTGGGAAATTCCGAAGTACATTCACTGCCCGCTTATCACGGATGAGAATCACAAGAAGCTCAGTAAGCGCTCCGGTCATGCGTCCTTCGAGGACCTGATTGATCAGGGCTTCGTTTCAGAGGCTGTGGTCAACTTCGTGGCGCTGCTTGGCTGGTCCCCAGAGGATAATAATGAAATCATGTCCCTGCAGGAGCTGATCGAGAAGTTTGACTATCATCGCATCTCGAAGAGCCCGGCGGTATTTGATATGGAGAAGCTGCGCTGGATGAACGGTGAGTACATTAAGGCAATGGACTTCGACCGCTATTATGAGCGTGCCCTTCCATATATTCAGAAGATCATCACGAAGCCACTGGATCTTCGTCACATCGCTACGATGGTAAAGACCCGAATCGAGATCTTCCCGGATATCAATGAAGACATGATCGGCTTCTTCGAAGCACTGCCAGACTACTCTACGGAGCTCTATGTGAATAAGAAGTCGAAGACCACGCTCGAGAATTCCCTACAGCTTCTGAAGGAAGTGGAACCGCTGCTGAGTGCGCAGGAGGACTACTCCAATGATGCCCTTTTTGCGCTCCTGTCCGCGTATGGAAAGGAGAAGGGCTATAAGACCGGCTTCATCATGTGGCCGATCCGTATCGCTCTTTCTGGGCGCCCGATGACTCCGGCAGGTGCAACGGAAATTATGGAGGTGCTCGGCAAGGAGGAATCCCTGAAGCGTATTGCGGATGGCATTCGTCGTCTGGCCTGAAACCTAGTCGACTTGTAGACTATAGGCGAACAGGAAAACCCATGGTAGAATACTGCCATGGGTTTTTCAAATGATCAGAAACGTGCAATTGAACATACTGATGCTCCCGCCATGGTGCTGGCCGGTCCAGGCTCCGGAAAGACCACAGTGATTACGCATCGCATCCTTCACCTGATCCGTCAGGGCGTCCGCCCCGAGGACATCCTCGTGATTACCTTTACGAAAGCGGCAGCCCTGGAGATGGAGGGACGCTTTCGGAAGCTGTGGCTCGAGGAGCGGATGAAGCAGAAGCTGGGGGATGCCTATGAGAAGGAAATCGGGCATCGTCCGACCTTTTCGCGAGGAGAGGACGCGCGAAGCCTGGGCAGTCTCGACGATGCTGGTGGACAGGTCAGCTTCGGGACCTTTCACTCCATTTTCTTCTTTATTCTCCGGATCCGCTTTCACTTTTCGTTTAAAAACATTATCAGTGAACGGGAGCAGTCCGACCTTCTCAGGGAGATCACCGAGTCGCTTCACATCGACTGCAGCTATGATAAGGACTTTCTGCGCCTTCTTACAGGAGAAATCTCCCGTTTCAAGGGAAGCGGAAAGCTGCTGTCGGACTTTGACTCCAGTCTTCTCGAAAAGGAGGCGTTTACCTCCCTGATGCTTCAGTACCAGGAAAGACTCAGTCGACGACGCCTCGTGGATTTCGACGATATGCTGCTTCGCTGTCATCAGCTCTTTCTCGATGAACCGGAGGAGCTTCGGCGCTGGCAGAAGAAGTACCGGTATATCCTCGTCGATGAATTTCAGGATATTTCTCCCTTACAGTATCAGATCGTTCGTATGCTGGCACTGCCAGAAAACAATCTTTTCATTGTCGGAGATGATGATCAGTCCATCTATGCCTTTCGCGGCTCGGATCCAGGCATTATGCTGGGCTTTGAGACAGACTATCCGGGTGCTGTACGCATCATGCTGTCGAAGAACTTTCGTTCGCGAAAGGAAATCGTTGATTTCGCATCGGCAGTGATTGCCCGCAACCGGCATCGCTTTCCGAAAACCATTGAAGCCGTGCAGGGGCCAGGTGGGCGCGCACTACGCTATCAGACCGAGGACACACTGCAGGAGTATGCTCTGGTGCTGCAGAATATTCAGAAGGAGCTTCTGCAGGGAACGGCTCCCGAGCGGATTGCGGTTCTCTTTCGCACACAGACGCTGGCACGTCCGCTGATTTCTGAATTTGTGCGTCTGCAGCTGCCATATACGACACGGGATCACACGCAGAATGTATATGACAGCATGGTGGCCCAGGATCTCATGGCGTATCTGCGACTTTCTCTCGGCACTGGTACACGACGGGACTTTCTCCGCATCATGAATAAGCCAAACCGTTTCATTTCCCGCGAAGCCGTGCAGGAGCGTGCAACAGATTTTGCGAAGCTTCGACGCTACTACCGGGACAGGCATGGCATGGACCTCATTCTGGACCGTTTTGTGGAGGACCTGAAGGCGATTCGCGCCCTGCCGACGGAAGCCGCCCTGATCTATATCTGCATGCGCGTCGGATACCTTTCATACCTCGAGTGGTACAGCCAGGAAAATCATACTGGACTTGAAGGAGTCCATGCTATAATAGACGCGCTGGAGCTTTCCGCACGTCAGGAGCCGAACAAACAGAAATGGCTTCAGTATGCGGAGCATTACGGAGAGGAGCTGCAGCGATCGGCAGCGAAGAATCAGGCAGAGCAGGGCGTTCGACTGATGACCTATCACGGGAGTAAGGGGCTCGAATTCGATGTCGTTCATCTGATTGATGTGAATGAAGGCATCACGCCTTATACAAAGGCTGTGACTGAAGCACAGATCGAAGAGGAACGCCGCGCATTTTATGTGGCCTGTACGCGTGCAAAGAGGGAACTTCACATTTATTTCACAGAGAATCGCTATGCTAAAAAATGCAGTCCAAGTCGCTTTCTGCTGGATGGCCTTGCACCACCTTCGAAAACGAAAGGGTGGGTGCATACCCTTCCAGAGATTTTTCGGCGAAAACGAAGCTGAGACCGTGAAGCGCGGGGCAGAGCGCTACCACGAGCGCAGAGCGAATCAGAAATGCAGTGTCCGGCAGAGGACAGAGGCAGAGGAGATACCATGGAAAAATTAAAGGTACTGGTGGTCGATGATGAGGAGAGAATGCGAAAGCTGATTTCCGACTTTTTAAAGATCAAGGATTTTGAAACCGTAGAAGCCGGGGATGGAGAAGCAGCCATCGATGTGTTCTTTGCAGAGAAGGATATCGCTCTCGTGATTCTTGATGTGATGATGCCGAAGATGGATGGCTGGGAAGTACTGAAAACCATCCGCGAGCACAGTAAGGTGCCGGTTATCATGCTGACGGCACGTTCCGAGGAGAGTGATGAGCTGAAGGGCTTCGAGTATGGCGCGGATGAGTATATTTCGAAGCCCTTCTCCCCGAAGATTCTGGTGGCGCGCGTGGAGGCCATCCTTCGCCGCACCGGTGTAAATCAGGATGAGGTGGTGCAGATCGGCGGCATTGAGGTGGATAAGTCGGCGCATTCGGTAAGAATCGACGGAAAGGAGATCGAGCTCAGCTTTAAGGAGTATGAGCTTCTGCTCTATTTTATCGAAAACAAGGGCATCGCACTGTCACGGGAAAAGATTCTCAACAATGTCTGGAACTATGATTATTTCGGAGACGCACGCACCATTGACACGCATGTGAAAAAGCTTCGCGCGAAGATGGGCGAGAAGGGCGAGTACATTAAAACCGTATGGGGCATGGGCTATAAATTCGAAGTGGATGAAAAAGCATGAAAAAGAAGAATCGTTTCAGAAGCAGCATCAAGTGGCGCTTCATCGGCATCTTCATGGGCATCATCACGATTCTCATCATTGCCATCCTGCTGGCAAACTCCTTCCTGCTGGAGGGCTACTATACGAAGCAGAAGATCAGTACGCTGGAAAATGCGTATACCACACTGGATACGATGCTGAGCGGCGCCTCGGATGGGCAGAGCCGCATTGATCAGCTCTTCCCGGTCGATTTTGATACGGCGGACCCCGATACGGAAACGCCCGCGACCAGGTATCTGAAGACGCTCTCAGAAACAAATAATATCAGCGTCGTCATCATTGACACCCAGACGGATCGTGTATTCTCAACCTATGGAGACCAGAGCCTTCAGTCTCAGAAGCTGAACCGGTACATCTTCGGGAATCGGCAGGGCGAAAAGGGAAGGATCCTCGAAAGCTTTAATAATTACAAGATCGAGCAGAATCGCGACACGGACAGTGGAAACATGTATCTTGAAAGCTGGGGATATTTTTCGGATAATACGACGACCTTCATCATGTCGATGCCGATCTCAAGCCTCCGAGAGTCCGTCGCTTTCTTTAATCGCTTTCTCCTGCTCATTGGCATTTTTGCCCTGATCGCCGGCTCCGTCGTCGTTTACTTTACGAGCCGTGAGATTTCGAAGCCGATCAATGATCTCGCCTGTCTCAGCGAGAAGATGTCCCGGCTGGATTTTACCGCACGCTACACAGGGAAGAATTCGGATGAAATCGGGGTACTGGGCAACTCCATGAATGCAATGTCTGAGAAGCTCGAGCGCGCCATTGCCGATCTGAAGACGGCAAACAACGAGCTTCAGTCGGACATTGAAAATAAGACCCGGCTTGCAGAGAAGCAGCAGGAATTTATCGCCAATGTTTCCCACGAGCTGAAAACACCGATCGCACTGATTCAGGGCTACGCAGAGGGGCTCAATGAGGGCCTGGCGGATGACCCGGAGGCGAGAAGCTATTACTGTGGCGTCATTGTGGATGAAGCGAAGCGCATGAATACGATGGTGCATGAGCTCATGAACCTGAGTGCCATCGAGCAGGGCAAGGATATCCCGGATTTTGCGCTTTTCGATATTTCCAAGGTCGTCCGCGGCGTGGTCACAAAGGCGGATATACTCATTCGGCAGCAGCATGCACATGTGGAAATCGATATCCCAGAAGGCACGATGGTATGGGCAGATGAATTTAAAATTGAAGAGGTCATTACCAATTATCTGAACAATGCACTCCATCACCTGCAGGAGCCGAACAACATCAGCCTGTTTTCAGAGCGTGATGCGCATGGAACGGTGTCGATTCATGTAACGAACACCGGTAAACAGATTCCGGAGGAGGACCTCCAGCAGATCTGGGAAAAGTTCTTTAAGGTGGATAAGGCACATACCCGCTCCTATGGTGGCAGTGGACTGGGGCTCAGCATCGTCAAGGCCATCATGAGCTCACATCACCAGAGCTGTGGCGTGAAAAATACACGAACCGGTGTGGATTTCTGGTTTACACTGGATTCCGAGAAAAAGAAATATACCTGAAGAAACAAGAGAATCGAATAAAAGAATAGAACAGAATGGAGGAACTACGATGATACATCCAGGCGAAATGATGAAGGCTGCCGGCCTTTTTAAGAAATTTCAGGCAGACCACCCGAAGGTGGTCTCCTTTGTACAGCACTTTGTCGCAGGCGGAATTCCAGAGGGCTCCGTCATTGAGATCACCATTACAAGACCCGGTGAGCACCCGGTCACCACGAACTTCCGTGTGCTTCAGGATGATGTCGAAATGGTCGAAGCATTGAAGAAGATGCAGAAATAAGTGAAAAGGTTTTTTGATCTATGAAAATTGCATATATGCTACGGGATCCCCTGGACCTCGCACTTTTATTTGTTTATGTCATCGGCGTGCTGGTGCTGATTTTTGCCGCGATGCAGCTTCTGCATACCGTGCTGTATAAGGAGCCGAAGGCACGGAAGGATGGCCTTCGCGCACTGCTCCTGAGTCTCGTGCTTCTCGCACCGCGCATCGTATACCATCGAATTCGTCTGGATGCATCCGACTATACGAAGGCAGTGCAGACCTCCATTCAGGAGCTGCCCGGCACCCGCCTGGATGCGACCTCCGGTGTGGCGCTGCTATCCGTGCAGCCTGCGGATACGGAGGAAGAGAGCACGGACATCCTGGTGATTTCGGCTCCGCTGTACCGCGCAGATGGCACGGAAAACATTGAAGGGCTCTCCGTCCTTACGGCGGTGTCTCGGCAAACAGAAAAGCTGAAACGTCCCCTGGAGCTCCGATACCTCGCCTTTACGGGTGAGGCAGAGGCACTGCAGGGTGCGCGACAGTACCTTTCTTCCCTGTCGGAGGAAGAACGCTCCCGGATCGTCGGAGATCTTCAGCTTGGAGATATTGGTCACGCTGAAGCGACGGCGTATACCCTGGGCGTGGGCAATGGACGGGAGAATCCGTTGACAGATCGGCTTGTAAAATCGGTGAAGCGCATTACCGGGCAGAAGGCGACGCTGACCGCAGACACCTCTTCCGACCATACCGCCTTCAGCATGGAGGGGATTGCTTCCGTCCTGCTCGAGCAGCGTGATGAAGAGCAGGACGAAAAGGAGAGCGGCGCAGCACGAAGTGAAAGAGAGACGCAGAAGGGCGGGAGTGAATCCGAAGAAAGCCTGGATGAAGGGCAGCTGGCGGACGCGGCGGCCATCGTCGGTGACAGTGTGCAGCAGATTCTCCGGGAAAAAACGGGCGCCTTCCGTGCAGCCATCGAGCAGATCCCGACGGACGCACGCGGCGCAGGTGCTTTTCAGCCACATGCCTCCGTCTTCCCATCGGGAGAGGGGCAGGCGGTCATCGAGCAGCAGCTCGGAACGAAGCTGACGGATACAGGGAAGGTCGATGCAGAGGGGCAGGCACTTTATAAAGCTTCCCTTTATCTCCTGCAGCAGGATCAGCCCATCCCGGTTTATGTCCATGCTGCAAAAGGCGCATCCGCACACGTTACGGCGATTTCCGTGGATACTGCAGCACTTGGACTCGACCGTTCCGTACTGCAGCAGACCTTGACCAATTTCTTCGGCGAGGCGAAAGCAGAATCCGAGGAAGGCACACAGCGCTATCTTGATTCAGAGGCACAGGCGATGTATGATGTAAGCGCTACCATTGACGATGCGTCTGAGGATTTATGCGGTGGAGGGTATGCATTGACGATTCGACCCGCAGATCCTTCTTGAAGCATGGATGTATAAAGAGAATATAAAATCAGGTGGTACATTTCTCCGGAACATGTTGTCAACTCCATGTTCCGGGCAGAGAGATGGTCCACCTTTTTATATTTGAAGGAGAGGTAAATGGAACTTGCGCTTATTTCTGCACGGCAGGTGACGGTCTTTTTTCTGCTCATCATGGTGGGCTACTTCGCCATCCGGACGAATACTCTGAAGCCGGAGGCACGACAGCATTTTTCAAATCTTCTTGTGTCCATTGTCGTCCCATGCATGATCGTGAATTCCTATATTACGGAATTTGATCCGAAGGTCTTCCATGGCATCGTACTGGCCTTCATTCACTCCTTCATTCTCATCATGATTGGATTCGTGATTGCACGTATCGCCGGGCGAAAAATGGCCGCAGCTAATCGACCGATTCTTGAATTTGCGATGATGTTTTCCAATGCCGGCTACATGGGCTTCCCGCTGATCCAGGCACTCTTCGGAAACGAAGGCCTTCTGTATGCAAGCAGCTACAATACCGTTTTTAATATTCTGCTCTGGACCTATGGCTACGCCAGCATATCCGGACAGCTCGAGCCCAAGCAGGTCATAAAAACGATTCTCCGGACACCGGCGATTCTGGCCGTATTCCTGGGGCTCGGCATCTATCTTTTACAGATTCCGGTACCAGAGCTGATTCATCAGCCGCTTTCACAGATCGGAGCACTGAATACTCCGATCAGCATGATCATCACCGGCATTATTCTTGCAGGATCGAGTCTTGGTAAGGTCATCCGGGATCGCACGGTCTGTGCGGTCATCGGGCTTCGACTCCTGGTGATTCCAGCGGTATGCCTTCTGATTTATGGCCTTCTTCATATCAGCTTCGGCATGGCCTCGGATGTTGTGCTTCTGCTGGAGGCCTGCCCATGTGCGGCGATCACCTCGGTGTTCGCGGTGCAGTTTCACTATGATGAAGAGAAGGCCGCCGGCGTGGTTATTCTGTCCACGCTCCTCAGTATCCTGACCCTGCCGGTCACCGCATATATCATCACGACCTTCCTGTAAGCAGCCCTTTGAAAATCCTGCAAGGTGAGAGCCTGTAATAACAGAAAAATCCCCACACCGTTCGGTGCGGGGATTTTTAAATATATTCAGTTTTAGATGAGCCTGAGAATTACTCTAAGCCATAGCCGAGTGCAGCAGCATTGCCGATGCCCTGAGCATCGAAAGCAGCGCGTGCAGCGTTTGCCATTGCGGCAGCATACTCAGAGTAGCTTGCGTAAGCTGTAGCGTCCACAACTGGAGCAGCTACTGCAGCAGGTGCAGGAGCCTCAGCCTGCTCAGCAGCCTCGTGGATTGCGTTTGCATAAGCGGCTGCAGCATAGGAATACGCGTTCTTTGCGCTTAAGGAACCGATGTCATACTGTGCAACACCAGCGAATGCAGGAACGGACATAGCAGCAACAAGTGCGCCCGTCATTACCATTGTAGCAAGCTTCTTTGTCATCTTCATAGTCATGTACCTCTCAGCATATAAGATTTGTCACTTGATTCGTGACATGTAAACTATATAATGTTTATAGCATACTTCTTACGAAATTCCTACGATTTTTCGGCATTTTCGTAAATGTTGAACAGAAAATAAAAGAAAGGCTAAAAATGAACAGAAAGATCTATTTTGCAGGCTCCATTCGGGGAGGCCGGGAGGATGCAGCCCTCTATCGCGACATCATTCACCATATTCAGGAAACGGACATTGTGCTGACAGAGCATATCGGCGCTACAGATCTTAATGCGCGTGAGCAGGGGCAGAAGGACCAGGACATATATAATCAGGATATGGCCTGGCTCCGCACCTCGGATCTTCTCGTTGCCGAGTGCACCCATCCTTCGCTTGGCGTTGGCTATGAGCTTTGCGCCGGAGAGCACTACGGGAAGCCATGCTATATCTTTTATCGTCCGTCGGAGACGCAGCTGAGCGCGATGCTGCGGGGCGATGCATATTTCCATGTGGAAAGCTACGAGACAAAGGAAGAGCTTTTTCAGAAGCTGGATGCGATTCTGAGAGAAGAGGACGTAAAGGAATCATAAATACCCTCGTTCTGACAAAGGGGCCACTACTGTTCACACTATATTGTACTTCTTATACTTTGACATTGCATAATAAGCGCCCTTTCAACGAAAAGAATCCTTTTGAGCAGACATTTATTCAAATTTTCTTTGGAGACAGAGTTTGACATTGCCGGGAAGCAATGTCGCTTCGGTATATTGTGGCTCCCTGTGAAAAAACTCGACTTATCGACAATGCCATGTTGCAATTAATCTTGCCATTGTGTGAGAGCAGCAATGTCATATCAAATGCACCCTTGCCATTGTGTCAATGCGACAATGCCATGTTAAATACATCTCAGATTTTGTGTGAACAGTAACAAGGGACCAAAAATCTTGAGAAAAAGATTAAATATACTATTGACATGTAATGGCAAATTCAGTATAGTATACGAGTCGCTTGAAGAAAGCGCTTCGGGGTGTGGCTCAGTTTGGCTAGAGCACCTGGTTTGGGACCAGGGGGTCGCAAGTTCGAATCTTGTCACCCCGACTTTTTGAAGCCATCGAGAATTCGTTCTCGGTGGCTTTTTTTGCGTTTTTTGGCGTGAATACGTGCTTCTTAGAGCATGAATTGAGCGATTCGGCTCACATTCCGAGCCAAATGGCTCAGAAAATGAGCCACTTTTTGGCACAGATTTGGCATGAATTTGGCACGGCATCTCGAATGCATATTACTACTGAAACCGCGCTATTGAAAAAATAAGTCCTTGACAGGGCTTCTGCAGAAACCTACAATGTCTATGTCAATTGAATAGACCAAATCGTTGAAGAGGACAGTAGTACGAGATTCCCGATGCAGAGAAACGCCGGTTGGTGCAAGGCGTAGACGGAGCAAATATGAACACCACCTCGGAGAGATCCTTAATCGGATCCGTTGACTACGTTATCGTCGAAAGAGTGGTCATCGATGTGGATGCGGAGGCATTCACCCACAGGGCTGTGGCAGATGACAATTTGGGTGGAACCGCGAATCTTCGTCCCAATCAGTTCACACGAGCTGGTTGGGGCTTTTTTATTTTATCGCATTCGCGTGTGGCACTAGGCCGGTTGCCTAGACACGAAGCCGACCGTCCCAAAGGGGAGGCTTTCAAACATTCAAAGGAGAAACAGAATGGAAAAGGAAGAGTTATTAAAGGTATATCGTCATTCTCTGGCGCATATTCTTGCAAAGGCCGTGATTGAGATCTATGGCAAGGACGTACAGTATGGTATCGGACCACAGATCGAGGACGGCTGCTATTATGACTTCGTTCTGCCAGAGGGCAAGAGCATTGGCGAGGAGGATTTCAAGACCATCGAAAACAAGATGCGCGAGATCATCAAGCGTCGGGAGCCGTGGACACGGAAGGAAGTCTCAAAGGCCGAGGCGAGAGAAATCTTTAAGAACCAGAAGTTCAAGCTGGAGCTGATTGATGAGCTGCCAGAGGATGAGACCATTACCGTGTACTATACCGGCGATGATTATGTTGATCTCTGCCGTGGACCGCACGTTGAGAACTCTCAGGAGCTGATGAGCGCCGCCTACCAGATTCACAGCTGCTCTGCTGCATACTGGAGAGGCGATGAAAAACGGGATCATATGCAGCGTGTCTATGTCTATGCCTTCCCGAGCAAGGATGAGCTGAAGCAGCACGTAAAGATGATCGAGGAGGCCCGTGAGCGGGATCATAAGAAGATCGGTGCACAGCTTGAGCTCTTCATGTTCAATGAAACCGCTCCAGGTATGCCGTACTGGCTTCCACGTGGATGGCAGATGTATCAGGCACTTCTGCAGTACAGCCGTGAGGTACAGCGCCGTCATGGCTATACCGAGATTGCCGCTCCGCTCGTCAATAACAAGCGGCTCTGGCTCATCTCTGGTCACTGGGCACATTACCTGAACAACATGTTCATTGTTCCGGGTATCGATGGCTACACAACCGCGGATGCCGATGTAGAGAATGTGGTAGAGGACTTCAAGGATGAGAACGCCGCAAAGAAGGTGGCGAAGATCCAGGCAGGCTCCGTGATCTACAATCGTGAGAACCTCGACACCATGGCCGCAAAGCCAATGAACTGCCCGAACGCCATGATGACCTTCAAGCGGAAGCTTCGTTCCTATAAGGAGCTGCCGATTCGTTATTCAGAGTATGATGTCCTTCATCGGAAGGAGAAGTCCGGCCAGATGAACGGACTCTTCCGTGTACAGGAATTCCGTCAGGACGATGACCATACCTTCGTTATGGAGTCGCAGATCAAGGATGAAATCGCGGATGTTATCTCCATTGCCGATGAGATCTATAAGACCTTCGGTGTAACCTACCGTGCAGAGCTCTCCACAAGACCGGATGATTTCATGGGCGACATTGATGTATGGAACAGCGCAGAAGCATCCCTCAAGTCCATTCTTGATGAGAAGTATGGGGAGGGCGGCTATGAGATCAATGAAGGCGACGGTGCCTTCTATGGCCCGAAGATTGACCTGCAGATCAAGGATGCACTTGGACGTGAGTGGCAGTGCGGTACCGTACAGCTGGACTTCCAGCTTCCGCACAACTTCGGTCTTACCTATACAGCAGAGGATGGCTCTCAGCAGATGCCGGTGGTTATTCACCGTGCCATCTATGGTTCCCTCGAGCGTTTCATCGGTATCATCATCGAGAACTTCAAGGGCAACTTCCCATTCTGGCTGAATCCATATCAGGTTGCGCTTGTACCGATTCGTGAGGAGCACAATGCCTACGCAAAGAAGGTCGAGGAAGCGCTGCTTGCAGCCGGCGTTCGTGTCGAGGCGGATTACAGCGACAAGAACATGAAGACGAAGATCAAGGGCTTCAAGAACTATAAGGATCCGTACATCCTGGTACTTGGTGATCATGAGGCCGAGGAGAATACCGTTTCCATCAACGTACGTGGCTCCAACAAGCAGATTCAGAACGTACCGCTCGACAAGTTCGTTGCCTTCTGCCAGAAGCTGAACCGTGAGCATACCCTGGAGCTTCCGGACGAGATCGACTAAAGGAAAGATACACTATGAAATCGGCGATATGCGCGTAGGCGAAGCCGAGTTGCAGCCCGCGGATTTCCGGATGGAAAAACGAGGCGCACGAAATTCCGGTTGATTTACGCTTTATTTCCATTAGAATAGAAGACAGAATACGCATGATGCAGCATCTCGTAAGAGGTGCTGCATTCTTCATGCCTGAAAAAGAGCGGAGAAAAAGATGAGCTTTGATACAGTGATTTTTATCCTTGAAATGATTGGCACAGTGGCGTTTGCCATTTCCGGTGTCATGGTTGCGAAGGAGCGGAAGATGGACATCTTCGGTGCCATCGTGCTCGGCTGTGCGACGGCCGTCGGTGGCGGTATGATTCGAGACCTGATTCTCGGTCAGATTCCTCCCGTCATGTTCACGAAGCCGGTGTACGTGACCGTTTCCTTCCTGACCTGCGTTCTGGACTTCCTCTTTGAGCGGAGCCAGCGCAAAGAAACGTACATGGATAAATTTGACCATAACCGTATCCGCTCGAACTTTATTCTGAATGTAGCCGATTCCGTAGGCCTGGCCGCCTTTGTGGTCGTGGGCTGCCGTGCGGCGGTCAATGCAGGCTACAGCAGCAATACCTTCCTCGTATGTTTCGTCGGCGTGCTCACCGGTATCGGTGGCGGTATCCTCCGCGATATGTTCGCCGGGCAGATGCCGCTCATCATGCGAAAGCGTGTCTATGGCTTCGCGGCGATTGCAGGTGCCATCGTCTATTGTGGCATCTCCGTCCTTTCGCAGCCGGCCGGAGCCTTTGGCAGCCCAATGATCGCCGCTGTGGTCAGCATGACTGTAACCGTTCTGATTCGTTTCCTGGCCATTCACTATCGCTGGAATCTGCCGTCATTTCAGTAAGTCTGGAAAGGAGTGCAATGAAAACAGCAATCATTACCGGAGCCTCCCGCGGCGTGGGAAAAGCCGTGGCGGAAGCATTGGCAAAGGAGGACTGGCGACTGATCGTCAACTGCCGGTCCCGCTTCGACCTTCTGGAAGCAGAGGCGGAGACGCTTCGGACCTGGACGGAGGTACACACGGTGCATGGCGCCATCACAGAGAATGTACTGACCACGCTCCTTGGAAATCCAGATGAAGGCAGCCTTCCGCTTCTCACGGAAGAGGAGCTCGAAAATCCGGCGCTTCAGCGACGCACCCATATCGACGCACCGGAGGACACCCTCCTGCTCGTAAACAACGCCGGGATTTCGACCTTCAACCTCGCGCAGGACGTGACAGAGACAGAATTTTCGGAGATGCTGGACGCCAATGTCCGAGATATGTTCCGCTTGACTCGGGCCGTCATTCCCTACCTCCTGCATGCTTCCGAGGGGCGGATCCTCAACATCTCCTCCGTCTGGGGCGAGGTGGGCGCATCCATGGAGTCGGTCTACAGCCTTACGAAGGGCGCGGTCAATGCCTTCACGAAGGCACTGGGGAAGGAGCTCGCGCCGAATCATATCCCCGTGAATGCCCTCGCCCTCGGCTGCGTGGACACCGACATGAATGGCTGGATGAGTTCGGAGGACCGCGCACAGCTGGAGGATGAAATCCCATATGGCCGCATGTGCACGCCAGAGGAGGTGGCAGAATTTGTAAAGCTCCTTGCAGTGGCACCACGCTATCTTACCGGACAGGTTCTTCGCTTCGATGGCGGCTGGATTTAATGCCGCAGCCTGCACCCTGAAAAACGTGTACTGGATTCGTCAAGATAAAATCGCACGGAGCAGTCGTAAGCAATTCGTAATAGAAAACATAAGGAAACGAAACGGCGTTTGTGCTAAAGTGAAACTGTTTGAAAAATTCAGCAGCTAAAGTAAAGAAAACAGTTTGGAGACATTGTGAGCAGACCTGGAAGTAAACGTATTTTCAATAGAAACGAAGAGAAGAGGGAAGGCCGGAGCGCTTCCTCTGTTTATACGGGGCGGAAGCTTCGGAAATGTGCGTGGAAGCTTGCGCTGCTTCTCATGCTCAGTATGACGACGACTACGACCGCCTGGGCAGATGAAGTCCTGATCGGTATTGACGACGGCCCGGTATCGGATGAGGAGCTCGGCATCACGGATCAGGATCTGACCACCGTGACCGACGGTTCGATGATTCCGGAATATAAGATTTCAAATATTTCAGAAACCAGTGCCAATGTCGTAAGCGATCAGTATACGGTGGCACAGGATTCCGCAGCGACCGAAACCACGAAGGAAGCAGCGGCCTCCACAGCGGGAAAGGAAACGCTTCTGGAGGTAGCCGATACGGTCGATGATTTCGCTGCATTTAAATCCGGCAGCAGCTCTGCGTCGAGCAGTACAAGTACATCCTCGAGCATGGTCGATACAGTGAAGAAAAATGTCGTGCATGCGGCGACCAGCATTTTAAATAATGTGAAATCCACGACCCAGAGCGGCACGGCCGATGCGGGCAGCACGAAGAGCGGAGCGGCGGTGACCGTTGCAAATTCCATTCTTTCCGCCGCAGGCAATGTCATCGAAGCTGCAACCAGCAAGGGACCAACCGGGACCTCGCTGCCAGTCATTGCGACAACCGCATCTCGGCAGGCACTCATCCAGTACGCAAAGCAGTTCCTTGGAAATCCATACGTCTATGGTGGAACCTCGCTGACGGACGGTGCGGACTGCTCCGGCTTTGTACAGCAGATTTTCAAGCACTTCGGCATTGATACCGGGCGCAGCTCCCGTGACCAGTATGCGAAGGCACAGTCGATCAGCTTCTCAGAGCTCCAGCCAGGCGATCTTGTATTCTATGGCTCTGGAGATTATATCAACCACGTGGCGATTTATGCGGGTGACGGTGTCATCATCCATGCTGCAAACAGTCGTACCGGCATCTGCACCGGCCGCTACAATTACCGTGAGCCTGCAGGCTACGGACGGTTTTTACAGAACTGAGTGTAGCATCTTTGCCGAAACCGACAGAAGAGCCGGACACCATCGGAACATCCTGGATTCTCAGACCTGTAAACTGTAAAATGGAAGAGCCCCTTCAGCGAAACAGCTGAAGGGGCTCTTCTTTATGGAGTTAAGATGACAAATGGATCCATGATCAACGTCCGTGTCCGCAGGACCTTCTGCGATCGAGCGTCACGCACATGAAAAGGAGAATCAGTACTCCGGCTCGATGAGTCCGTAGCTTCCTCCCTTTCGTTTATAAACAACGGCGACATTGCCTGTATCGCCATTCTGGAATACGAAAAAGGTGTGGCCCACCAGCTCCATCTGGAGACATGCCTCCTCTGGTGTCATTGGCTTCAGATCAAAGTGCTTCGTACGCTCGATGAGGATCTCATCCTCCTCTGCATCCTCCGGCTCCTCGACAAAGGCCTCCGAAAAATCACCTGCGAGCTTTCGATTCACGAGCTTCGTGCGGTACTTCCGAATCTGACGCTCAATCACATCGACAACGATGTCCAGCGACTGGAACTTGTCCGGAGAAGATTCCTCGGCACGAATCACGCCATCCTTTACCGGAATCGTAACCTCAACCTTGTACTTGTTTTTCTCCGTGGAGAGAGTGACATTACATGGGGTGTCTTCCTTGAAGAACTTGGATAATTTGCCCAGCTTACGATCGATCTGGTCCTTCATACCCTCGGATACAGTAACATTTCTTCCTGTGATGTTAAACTTCATAGAATCACGCTCCCTTAAAAAGATTTCCCATGGTGTTTCTTGGGATACTTATAGTATACCATATATAAAACTAATTTCCATAACAATATAAAAAAGCAAAAGAAAATCCGCCCCCTGAAAAATACAGAATGTGAAGGGCCGGAGGCGAGCAGGCATCGGAAGCCAGTATTCCGAGGCCGATAAAATCACAAATCGAACCTTAAGAACCACTAGGCTCCTTCCAATCGACGAGTTTTCTTTATGAAAACGTCGTCGTTGGAAGGAGTGCTAAGGAAAAAGTTCTCCAAGTGGTTCTAAAAAGGTTCGATTTGGATTTTAAAGCGGCCTCCACATATGGCTTCCGATGCCTGCTCGCCTCCGGCCCTCCGCCTTTTTGCGTCTTCCGCTCAGTATTTATGAATTAAATGTTAACAATCAAAAGCTTCCTTGAATAAAAAAGGGTTTAGTGATAAGATTCTAGAGTTATAGCCGAAAGTAGAACGAAAGCTGCGTATGGGCGCGTTTAGAGTGCATACAAACAATAAGGAGTACTAGATCAAATGAGTTTTTTTGAGAAGGTTTTTGGTAGCCATTCTGATCATGAGCTGAAGCGGATCGATCCGATCATTAAGAAGATTCTTTCTTATGATGAGACCATGTCGAAGATGTCGGATGAAGAATTAAAGGCACAGACAGGGAAGTTCAAGGAGCGCATCGCACAGGGCGAGAGCCTGGACAGCATTCTCCCGGAGGCGTATGCGACGGTACGTGAAGCCGCATGGCGTGTCAATAAGATGAAGCACTTCCCGGTACAGCTGATCGGTGGTGTCGTTCTTCACCAGGGGCGTATCGCAGAGATGAGAACCGGTGAGGGTAAGACCCTCGTATCGACCTGTCCGGCATACCTGAATGCACTGGAGGGCAAGGGCGTCCATATCGTTACGGTCAATGACTACCTCGCAAAGCGTGATGCGGAGTGGATGGGCCGGATTCATGAGTTCCTCGGTCTCAGCGTCGGCGTCGTACTGAACTCCATGACCACCGAAGAGCGTCAGGCAGCCTACAACTGTGATATCACCTATGTGACAAATAATGAGCTTGGTTTCGATTATCTCCGTGATAACATGGCCGTTTACAAGAACCAGCAGGTGCTTCGCGGTCTCCACTACTGCATCATCGATGAGGTCGATTCCGTTCTGATCGATGAAGCCCGTACACCGCTCATCATTTCAGGTCAGTCCGGCAAGTCCACCAAGCTCTATGAGGTCTGTGATGTGCTGGCGCGCCAGCTGCAGCGTGGTGAGGAGTCCGCAGAGTTCAGCAAGCTCGATGCCATTCTCGGCGAAGAGATTGAAGAGACCGGTGACTTTATCGTCAATGAAAAGGAGAAGACCGTCAACCTTACCCAACAGGGTGTTCATAAGGTAGAGCAGTTCTTCCATATTAAGAACCTGGCAGATCCGGAGAACCTGGAAATCCAGCACTGTGTGATTCTCGCCCTTCGTGCCAATAA
>DJEQ01000009.1:41760-43620 GCA_002431355.1 Oribacterium sp. UBA5894
GGCCGTATCATGCCGGGCCGTCGCTACAGCGATGGTCTCCATCAGGCTATCGAGGCAAAGGAGCACGTGAATGTCAAGCGCGAGTCGAAGACGCTTGCAACCATCACCTTCCAGAACTTCTTTAACAAGTTTGATAAGAAGGCTGGTATGACCGGTACGGCGCAGACAGAGGAGAAGGAATTCCGTAACATCTACTACATGGATGTTATCTGCATTCCGACCAATAAGCCGGTACAGCGTATCGACCTCGATGATGCTGTTTACAAGTCCAAGAAGGAAAAGTTCCAGGCCGTGGTGGATGAAGCCGTTCGCATCCATGAGACCGGAGCACCGGTGCTGATCGGTACGATCAACATTGATACCTCGGAGCTCATCAGCGGCATGCTGAAGCGCCGTGGCATTAAGCACAATGTCCTGAATGCAAAGTTCCATGAGCTGGAGGCTGCAATTGTTGCGGACGCAGGACATCATGGTGCGGTTACCATCGCGACGAATATGGCAGGCCGTGGTACCGATATCAAGCTGGATCCGGAAGCACTGGCTGCAGGCGGACTGCATATCATCGGTACGGAGCGTCACGAATCGAGACGTATTGATAATCAGCTGCGTGGACGTGCAGGACGTCAGGGTGACCCAGGTCAGTCCCAGTTCTTTATCTCTCTGGAGGATGACCTGATGCGTCTCTTCGGTTCGGAGCGTCTCATGAACATGTTCGAGGCCCTGGGCGTACCAGAGGGAGAGCAGATTCATCACAAGATGCTGTCGAATGCCATTGAAAAGGCACAGGAGAAGATTGAGCTCAACAACTACGGCATCCGTGAAAATCTTCTCAAGTACGATGAGGTTAACAACGAGCAGCGGGATGTCATCTATGCAGAGCGTGAGAAGGTACTGAATGGAGATAATCTTCGTCCGACCATCATCAACTTCATCCAGGACATCATCGAGAATTATGTCGATGCCAATGTGCCAGAGGATGCTACTGCGAAGGACTGGGATCTCAGCGGTCTCAATGATACGCTGATGAGCATCATCCCTCTTCCGAAGCTGCAGCTGACCGAAGAGCAGTTCGAGAAGATGACGAAGAATGAGTTTAAGCAGCTCCTGAAGGAAGAGGCCATTAAGCTCTATGAGCAGAAGGAAGCCTCCTTCCCGAACCCGGAGCAGCTCCGTGAGGTTGAGCGTGTCATTCTTCTTCGTGTAATTGACCAGAAGTGGATGAATCACATCGACGATATGGATATCATCCGGGACGGAATCGGTCTCCAGGCCTACGGTCAGAAGGATCCGCTCGTTGAGTATAAGATTCAGGGCTACCAGATGTTTGGCGATATGACGCGTGCCATCAAGGAGGACACCGTACGTATCCTGTACCACATTCAGGTTGAGCAGAAGGTAGAGCGTGAGCAGCAGGCACAGATCACCGGTACCAACAAGGACGATTCCTTACAGAAGGGACCGGTAAAGCGTGAAAATGCCAAGATTTACCCCAACGATCCCTGCCCTTGCGGAAGCGGTAAGAAATACAAGAACTGCTGCGGACGGAAAGCATAATATTTTCTGACGACAGTCTGAAGATGTGGGCGGCGCAGACAGAAGGGCTGCCTGCCGTAAAAGTACGAATTAAAAGAATAGAATAAGAAAGTGGGTGACGTTNNTACAAGCAGTGCCATGGCCGTGACGAGTACCAGAAGATGATGGAGCAGAAGGTTTCGGAAGCACAGGCAGAAAAAGCACAGGATGCGATGCTTGACAGCGCCGGCAAAAACTAAGTAAGCTTTCCCGCTTCGGCGGGAAGAAGGCCGCGGATCATCATTGCATGTTCGCGGCTTTTTATATACCGGATCGCTGCAGCGGGTT
>DJEQ01000009.1:43680-43891 GCA_002431355.1 Oribacterium sp. UBA5894
GAAGAGCCCTTGCACAGCGGCAGACAGAAGGAATCACCCATACAAGGAAAGGAACACACATGATTATAGAGTTAGACCAGTACAAGTATGAGCTTTCGCAGAAGGAGCAGGCACTCAAGGATCTGGGTGCATCGCTGGATCTCGAAAATAAGAAGAAGCGCATCGCCGAGCTGGATCGTATGATGGAGGAGCCGGATTTCTGGACAGATCC
>DJEQ01000009.1:43944-44210 GCA_002431355.1 Oribacterium sp. UBA5894
GCCAATCAGTATTCAACGGAGGATCGTCGCCTGAAGGACGATGTCAAGGGCTATGAGGACCTTGCACAGTCCTATGAGGACATCGGCGCACTTATTGAGATGGCACAGGAAGAGGAGGATCAGGATTCCGTGGCCGAGGTAAAGGCCATGCTTGATGAATTTACGGAGCGCCTCGACCAGATGTCGACGAAGCTGCTTCTTTCCGGCGAGTACGACAGCATGAACGCCATTCTTCGTCTCAATGCAGGCGCCGGTGGTACCGAGTC
>DJEQ01000078.1:0-335 GCA_002431355.1 Oribacterium sp. UBA5894
CCTTCCATAGGACCGAGTCAGCCCCTATCAAACACTCAAGTATTTCACGACGTGAGGCATACGTCAGTTGCCATGGATATGCTGGTATCCAGTTAAGCGCACAGGCAGAGAAGAAATGCCGGAAGTCAGAACTTCCGGAAGCATAGAATCCACCAGATTCCGAAGCACATACCTTTCTCCTCACTGTGAATCAAGGTGGCACCGCGACTGAGAAAGTTCAATCGTCCTTGATGAAACGTAGATCGTTTCATCAGGGACTTTTTTATTGCCGCTGAAGTTTATGGGGTCTGACCCCATAAACCTGAGTTTAAAGTATCTTGATCTTTTCACTACAC
>DJEQ01000078.1:394-4026 GCA_002431355.1 Oribacterium sp. UBA5894
ATCTTTTCACTACACGAGAGGAGGAAACACTATGAACATCAGACCATCCCTTGACGAGGTGCGGCAGTATGCAGCGAGTGGCAAGTACCGCCGCATTCCTGTCAGCACGGAGATTCTTTCAGATCTCTATACGCCGATGCAGGTGCTTCGGAAACTGAAGAATGTTTCAGACCACTGCTATCTTCTGGAGTCCGCGGAGGCACAGGAAAAGTGGGGCCGCTATACCTTCCTTGGCTTCGATCCGACGATGGAGATCACCTGCTTAAACGGGCACATGAAGGTCGGTGCACTGTCCTTCGAGACGAAGGATCCGGGTGCGACCATTCGTCAAATCCTGTCGGAGTACCACTCGCCACGCCTTTCCTTTCTCCCGCCCTTTGCTGGCGGCCTTGTTGGCTACTTTTCCTACGATTATCTGAAATACGCTGAGCCGTCCCTCCGACTGGATGCAGAGGACACAGAGCATTTCAAGGATGTGGATCTGATGCTCTTCGATAAGGTCATCGCCTTCGACAACCTACGACAGAAAATCATCCTGATCGTCAGCATTGACCTCGCCGAAGCAGAGAGCGCCTATCGAAAGGCGGCGCATGAGCTGGAGAGCCTCATCCGCCTGATTCGTGACGGCAAGGAAAAGAAGGAGCCTGCGGGCGTGCTGAAGTCTACGTTCCGGCCGCTGTTCGATGAGCCGCAGTACTGCGCCATGATTGAGCGCGCAAAGCACCACATCAAGGAGGGCGACATTTTTCAGATCGTGCTCTCCAACCGTCTGGAGGCCGAGTACGAGGGGAGCCTGCTCAATGTCTACCGCCTGCTGCGGACGCTCAACCCGTCGCCGTATATGTTTTACTTTTCAGGCACCGACGTCGAGGTGGCGGGGGCATCGCCAGAGACCCTCGTGAAGCTGGAGGACGGCGTGCTGCATACCTTCCCGCTCGCGGGCACACGGCCGAGGGGAAAGACGTCGGAGGAGGACGCCGCACTGGAGGCGGAGCTGCTTGCGGATGAGAAGGAGCTTGCCGAGCACAATATGCTCGTGGACCTCGGACGAAACGACATTGGAAAGATTTCAGAATTTGGCACCGTGGAGGTCGAGCGCTACCATGAGGTACTCCGCTTCTCACACGTCATGCACATTGGCTCAACCGTGCGCGGCGAGCTCCGTTCAGGCTTCGATGCGCTGCATGCCGTGGACGCGATTCTTCCAGCAGGGACCCTGTCCGGTGCGCCGAAGATTCGCGCGTGCCAGCTGATCAATGATCTCGAGAACAATAAGCGGGGCATTTATGGCGGTGCGATCGGCTACATTGACCTGAGCGGAAACCTCGATACCTGCATCGCCATCCGGATCGCCTACAAGAAAAACGGCAAGGTTTTCATCCGAAGCGGGGCCGGGATCGTCGCGGATTCCGTGCCGGAGAAGGAGTATCAGGAGTGCATCAACAAGGCCAAGGCTGTGGTGACCGCTGTAGAGGAGGCCAATGCACTGACGGAATGAGGCAATGCTGGCGGCATATCTGGGGACGCAGTGCCAGGCACGTGGCACGGTCCTGGCCACTGCACCTATGAAGAGCTACAGCTACTGACAGAAGGCCAGAAAGACAGTGCCGAACACGCGGCACGGAGGTGAGCAATGATTTTACTGATTGATAACTATGACAGCTTTTCCTATAACCTCTACCAGATGGTCGGAGCCATCCACCCGGACATCAAGGTCATCCGTAATGACGCGCTGACCGTGGAGGAAATCGAAGCCCTCGCACCGGACCATATCATCCTTTCACCGGGCCCGGGGCGGCCAGCAGACGCGGGCGTCTGCGAGGAGGTCGTCAAAAAGCTTCGCACGAAAATCCCGATCCTCGGGGTCTGCCTCGGCGAGCAGGGAATCTGTGAGGCCTATGGTGGAACGGTCGGCTATGCGAAGAAGCTCATGCACGGAAAGCAGTCTCGGACGAAGATCGACACCACCAGCCGCATCTTCGCAGGACTCCCGGAAACGATTCTTGTCGCACGCTATCATTCGCTCGCGGCCGAGGCCGATACCCTGCCGGAAAACCTGAAGGTCATTGCGGAAACCGAGGACGGGGAGGTGATGGCGGTCGAGGATACCGACTATCCGGTCTTCGGGCTTCAGTTCCACCCGGAGTCCATCATGACCCCGGACGGCGCACAGATACTTCGAAACTTCATCGAGCTGTAGCTTACAGACTTCTGCTCCACCCTTTTCCTGCGATTCGATCCGGGGGCAGGCATCTCCGAGCTGCCCGTGTCCGGCGGACCTGCCCTCTCGAGACATCATCGCGTATACCGAAAGACCGCTGCACGAAATATCTCGTACAGCGGTCTTTGGTTTTTAACAGAAGCCGATGTCCTGAAGATGCGCCTTCAGCGCAGGCATCACAGCACATACTTCGCTGCCTTATGCTCCTTCTTATCCTGGTACATCTTCTGGTCCGCGCGGGCCTTCGTATCACGGATGCTCTCCCTCTCATCGCGCATCGCGCTGCCATAGGAAATATACGGCAGAATCTTAAACTTCTCGCGCGTCTTCGTCATATTCCAGAGGAAGCGCTCGCGGCAGAAGACCTCCTTCTCCGGCCGTGAGAGCAGCACGCAGAACTCATCGCCACCGATCCGGTAGCAGCTGCCATAGCCGGTGTAGGCCTTCTTCATGCACTTCGCGATTTCACGAAGACAGCGGTCACCCGCGAGATGCCCGTAGGTATCATTGACATGCTTGAAATCGTCGAGGTCCAGCACGATGAGCATCCGGTCCTCGGGCCGAAGATTCAGCGTCCGATTCAGGTAGCTCTTCTGACTGAGGAGTCCCGTAAGGCCATCGAGACGGCTCCACATCTCATTGCAGTACAGATAGTAGAGCACGGTCAATGTTGTCACGCAGAGCCAGGTGATATGCACGGACGGCACCCAGATCTGCACGCAGGTCCCAAGCGCAAGAAAGGCCGCCAGGGCATAGATGAGGCCGCGGCCCTGGTTCTGGAAGAAGCGCACCATCTCGAGGAGATGATACATCAGGAAGCCAATGCCTGCATAATACATCACCATGTAGACGGAGAAGCCGGCAAGTCGTGTGTAGTGATTGTCGGCATCCACACGGAAGACGAGTCCACCGGTAAAGAGGGAAAGCGTCAGGATTAGAAAATAAACGGCCTCCAGCACCACCGCCACCTTCAGACTCTCGCATACATGTCCCGTATGATCGAGCGTATAAACCATGAACAGCGGTACCGCTGGCGTGAGACCGAAGCCAAGGTAATTTGCCAGAATATGCAGTGGCCGAAGCCAGAGCGGCCCGCCGTCAACCAGCACCGTGATGAGCTCGAGCACCGAGATCATCGCAATCAGAAGAAAGGTATAGAGAAATCCCCGAGCCTGCCTCGGATTGAGCGTCTCATTCAGACTCACCAGAACACACATGAATCCGAGAACGAAAATATTGAGTGCCGTAATTAAGAGAAAGTAGGAATCCATGTTTGCTCTTCTCCCTCGTTTTTTATATGCTCATTATACGGGAAAAGGCAGAGAAAACAAACCACGGGCGCACGAAAACAGAGCGAAAACACCGCTGGAGTTTCTATTCACTCATCCCCATGAGATGAGCTCTCCCCCCC
>DJEQ01000115.1:0-1676 GCA_002431355.1 Oribacterium sp. UBA5894
CTTCGCGCGGCCCTCTCATGGATCATTTCACGCAGTCCCGTGTGATTTCCTTCAGCGAGTGCACGCCGCACATCTCCATCGCATCCTTCAGCTCGCCACCGATCTTCTGGATGTACGCTTCGACGCCTTCCCGTGCACCGCCATAGACCGCCGTCACGAACGGGCGGGCAATGAGTACGGCATCTGCGCCGAGTGCAAGGGCCTTCAGTACATCGGCACCGGAACGGATGCCGCCATCGACGAAAATCTTCATATCACTGCCCGTCGCGCGAACCGCCTTCACGATATCCTCGAGCACCTCCGCCGTAGCCGGGCACTGATCCAGCACACGTCCGCCATGATTCGATACAACGATCGCCGCGGCTCCGGCCTCCTGCGCCTTCAGCGCTCCCTTCACGGTCATGACACCCTTCACGATGAACGGTACCCCAGCGGCCTCCACGATGTCATGAAGCTCCGCTACCGACTTGCTTCCGGCTGGCGGAGTCAGATTCTTCAGGAACGGAAGACCTGCCGCATCAATGTCCATCGCTACGGCGAAGGCATTGGCCTCCTTGACAAGTGCCATCTTCTCGCGCACCGTTTCGAGATTCCATGGCTTCACGGTCGGAATGCCGAGACCACCGGCCTTCTTCACGGCCTCGGTCGCTGCCTTCATGACCTCCGGGTTCGTGCCGTCGCCCGTAAATGCTGCGATTCCGAACTCCGCGCAGGCCGACACGAGAATATCATTGTAGGAAATGTCATTCAGTGCATCGCCGTAGTGGAGATTCACGGCGCCCACCGGGCCTGCGAAAAACGGATACTGGAAGGTCTTTCCGAAAAGCTCCAGTGAGGTATCCACCGGACCCTGCTCTACGAGGGTATCCATCTGAAGGCGGATCTCCTTCCACTTATCGTAGTTCCGAATCGCCGTGTCGCCGACGCCCTTCGCGCCCGGTCCCGGAATCTGATTCCGACATGCACGCCCATTGCACTCCGGGCATGCCTTACAGTACTTTCCGATGCGATCTCTCGCCAGCTCTGTACACTCTGAAAAATTCATAGCGCTACCTCCATTTCAAACTCTACCTAAATATACGACGATGCCATTTATATGCGCCTTCTCGCTTCATTTGGTTACGTATATGTTCAAACGGCGTCGCCACCCTGGGGCATCCACAATTCCTGCAATTGTAGATATATAAAAGTATATCACGTTACAAAAGTATTGGAATCTTGGTTTTTCGTCGTAAAAAATGATTTATTAAGCAAATGTTCGTTGCAAAAAATGCTTTATATAGTCAAAAATTCACTGCATATTTTGTGCTTCAGTGGTATACTTTAGCACAGTATAGAAACAGGAGGTGTAATATGTATCGAGTCGCCATGGAAAAACTGCTCAAATGGAAAGAAAGCAAGTACCGTAAGCCCTTAATTATTGAAGGTGCACGACAGGTGGGAAAAACCTGGCTGATGAAGGAGTTTGGAAGACTCTATTACACCCATACCATCTATGTCAACTTTGATGCCAATGCACAAATGGCGGCGCTGTTTGCTTCTGACCTTAATGTCGAGCGCCTGCTCATGGGACTGGAATTATATTCCGGGCAAAAAATTGATGCTGCGCATACGCTTCTGATTTTTGATGAAGTGCAGGAAGTACCGAGAGCGCTCAGCTCTCTCAAATACTTTTG
>DJEQ01000115.1:1836-8595 GCA_002431355.1 Oribacterium sp. UBA5894
TGGTAAGGAGCGCTTCGCGAAACTGCTGCAGCAGCAGGATTATCCGATGATCACCAGCTTCAAGCAAACCTATATGGATGCACTTAAGCAATATTATTTTGTCGGTGGCATGCCGGAAGCAGTACAGAGTTTTGCAGAAAGCAAGGACTATACGGTCGTCCGCGAAATACAGCGTCGAATCCTGGGCGCTTATGAGCAGGACTTTTCAAAGCATGCACCTAATGAGATCGTTCCAAAAATCCGTATGCTCTGGGACAGCATTCCTGCTCAGCTGGCAAAGGAAAACAAGAAGTTCATCTATGGGCTTGTTCGAGAAGGCGCACGGGCGAAAGATTATGAAACAGCGCTTCTATGGCTTTCCGATTGCGGGCTGGTTCATAGGATCAATCGTGTAAATACCGCTGGTATACCTCTGAAAGCGTATGAAGATCTAAAAGCTTTCAAGCTATTTGTACTGGATGTGGGGCTGCTTGGGTGCATGGCAGGACTCAACCCGCGTACCTTGTTGAATGGAAACGACCTCTTTGTGGAATTTAAAGGCGCGCTCACGGAACAGTATGTCTGTCAGCAGCTAAAAACCATGGAGAATCTGAACATTTACTACTATACCAATGAACGCGGCTCCTGCGAAATTGACTTCGTCGTAGATACAGGTGAACAAATTATCCCCGTCGAGGTAAAGGCAGAAACCAATCTTCGCGCGAAAAGCTTAAAAACCTATCACGATAAATTTTCACCTGCAATATCCGTTCGCACTTCCATGGCAGATTTCAAAAAGGAAGACTGGCTGATCAATGTGCCTCTGTATGCAGTGACGCAGATTGCTCATTTATGACACAGCACTTTTGCTTGAAGCAGCTCTTTCGTAAATGATCGTCGCTCTATAGGCGATGATAGAATAAAGAAAAAGGACCTTACTATGTCAACCATTTCAAAGGATGAATATCTCCTCACGGACGCGCCTCTCCGCGCCCTCACGATCTTTGCGCTGCCGATGATTCTCGGCAGCTTTTTCCAGCAGGTCTACAATATGGCCGACTCCATCATTGTCGGACAGTACGTCGGCTCCGCGGCCCTCGCGGCGGTCGGTGCCTGTGCCGCCTTGACCAATGTCTTCATCTGCGTGGCGCTCGGTGCCGGTGTCGGTGCCGGAGTGCTTGTGAGCCGCGCATTCGGCGCACGAAACTATCCGAAGATGAAAACCATCGTGTCCACCTCGCTCTTAAGCTTCCTCATCCTGAGCCTCGTCCTCGGTGCGCTCGGCTTCGCGCTCTCCCGCCCCATGATGCAGCTTTTGCAGACCCCATCCGATATTCTGGAAACGGCCGTGCTCTACCTTCAGGTGTACTTCCTTGGCTTTCCCTTCCTCTTTATGTACAACATCCTCTCGAACATGTTCACCTCGATTGGAGAATCGCGCATTCCGCTTGCGCTCCTGATCTTTTCCTCCGTGCTGAATATCTTCATGGACCTCTGGATGGTGGCCAGCCTCGGCATGGGTGTCTTCGGTGCCGCCCTTGCCACACTCATTTCACAGGGCATCTCCGCCGTATTCTCCCTGCTCATCTTCCTTCGTCGGATGCGCCGCTATGAAGGGCGCTTCACCTGGTTTGATCCGAAGGAGCTGCATGCCATGCTGCAGATTGCCATTCCCTCGGTGCTCCAGCAGTCGACCGTATCCATCGGCATGATGATCGTGCAGGCCGTCGTGAATCCCTTCGGTACCCAGGCGCTCGCCGGATACTCCGCCACGATGCGCGTAGAGAATGTCTTTTCTCTTATGTTTGTCTCCATCGGCAATGCCGTCTCCCCGTACGTTTCACAGAACCTCGGGGCACATAAAACGAAGCGTATTCGAGAGGGCTACCGCGCCGCACTGCTGCTCGATGCCTGCTTCGCCCTCCTTGCCTTCGTCGTGATCGAATGCTTCCATACCGAAATCTCCGCGCTCTTCCTCGGAAAGGATGGCACGGCCTTCGCGTATGAGGTTTCGGCCGGATACATGAAGTGGCTCGGCTACTTCTTCATCTTCATGGGCATCAAGATGGCGACCGACGGCGTGCTCCGCGGCCTCGGCATCATGAAGCCGTTCCTGATCGCAAACATGGTGAATCTCGCCATCCGCATGTCCGTCGCCCTCATCTGCGCACCGCGCTTCGGCATCGTCTTCGTCTGGCTCGCCGTTCCAGCGGGCTGGCTCGCGAATTTCCTGATCTCCTATGCCGCGCTCCGGAAGCGCTGGCCGAAGGCTTCCTGATTCAGCATTTCCTCAAAAAAGGTCCTGCACGTTAACTACTATAGGCATATTCCAGTTTTAAAGCGCTTACAGTGCCTATAGTTCCAGAATTCTTCGTCCGCCACTATAGTTTCATTCTATATCAGGTCATAGGTAACTGCAATTTGATTTATATCGCCTGATGTTCTAAGATGTGTCCATTGAAAAAACAAGCAAAAAAGCAGCACCTTCCTTCCGTAGACATGCATAAAAACGATTTCACGTTCGATGCTGAAATGCCCATTCGGATGGAACGACTGCATAGACCATAGCAGGAGGACATCATCATGGCGGATTATAAAGAGCAGATTGCAGGCTATATTGACCAAAGCGCAAAAGCCTATCAGGATATCGCCCTCGCGATTCACGAGAAGCCAGAGGTTTCCGATTTCGAGTTCTTCGCCAGCGAAACCTTATCCGAGCAGCTCCGAAAGGAAGGCTTCGACATTGAACTTCCAGCTGCTGGACACCGCACCGGCTTCGCTGCTCGCTATAAGAGTGGAAAGCCAGGTCCCGTCGTTGCCTTCCTTGCAGAGTACGATGCACTTGCGGGCCTCGGGCATGGCTGTGGGCACAATGTCTTCGGCGCAACCTCGTCGCTCGCCGCAGCGGGACTCAAGCAGGTCGTCGATGCCATCGGCGGCGAGGTTCGCGTCTATGGCACCCCGGGCGAAGAGGGTGGTCAGAACGGAAGCGCGAAGGGTTCCTTCGTGAAGAAGGGCTATCTTAAGGACGTTGATTTCGCCCTCTGCGTGCATCCAGGTACGAAGCCGACCGACGGACTCAGCACACGAAACTATGCCTGCGCACCTGTCGACATTGAATTCTGGGGAAAGCCGGCACACGCCGCCGGCTGCCCGGAGGATGGGATCAATGCACTCGACGCGCAGATCCTCACCTACAACGCGGTGGGACTTCTTCGCCAGCAGCTGACGAACCGCATCCGCATCCACGGCATCATCGTGGACGGTGGTACCGCACCGAACGTCATCCCAGAGTACACAAAAGCGAAGTACTACATTCGTGCCGTGGATATCGAGACCCTCAATGATCTCTATCAGAAGGTTGAAAAGATCGTCGAAGGGGCGGCGCTGCAGACCGGCTGCAAATCCAGCATGAAGCTCTACCAGAATCTCGTCGAGAACATGGTCCTCACCCCATCGTTGGATGCCATCTATGAAAAGAACATTACCGCGCTGGGAAATACCGTCGAGCATACCGAGGATGTCGTGATGCCAGGCAGCAGCGATGTCGGCAATATCTCACAGGTGGTGCCGACGATTCAGCCGCACATCAGTATCACGGATGTTCCAATCACTGGACATTCGCAGGAAATGGTCGAAGCGGCCGCCAGCCCGAAGGCGATGGAGGCCATCGTGAAGGGCGCAAAGGCCCTCGCGTGGACCGCACTGGAGCTCTTCGAGGACCCGGCACTGCTCCAGAAGGTCAAGGAAGACCACCAGTGGCATGTGGAGCATCAGAAGGAGATGCCGGTCTAAGATCGGTACGATGAAAAGAAACGAGTGACATATATGGTTCAAATTGAACATCTAGAAAAAACCTATCAACTGAAAGGGAAGGAGCTGCACGCCGTGAATGATGTCTCCCTCACCATTGGCGATGGCGAAATCTACGGCATCATCGGCTACTCCGGTGCTGGAAAAAGTACCCTGGTACGCTGTTTAAACTTCCTGGAAATTCCAGATCACGGCAGCATCACCATCGGAGACTTCGGAAAGATCAGCTCAGAAAACGGGAAGCTCAGCCTCACAAAGGATGGAAAAACCTCTCCGCTCAGCGAGAAGAAGCTCCGTGAGCTTCGCTCCTCCATCGGCATGATCTTCCAGCACTTCAACCTCCTCGATCGAAGCACCGTTTTCGAGAACATTGCCTATCCACTGAAATATCGCGGCATCTCGAAGGCCGAGATCGAGAAGCGTGTGGATGAGCTTCTCGACATGGTGGGGCTCACCGATAAGAAGTATGTGTATCCGAGCCAGCTGTCCGGTGGTCAGAAGCAGCGCGTCGCCATTGCCCGTGCCCTCTCGAATTCACCGAAGATTCTTCTCTCCGATGAAGCGACCTCGGCGCTCGACCCAGATGCGACCGAGTCCATCCTCAGGCTCCTGAAGGAGCTGAAGGCGAAGCTCGGCATCACCATCATCCTCATCACGCATGAGATGGCGGTGGTCAAGAGCATTGCGGATAAGGTTGCCGTCATGGAAAGAGGAAAGGTCGTGGAGGTCGGCGATGTCTATGAGGTCTTCGCCCATCCGAAGCAGCCGATCACACAGAAGTTCGTGCAGAGCTCCTCAAGCCTCGGAAACATCACGAAGCTGATTGAAAATGACGAGGTTGCTGCCGTCGATACGCCGGAGAAGAAGCTCATCAAGCTGACCTTCACCAGAGAAAGTGTCGACAATGCATTGATTTCTCAGGTATCCCGAAAGTTTAATGTGGATCTCAACATCGTGCTTGCCAATATCGACATCATCACAGAGGATGCCCTTGGCAACATCATTGTCACGATTCAGGGTCCTGCAGATTCTGTCCGCGAAGCGATCGATTACATCCACTCTCGCGGCGTAGAAACGGAGGTCATCACTCATGCCTGAACCATTTGCAAGCTGGTTTCCAAATGTCGCAAATTACTGGGACATCTTCCTGCAGGCCGTATCGGCCACCTTCCAGATGTTCTTCATCGCCGGAATCTTCACCCTGCTGATCGGTGGAACCTTCGGCATCCTGCTCACGACCTCGAAGGCCGACGGTATCAAGCCGAACCGCATCCTTCACTTCGTGCTGGAGGTGGTGACAAACATCTTCCGTGCGGTTCCATTCATCATCCTGCTCATCTTCCTGATCCCATTTACGCGTCTCCTGGTGGGCACCTCCATCGGCGTAAAGGGCGCGGTGGTACCACTGATCTTCGGTGCCGTACCATTCTTCACCCGGCAGGTTGAAACCGCCCTCGCCGATGTGGATCCTGGAAAAATTGAAGCGGCCCGCGCGATGGGCAGCAGCACCTGCGGCATCGTCTTCCGCATCTACCTGCATGAGGCGGTGCCAGATCTCATCCGCGTCATCACCATCACCGCGATCTCCCTCATTGGCCTTACGACCTCTGCGGGTGCCGTCGGTGCCGGCGGAATCGGAAGCTTCGCCATCAACTATGGCCAGAACCTGCATTATCAGGACATCGTGAACCTCTGTGTGATCCTGCTGCTGATCGTCGTATCGCTGATTCAGCTGATCGGCAACGCGCTCTCGAAGGCCACCGTCAATCGTGGACTGTTCAACAACGCAAGGTCCTAAGCGATGATCCGAGCAGCATACGGCTGCACATATAGAAGTACGCATGCTTTTGTATCGCGTACAGAAGCGCCGATGCCCATCATCAACCAGAAAAGAGGAGAAAAATTATGAAACTGAAAAATGCACTGAACATTGTCGCACTGACCTCTGCCATCGTCGCAACGGCCGTTCTCGCAGGCTGTGGTGCGAAGAGCAGTGATGCTGCAGCACCGGCAGGCTCCCAGGCCGCTGCGCAGGCTGCCAAGACCAGTAAGGATGCCGTCAAAATCGGCATTCCAGCCGACGCCACAAACGGCGGACGTGGTCTTCTGCTTCTCGAGAAGGCCGGTCTCATCGAGGTCAATGATGACGCAGGCTACACACCGGAGCTGAAGGATGTGACGAAGTACCTTTACAACATCGAAATCGTGCCGACCCAGGCCAATACCCTCGTCGCCACCCTCGATGACTTCGGTGCCTCCACGATCAACGGCACCTACGCCGTGCCAGCAGGCCTCATCCCAGCCAAGGACGGTCTCATTACCGAGGTGCAGGAGGTTGGCTCCGATAACCCATTCATCAATGTCATCGTTGCCCGCACCGCGGACAAGGATAACCCGGACTACCAGACAGTCGTGAAGGCCTACCAGAGCCAGCTCGTGGCAGAGTACATCCTCGAGAAGAATTCCGGTGCCAGCGTGCCAGCCTTTAACTACAATAAGGATTACACCGTGGACGCCAACTTCGTACAGGACATCGAGGGCTATCAGTCCGATGCCAGCGGCAAGAAGGAAATCACCGTCGGCACCTGCGGCTCTGCCGATGTCTGGAAGGCCGTACAGAAGGTCCTCGATGAGGAAAATTCTGGTCTCTACATCAAGCCTGTAGTCTTCGATGCCTACAATCTCCCGAACGAGGCACTGAACAGTGGCGAGATCGACCTGAACTCCTTCCAGCATAAGGCCTATCTCCAGAACGAGATTGACTCCCAGGGCTATGACATCGTGGCCATCGGTGATACCTCTTCCGCACCGCTTACCCTCTACTCAAAGAAGGTTTCCTCTCTCGATGAGCTGAAGGAGCTCGCGGGAAAGAAGGAGTAAGACGGAATCCATGCAATTTCAAAAGCGCGAACCTGCCATCTCGCAGATTCGCGCTTTTATTTTTAGAAGGGATTTTTGCAACTTTTT
>DJEQ01000115.1:8676-14435 GCA_002431355.1 Oribacterium sp. UBA5894
ACTTTTTACAGTTTTCCATTCTACGATACTGTTTACGCTTCGATCCTCACTGCGTTCTCCTTCACCTCCTGAATTTTCTGAAGGATCTCCGTTCTCCGCTTCGGGTCAAAAAGCTTGATGAAGCTGACAGGCTTATCGAATGGCGGCTTCATCAAATCCGTATTTTCCATGTAGCCATTATTCTCAATATAGCTGATGATTTTATTCACAAACGCAATCTGCTTCTGGTTCAGCGACTGGTCATTGATAAATTCAGAAAACACCGCCATCGCTGCCGTATGATCCAGCTTCGCGATTTTTCGAATCAGAAGGCCAAACGGCGTATCGCCATAGGCTTTTTCGTAATCCTCCTTATTTCCCAGCTCCTCCGTCAAAATACGCTCCAGCTCTTCATAATCCCCACTGGTAAGCGGAATATTATGCGTCAGCTTATGAATCGAGATGGCATTTCCGTGATCATTGATGTAGCGATTCACCTTCTTCTTGTAATCGACGAACTCATACGCAGGTGCGAGCTGCTCCCCCTCTTTTCGGTCAATGACAGTGTCCGCAAGCGTGGTGTAAATCGGCTTCGTACCTTTGCCACCCGTCAGGAACTGAATAAGTCCACGTAATTCCTGACGTACCTTTTCCATTTCCAGCACATCATTCGTCTCCCAGAATTCCTCCGAGCGCACCCGCTTCAGCACCGGCAGCTTCGCGAGAACCTGCGGAATGCTGATCTTCTTCGCCAGAAGCTCACAGATATTCACAAGCTGATCCTTCAGATGCGGAAAAAGTGCCGTGCCGTCCAGATCCTGCAGCATCAGGTTGTACATGAAGTTATCGAAGCGCTTCGCCGACTCGTCCTTTCCCTCGATGTGCACGAGGGGTGCAATCTCCCGCAGAAGCTCGGTCTGCATTTCATCCGAAATAAACTGATACTGCTCTGGCTTCTTATAGTTTTCCACATACTTCAAATGCGTATGCACCGACACAAGCTCCGTGTTCAGCGCGCACACGAGCTGCTGACAGTCGGTCACCAGCTGCTGCCGAAAGGCCTGAAATTCCGGGCTTGCGTACGCTTCCGTCTGCAGTTGCTGTGCGAGCGAAATCTTTTTTATAAAGATCAGCTCCGACAGCGACCGCGTTTCAGAACCCGCATAGCCTTCCTTATGCGTCTCGAAGAAGTCGAAATTTCCACAATAATCGAAGATCAGGAAACGGCGCTTTCCCCCGTACTCGCCATCGATTGAATCCATGCACAGGAGCTCCGGGCAGAGCCGCGTGCCCCGTCCGATCATCTGCCAGAACTTCGTTTTCGATTTTACCTGTTTAAAGAAAACGAGGTTCACCGCTTCCGGCACATCGATGCCCGTATCCATCATGTCCACGGAAACCGCAATCTGCGGATCCTTCTCCGGATTCCGGAAATCATCGATGATCGTCTGCGCATAGGCATCATCACAGATGACGCGTTGAATAAAGCTTCCCTTGTATTTCGGATACAGCTTATTAAAGCGTTCCAGAATAAATTCCGCATGCCGCTTGCTCTGCGCAAAGATAATGGTTTTTCCGATTTTCTCGCCGCCCTCGATCTTGATGCCGCGCTCCATCAGATCCTGTAAAACCATATCGACGGTCGTCGTGTTAAAGATAAACTTATTGAGGGCACCAGACGGAATGAAATCCGGGACATCCATATTATCCTCGGTGAATGCATCCTCCAGCCGCTCCTGATCCTTCCTCGACAGCTGGCTGTAGGTGATGCCATTCTCCAGGAATTCTGTTTTCACCTTATAGTTGTAGTACGGCACCAGGACATGGTCGGTATACACCGCCGTCTCATAATCATAGGCATAGGTCGGAACCTCATCCTCCATCTCGAAGAAGTCATAGGTATTGCGGTCGACATCCGTCTTCGGTGTCGCGGTCAGTCCCACCAGAATGGCATCGAAATACTCGAAAATGGTGCGGTATTTCTTAAAGATGCTGCGATGGGATTCATCAATGATGATCATATCGAAGTGGGCGGGCGTAAACAGACGCTCCCCATCCTTGCTTCTGCTATCATCGATGGCATTCATCATCGTCGGATAGGTGGAGAAGACGATGCGGGCATTCCGGTCGTCCTTATTCGAGCACAGATTGCACAGCGTCATGTTCGGGAGGTACTCCTTAAAGGAATCCTTCGCCTGCTTCACGAGGGCGGTACGATCTGCGAGGAAGAGAACATTGGTCACATAGCCGCCCCGACTGAAAACATCCACGAGCGAGGCCGCTGTACGCGTTTTTCCGGTTCCCGTCGCCATCACGAGCAGATTCTTCCGAAAGCCCTGCTTCACATGATCGCAGACCGCACGGATGGCTTCCTTCTGGTAATAGCGATTCGTAATCTTATCATCAATCACGATGGTATCGAGCTCCTGATGATCCACGCGACGATTCATGAGCCGCTGGAGATCATCCTTACTGAAAATGCCATAGACCTTTCGCTGCGGTCCGCTCTTGTCATCCCAGAAATAGGTATCGAAGCCATTCGTCGTAAACATCATCGGCCGACGACCATATTTCCGCTCCAGGCAGTCGGCATAAAGCACACACTGCTTTCGGCCAATGTTGGGGTCCTTACTCGTGCGCTTCGCCTCCACAACCGCGAGTGGCCGCTGGTCCTTGCCCATGAGGACATAATCGCAGTAGCCCTCCTGGCCGAGCTTTCCCATCATATCGTTCACAGGGAATTCCTGCAGCACATCCTGATCAATACCGGTCAGCTTCCAGCCCATGAGCTTCAGGTCGAGATCAATGTACTTCTTCCGGGTGTGGAACTCAGAGAGATCCTCCGCCTGGAAGCTCCGCTCCTTTTCGTGCTGCTCCTTCTCCTTCGTGTACTGCTCGGCCATTTCCGCAATCTTCTTACGAAGCGCTTCAATTTCCGAGTCCTTTTCATTCAGGAGACTCTCCTGCTCCTTAATTTTCTTTGTGTCAATAACAACCTTTTCCGCTGGAATCTTCGCGGCATCGAAGCTGCGCTCGACATAGTTCGTGCCATAGCAGTAATCGATCCACTCGATGAACTCGAAAAGGCCATGAAGCGACAGGATGGCATCGCCCGGAGACACACTCTTTTCCGTATGTACGGCCAGATTTCCGAGCTTAATAATATATGGAAGCTTGCCCCAGGTGTTCGAATCGACCGCAAAACGGAAGGTCGGCTCATGAATCAGCGACTGGAGATTATCCTTATAAGGCATCATCATGGAAAAGTCGGCAGAATAGACCCACTTCACCGCGAGCTCCAGTGCTTTTCTGGCGCCGATGGCACACATCGCCGGGGAGGTGGCAAATACCTTCTCCGCCTCGATCGCCGCCGGTGCAAACAGTGCATATTCCTTCTGGCCCCTGAGAAATTCAAAATTCGACATCTTCCATGCCTCCCGTGAAAACTTCTTACTTCTCCTCGCGCAGCAGCTCCTTGAGCGCACCAAGCTCCTTCTGGATGTCGGCCTCTAAGGCATCGATCTTCCCGAGGATGACCTCGCTTGGCTCATACTCTACGGCCTGATACTCCACCTTCTTGTACTTATTGATAGAGAGATCATAGCCATTTTCCGCGATTTCTTCCTTCGATACGAAGAAGCTCTGCTCCGTGCGTTCCCGATTCTTTTCATTCTCCAAATGATGGAAGCGTTCCAGGATGTCCGGAATATCGTTCTCCTTGATTTCGCTTCGCTTATCATCGAGGCTGAAGCCGTCCGCCTTCATATCGTAGAACCAGACCTGATCGGTTCCACCCGCGCCTGTCTTCGTAAACACGAGAATAGCGGTCGACACGCCTGCATACGGCTTAAAGACACCGGATGGCATGGAAATCACGGCACGCAGCTGATTTCGCTCGACGATTTCCTCGCGGATCTGCTTATGCGCCTTACTGGAGCCAAAGAGTACACCGTCTGGGACGATGCATGCACATTGGCCACCCTTTCGCAGCATGCGAAGGAAAAGGGCCAGGAACAGAAGCTCTGTCTTTTTCGTGTTCGTCACGGCCTTCAGATTGTCGTTGATGCTCTCCGCATCGATCGATCCCTTGAAGGGGGGATTCGCCAGGATGATGGAATACTTCCCGCTGATCTCATTCTGCTTCGAAACGCTGTCCTGATACTGGATGGTCGGATTATTGATGCTGTGCTGCATGAGGTTCATGGCGGAAATACGGAGCATCGTGCGGTCAGTATCAAAGCCCGTAAATGTGGTGCTCTCATACTTTTTCCACTGCTCCTCTGTCATCGTGCTTTCGTAGTGTGCACGGATGCTCTCGGCGGCCGCCACGAGGAAGCCCGCCGTGCCGCAGGCCGGATCACAGATTTCGTCGTCCGGTGTCGGCTGCACCAGCTCGACCATCATTTTGATGATATGACGTGGTGTACGGAACTGTCCATTGCGTCCAGCCGTTGCCAGCTTTCCCAGCATGTACTCATAGAGATCACCCTGCATGTCCATATCCGTGACATCGTGCTCATAGAGATCATCGAGCCCGGTAATGACCTTCTGAAGCACCTGCGGCGTCGGGATCAGGAACATGGCGTCTTCCATGTATCGGGCGAAGGCCGTCGTTCCCTCATTGTCATCGTCATCCTCTGTGACTGGAAGCAGTTCGCCTGATGCGCTGAAATCCGGCAGATGACCATGCTGCATCTTCTTGATGGCCGGGAAGACCCGCTGTGAGACCGTTTCGAAAATCGTGCTGGCGTCCTTATCCTTGAACTTACTCCAGCGCATGGACTGTCCGATTTCGGAAGATGGAAATATATGCTCCATCCTGCTGCCCGTCATGTTCTCAAACGCCTCGTTTTCCAGCTCCTTCTCGTCGAGAGATCGAATGAACATGAGATAGGTCAGCTGCTCAATGACGGTGATCGGGTTCGTCACACCACCCGCAGCCATATCATCCCAGATTTTATCTACTTTATTTTTAATTGCTCCTGTAACCATCGTGACTCCTTATGTAATCGTCAATATCCTGCACGATACAGTGATCGCCCATAGTGTGCAGGGTTTCGAAATATTTTGTAATATATCCATAAATCCCATACGCATCAAAAATTTTCGCTACTTCAGCACCGGAAAGGTCCTTAAAATAGCGATACCGCTCCATGCAGTAAATCAAAAATTTTGATTCTTTGCTCATCGCTTATGCCTCCTCCGGGTAATCATAGGCGCCCGTTAAAAGCTCATCCTGATACATAGTATATAGCGTCATGGGGCTGTAGTGCCACAATTTTGATGTTTCATCTGACAGCTCTTGATAGAGTTTTGACTGATAAAAGCGAGAAATCGCTTGGTCATCATCTACATTGCTGTTTTTCGTAATTAGCTCAATGATGGATGGCACAATAATGGCAAGCATTGCGCTGAACTGATTTTCATTCATATAAGCTCTCCCCCTTCGAAATGCAGATATTGCAAAGACTTCTCTGTCGCAAACACTAGCTGATTGAATAATTTTCGGATCTTAAGTGCCTCTTCTTCCTCAATCGAATAGATATTCAGAGTGGCGGTTCCTGTCTTGCGCCGTTCCGTGACCTTCTGCGCAAAGTTCACTGCCTGATCGCGATTGGTGGTGGTGTAAAATCCGAATCCGAAGTCCAGGTAACGATTTTGCAGAATCATTTTCGGATGTTCTACGGTAACATTGCTTCCATGGTACAAAATCATTATAGCTACCCTCCTTTGCAATCAATAGTATTTATGGTAAGCATAGTATCAACTTTGATTTGTCT
>DJEQ01000017.1:0-3141 GCA_002431355.1 Oribacterium sp. UBA5894
AGAAGGATGTGCTCCTCCTGGACATCGAATATGACGAGGAGCTGCCACTCTGGACTCTGCTCGAGACCTTCCACAATAAGATCCCAGGCATGGAGCTCTCCGGGGATACCTTATCCCTGTTCTATGTGCATGACCGCTTCGATGGGCAGCACGACGAAAATGCGGCGCTCATGCAGTGGTTCCTTTCAGATCATGAGGATGATGGCTTCGAAACCGCAGGCTACTATGAGACCATCTTCAATGATGCAGAGGATGACGAGGACCTTGAGGATGACGCATTTGACGAGGAGGATGTCAGCGGCACGGAGGATGAATAAAAATAAAAAGCGCCACCGAGGGACGAAAAGTCTTTCGGTGGCGTTTTTTCACTTGCTTTACGGATCGGATAGGAAACGCTACAGCTCCCCCTTCTCGGCGAGGGAATCTGCATAGCGGACCGTGGTCATGGCATCGCGGCCATAGCAGTCCGCACCGATCTGATCAGCATACTCCTGCGTCATGACGGCACCGCCGACGACGATGCGGCAGTCCGGCTTTTTTTCGTGAAGCTGACGGATGGTTTCCTCCATGTTCACGACGGTTGTGGTCATGAGGGCGGAGAGACCGACCAGACGAATGTTTTCGGCCAGGGCCGTCTCCACGATGGTCTCCGGTGGCACATCCTTTCCGAGATCAATGACGTCATAGCCGTAGTTCTCGAGCAGTACCTTCACGATGTTCTTTCCGATGTCATGGATGTCGCCCTTGACGGTGGCGAGGATGACGCGCCCCTTGGTTTCCTGTGCATCCGAAGACATGGATTCCTTCACGACCGCGAAGGCCGCCTTCGCGGCCTCGGCCGCCATGAGAAGCTGTGGCAGGAAGACGGTCCCTTTTTCGAAGCCCTGTCCGACGACATCGAGCGCTGGAACGAGGTCCTGGTTGATGATATCGAGGGCGTTTCGGGTGAGGAGTGCCTCCCGTGTCGCTTCCGCGGCAGGCTTCGCCATCCCTCGTTCAATGGCCTCGACCAGACGGGACTTTCCAGAAGCGCCTGTGGCAGAGGAGGCGGTCTGCGCTGCGGAAACGCCAGCGCTCTGCTCATTCTGGGCGGCGCCGCTGATGGTCGTCGGAGAGCTGCTCCCTATGGGCCGGCCGGAGGCCTGCAGGTCTCCGGCGGAAACGCCGAGGGCATCCAGAGCACGGGTTTTATACGCGGTTAACGCATCGCTCACCTGCTTGTCCGGGGACTTGTAGTTCGCGTAGGCACCGATGAAGCTCTGGAAATTTTCGTCCTGATCCGTGAGCGCACAGAAGGCACGGTACGCCTGCATCATCGTCTTGTTGTTCGGGTTGATGATCGCACAGGAGAGTCCATTCTGAAGGGCCATCTCGAAGAAGTAGGCATTGATCAGCTCGCGGGCCGGAAGACCGAAGCTGATGTTCGAGACGCCGAGAATGCTGCTGCCGTGAAGCTCATCCCGAATGCGGCGAATCGTTTCCAGCGTCACGAGGGCGGAGCGTGCGTCACTCGAAACGGTCATGCAGAGACCATCAATGACAATGTCCTCGGGGCGGATCCCGTAGCTTGCGGCTGTGTCATAGATCTTCTTCGCGATGCGGATGCGGTCGTCGGCATTGTCCGGAATACCGCCTTCATCGAGCGCCAGTGCAACCACGACACCGCCGTACTTCTTCACCAGCGGGAAGACCTCGGCCATGACCTCCTCTTTTCCATTCACGGAGTTGATGAGTGCCTTACCATTATAGTGCCGAAGCGCACGCTCCATGGCCACCGGATTTGAGGTGTCGATCTGAAGTGGCAGCGCCAGCACGCTCTGCAGACGGCAGAGGACCTCGTCGAGCAGCTCCACCTCATTGATTTCCGGTGTGCCGACATTGACATCGAGGACATCCGCGCCCGCATCCTCCTGCTGGAGGCCCTGGTCGACGATGTAATCGATGTCATGGTCGATGAGCGCCTGCTTGAAGCGCTTCTTGCCCGTCGGATTGATGCGCTCGCCAATGATGACAGGACGGGCCGCTCCGCCGATTTCCACCACGCGGGAGAAGGAGGAGATGACGGTCTTCGTCGGCCCCTGTGGATGCAGAAGCGGAAGAGGACGCACAGCCGCAATCTCCGCACGGATATAGTCGGGCGTCGTGCCACAGCAGCCACCGACACCGGCGGCCCCGAGCTCTGCGATGCGCTTCATGTAGCCGGCGAATTCCTCCGGGCCAACGTCGTAGACGGTCTGCCCATCGACGGACTTCGGAAGTCCGGCGTTCGGATTGACGATGACCGGTACATGGGCGGCTTTCACGAGACGCTCCACGATCGGAATCATCTGTGCCGGTCCGAGAGAGCAGTTCACGCCGAGCGCATCCACGCCGAGACCTTCGAGCATGGCCACCATGGATTCCGGTGTGCCACCGGTCAGCATCTTGCCGCTGCCATCGAACACGCAGGTGATGAACACCGGAAGATCACAGTTCTCCTTTGCTGCGAGCACCGCCGCCTTTGCCTCATAGGAGTCGTTCATGGTCTCAATCAGGACAAGATCTGCGCCTTCCCGCGCACCGATGCGGACGATCTCTGCGAAGATATCGACGGCCTCATCGAAGGAGAGATCCCCCATCGGCTCCAGCAGCTTTCCGGTCGGGCCAATGTCGAGGGCCACATAGGCATCGTCCTCCCGCCCCGCCCGGGTGCGCGCTTCCTTCGCAAGCTTTACGGCCGCCGTGACGATGGCATCGAGATTCTCTGGAAACTTCAGGCGATTCGCACCGAAGGTATTCGTGTTATAGACATGGGATCCGGCCTTCAGATAGCCGAGATGAAGGTCAATGATTTCTTCTGGATGCAGCAGGTTCCAGGTTTCTGGAAGCTCTCCCGGCTGCAGACCCTTCTGCTGCAGAATGGAGCCGGTACCTCCATCAAAAAAGATCCATTCCTTTCCCAGACGATCTAAAATGTTCTTTCGCATATGTTTTCTCCGTTTGATAGTTCATTAAAAAGGAAGACGATTATCTTCCAAAGAAAATAACGATTTGCGGGAAGGCGGTCCGGCTGCGCATGGCCCGCCTTCTGTTCGATGGGATACCATCTTACCCGATTTCCCGATAGAGACAGTCGGTTTTCAAGCACTCCGCACAGGGATG
>DJEQ01000017.1:3221-9437 GCA_002431355.1 Oribacterium sp. UBA5894
GAAGCGCCCAGCTTCAGCGGATTGATTTCCTTCGCAAGATACGTGCCATCGCTCTGAGATTTCGTTTCCCGTGTGCAGCCGATGAACGCGGTGATGGACTTGCTTGGCACCATCAGGAGCGCATCGGTAAGGCTGATGCCGCACCACTTCTGCATCTCGAGGATGCGCGCGAAATCCGCCTGCAGGGTGAGTGGGAGATCCCCGTAGCCAGGAGAGTAGCGGGGACGAAGCCGGTAGCCACGGGCTGCCTCCTGATCACGCAGCTTCTGCACCTCGCTGTCTGCATAGGACTCGATCATTTCCGCTCCCGCCGCCTGGTAGATGATGGAATCCGTCATGCTGGCAACTTCGCCCCGCTTAATGAGATGATCAATGCCGATCCCGATGGTGGCTGCAAAGAGATAGGCGTCATCACAGCCCGCGAGGTTTCGATAGAGATCTCGGGAGCGAATGACGAGCCCGGCGATCTCTACGAGGTCCGGTGCCGTGCACTGGACAGAAAAACGGCGCGCCATGGCACGAGGCGTGGCGGCCGTCTGCATTTGCCCGATACAACGCTGGATTCGTGCATCGATTTCCGGCGTCGGTGTGATTTTTCGATAGCCGAGGTAACGATAGACCTCGCGAAGACGCATGTTGATCATGAACTTAAACCTTCAGAATCTCACAGAGATTCCGCTGGATTGCTTCGGCCACATCTGGCTTATTCATCGAGTATACGTGAATATGCTTCACGTCGTTTGCAATGAGGTCGACGATCTGCTCCGTCGCATAGATGATGCCCGCCTGCTTCATGGCCTCTGGATGATCACCGAACTTATCGACGATTTCCTTGAAACGTGTTGGAACCGTGGTGCCGGAGAGGGCCACGGAGCGGCCGAGCTGCTTCTGGTTCGTGATCGGCATGATACCGGCGAGGACCGGCACACGGATGTCCTGCTCGCGAAGACGATAGAGGAAGTTGAAGAATTCTGCATTGTCGAAGAACATCTGCGTCGTCAGAAAGTCAACTCCGGCCTCCACCTTTCGCTTTAGATTCTTGATGTCGTCGTCCTTGTGTGCACACTCGACATGACCATCCGGATAGCAGGCACCGCCAATGCAGAAATCCCCCTGGGCCTTGATGTCGGCCACGAGCTCACTCGCATAGTGGTAGTCATCGTAAGGCGCACCGCCTTCTGGAATATCGCCACGAAGCGCCATGACATTTTCGAAGCCATATTCCTTGAACTTCTGAATCATGGCATGCACATGCGCCTTCGTGGACGATACGCAGGTGAGATGCGGCAGCACCTCGACCCCATACTTGTCACGAATGTTCTTCGCAATGTTCAGCGTGAACTCGGACGTGCCTCCACCGGCACCATAGGTGACGGACATGAAGCTCGGATGAAGCGCTGCCACCCCCTCGGTTGCCGCCTGCACGGAATCATAGGTCTCGATTTTCTTCGGAGGGAACACCTCGAAGGAAAGTGTGATCTGGTCCTGTTTTAAAATATCGATAATTTTCATGTATTGAATCCTCAATTGAAAGTGTTTAAGACCGCGCATACGAGCTTTCTGAAGATGATTGATTCATCCACAGGGCATTCGTATGCCTGGATGCGCATAGGCTTACGCATGATGAAACATAATCTTTTATATTTTAGCGGAGAAGTGCGAAAAAGTACAATACGTAAAATTTAGGCGCCGTTATAGAACCAGACTATAGGCATGCAGGAGTGCTCAGAAAAAACATAGGCATGCCCGGGTTGATAAACCTGAACATGCCTATGAAAAAGGAACGCCACCATAGGCACACCGGCTCATTCCGAGCCGAAACATGCCTATAGTGGCGTTTCTTGAAATGGAAGATTCAGTGGGATGGAGCGAAGTCTACGACTTCTTCTGCTTCAGTTCCGTCAGATATCCGTGGAAGATTTCAAAGAACTTCGGGCTCAGCAGGAGAATGGCGATCATGTTCGGGATGACAATGAAGCCAACGGCCATATCGGCGATATCCCAGACCTGCTCGACCTCCATGGTGACAGAAAGAATTGGCAGGATGAAGTAAATCCACTTGAGGCCCTTCATCAGCTTTTCTCCGAAGAGGTACTCAACACAGGTACGGAACTCCACATAGAAGCCGAGGTAGCTGGAGAAGGTGAAGAGCACCACCGCAATGGCGAGAATGACGATGCCGAACGGTCCCCAGGTACTGCGGAAGGCATCGAAGGAAAGCACAACGCCGGTGTTTCCATTGCTCCATACGCCACTGCAGATGACAGACAGTGCGGTGAGCGTACAGATGATGATACCGGTAATGCAGACCTCCAGAATGCCGTACATGCCCTGATGCGCTGGATTGTCCGTAACGGCGGTTGCATGGACGGTCGTCGCCGTACCCATGCCGGCTTCATTGGAGAAAATGCCACGCGCCGCACCACGTGCCATGGCGAGGCTGATGGAAGCACCGGCAAAGCCGCCGAGGGCAGGGGTCGGAGCGAAGGCGTAGTGAACGATCATGGCAAGAGAGGCAGGAAGATCCTTCGCATTCAGAACAATGACTACAAGACAGCCTACGATGTACACAAGGATCATTGGAGGGACCATCTTTCCGCAGAAGTCACCGATCTTCTGAACGCCACCGGAGAGAATGACCGCGAGGGATACACCCACAACGACCAGACCGGTGATGAGAAGTGGCACCTTGAAAACGTCGTTCACACAGACCGCGAGAGTATTGGTCTGTACGAAGCAGGCGTCCGCCATGACTTCGACGAAAAGGGCCACTGCATAGATGCCAGCCAGTACACCGCCGACCTTTCCCAGGCCGTCGCGCATATAGTACATCGGTCCACCGTAGTATTCACCGCTGTCGCTTTTTTTACGAAAGGCGACAGCCAGTGTGACTTCCGCCATCTTCGTCATCATGCCGACGATGGAAATCAGCCACATCCAGAATACGGCGCCCGGTCCGCCGATGGCGATGGCCGAGGCCACGCCGGCAATGTTTCCACTGCCGACGGTACCCGCAAGAACCGTGCTCAGCGCCTGAAAAGGCTTCAGCTGACCATCCTTGCTGTCTGTTGCATCGGAATCACTTTTTCGATGAAAGACCTGACCGAGGGTCTGCGCGAACCAGGTGCGGATGCCCAACACCTGAAAGAATCCCGAACGGATGGTCAGATACAGTCCGACACCGATCATCAGGACGAGGAGAGGAGTGCCCCATAAAAACGACGTAACTTGAACAAGCAGGCTCCACATGCCATGCACCTCCTTCGATTAAAAGCTAGGGAACAGACCGTCCCAGACAATGTTGCGATAATTCTCGCGATCGGTGTCGCCCTCGGTAGAAAAGCAGAGGATGCGGGAATTCTCATCCAGCTTCAACTGCTCCTTCATTTCATAGAGCGCCGGGTTCGTCAGTACTTCCGTGACGAAGCCAGTGGTGGAAGCGCCACTCTCACCAGAGATGACACGATCGTCACCCGGCAGTGGATTGCCCAGTACGCGCATGCCCTTGGCTGCGATGCAGTCCGGCATGGAAACGAAGTTGTCGGCGTGGTCAAACAGGACACTCCAGCCGATGGTGCAAGGCTCGCCACAGGCAAGACCTGCCATGATGGTATTCATATCGCCACGGACGAAGCAAGGCTTTCCATCCCCTGCTTCGGCACTGCGGTAGATGCAGTCGGCCTTGTTTGGCTCGACGATGGTGATAATTGGACGATCCTCATCGCCGTACAGATCGGAGAAGAAACCGGTCAGACCACCTGACATGGCCCCGACACCCGCCTGCAGGAAGATATGCGTCGGCTTTTCGCCCTTCAGCTGCTCGATGGCCTCCAGTGCCATCGTGGTGTAGCCCTGCATGATCCATCGTGGAATGTCTTCGTAGCCTTCCCAGGCGGTATCCTGTACCATGATCCATCCATACTTTTCGGCACAGGCATTGGCATGGCGAACGGCATCATCGTAGTTCATGTCGGTGATGGAGGCCTCGGCCCCCAGTGCCTGAATGTTGTGGAGGCGTTCAAGTGCGCTGCCCTTCGGCATGAAAACGACGCTCTTCTGCCCGAGGCGATTGGCCGTCCAGGCAATGCCACGGCCGTGATTACCATCGGTGGCGGTGACGAAGGTCAGCTCCCCAAGCTTTTCACGGATGGCATCACTCGTCATGACGGAGTAAGGAAGATCGGCAATGTCCATACCGAGCTTCTGGGCAATGTAGCTGCCGATGCAGTAGCTGCCGCCCAGCACTTTGAATGCATTCAAGCCGAAACGGTAGCTCTCGTCCTTCACATGCAGACTTTTTACACCAAGCATCTCTGCAAGATGGTTGAGCTTGGCAAGCGGGGTTGGTGCATACTCAGGAAAGCTGGCGTGGAAGGCACGTACCTTTTTCGCATTTTCAAGGCCGAATGATTTCACAGAATAGAGGCCTGCGCCGGTTTTTCGTTCATAGTGAATGCTTTTAAATGTTTCCTTCATAATGGGACTCCTTTCTGCTTATCTGCCTGCGACAACTTCGATTTCCACAAGTGCGTCCTTTGGAAGTGCACCGACTTGAAATGCTGCGCGGGCAGGGTAGACGCCGTCAAAGTAGGTTGCATATACTTCGTTCATTTTCCCGAAGTCTGCAATGTTTTTCAGCAGGACGGTGGTTTTCAGTACCGCATCCATCTCAAGGCCTGCTTCATGAAGGATGGCTTTGATGTTTTCCAGTGACTGACGGGTCTGCGCCTCGATGGTGTCATCTGGAAATGCACCTGTGATCGGATCGATTGGAAGCTGACCGGAAACGTAAATCGTGCCGTCATGCTCGATGGCCTGAGAATAAGGACCGATGGCCGCAGGTGCGTTTGTGGAAGTAATGTTTGTTTTCATCTTCTGTACTCCTTTTTAAAAATATATTTTGCCTGCATATGTGCAATATATCGCACGTCGACTGATGCGGCGATTGTAAATTTGATTACACAAAAAGTCAATAAAACGTAGGAAAATAACGATAAAATTGGCGTAATATACAAAAATATTTCGCTCGAATTGTGTGATATGGATATGAAATACGCAATATATTGCAAAATAATGCAGGCTTAGTATAATGGATATGGCAGAAACGGGTTCAGACGTAGCCAGAAGATGCCAGGAAAGAACAGAGCATGGCCTCCATGTGTAGACGAGTACGATGCCTTCAGCCTTCGAAAATAAGGCTATTTCGGCATGACCTCCATGCGTAGACGAGTACGGGGCCGGAGGAAATCGCGATCGGCAGGATGCCGGTATGCCCTTTATATATAGACGAGTATGGACAGGGTGGAGAGCTCTGCAGAAGCAATTGAAAAGCTTCGTATAGAAAGGTGGGACAGAATATGCCGATTCCTGTGAAAAAGAAAGAAGAGAAGCCACAGACCGCGAAGGAGCGGGTTTATGCCGCTGTGCGGGAGTGGATTATTGACGGAACCCTGCAGCCGGGGGAGCAGATCCTCGATCAGGAAATTGCAGAATACTTTTCGGTCAGCCGTACCCCGGTACGGGAGGCCATTCAGATGCTGGCGGATCAGAAGCTGGTGGAAATTCAGCCTGGGAAGGCCACGCGAGTGACGAAGATCAGCCTTGAGGAGGCCATGTCCAATTACCGCGTAGCCGCCGAGCTGAGTGCAATGGCCCTGGAGATGGCCTATCCGAAGCTGACGGCCGCCGTACTGGACGAGCTGCAGCAGATCGACCACGATTTCAGCATTGCCGGTCGCAGCCGAAACGTGAAGGCGGCGGAGGCGCTGGATGCACAGTTCCATCATCGCATTTTCGAGCTCGCGGGCAATTATTTTCTCGGAGAGTTTGCACGCATCCTCGAGAGCCATAGCCAACGGGTGGAGAATCTGTACTTTTCTCAGAATGATGAGCTGAGTTTTCAGTCGCATCAGGATATTCTTCGTGCACTCCGTCAGAAAGACTTGCCTGCAGCGAAGAGTGCCATGCGACATAACTGGCTGCACACCGTGGAGCTCATCAAGGAAAATCAGGCACGGTCAGCGCTTTAAAATAAACCGTGCCTATGCCAATGCATCCGCCTCAACATCATCATAGGCACGTCCAGGCTGAAAAACGCGTAGTATGCCTGTAAAAGCGGAAGCACCACCGAGACAGTATAGGCACGTTTGGCGCGAAAAACACGCAGCATGCCTGTAAAAACGAAGATCGCTCGGAAAAATCATAGGCATGCCCGGG
>DJEQ01000017.1:9574-9734 GCA_002431355.1 Oribacterium sp. UBA5894
GGAGCTGTGCGAATCCCTTGCCAGATGCATGCTTGAAGATTATGAGATCGAAGGTGATGGAGCGCCTGCGACCCCCGATGGACTTATGAGCGACAGCATCTGGATTCCGTGATAGAGCGGACCGTCATCGAAGAAAACAGCGGCGAATGTCGGCGACCTG
>DJEQ01000049.1:0-13689 GCA_002431355.1 Oribacterium sp. UBA5894
GGAGAGCGCGTGGTACGCCTCGAAAAAGCCGATGGCACGCCACTCGAAGATCGAAGCTATACCCTCTGTGTGACGAATTATCGTGCAACAGGAACCGGCGGCTATACGATGCTGCATCACTGCCCGGTGCTGCAGCATGGCGCGGACGATGTTGTGGACCTTCTGACACGCTACCTGAAGGGACAGCAGGCCCTGTCTGTTCCAGCGGCCACGGATCTGCAGATTCTGTATTAAGAGAAAAAGGATTTTCAGATACCTGCTCAGGACAGGAGCAGGTACGCATCCTTTGAAGGAGGCTGAAACCATGATATTTCGTGGTTTCAGCCTCTTATTTTATGCACTTCGAAATCCGTATCCAGGGGCTTTGTGAGCCTTCACGGAATGCATAAAGGAAGAAAAACGGTCAGGCCATCAGCTCATGGATAAAGAGCTGCACCTGTGGGAGTGTATAGTAGTCATGCTTAAACAGAACGTAGGTCTTCCGTGTAATGTGGGTGCCATCCTGAAGGACAAGGGGTGTGCGGATACCATCGAAGCCGTCCAGACAGATTTCTGGAAGGATGGCCCAGCCAACACCGTTTTTTACCATCGCGAGGCAGGTGGAGATATCGTTGATGTGGAGGCTGGAGTGTGATTTTTCAATGTGATGCTCTGCACGCCAGATGCGTACACTTTCCTCGAAGGCGGGATCGGAGTGACGCTGGATGCTTGGCAGCTCGCTGAGGGACGTATGCGCGTTTTCACGGGATACGACGAGACAGACGGGCTCTTCGGAGAGGAGACAGGCACCCTCATCCCATTTGAATTCACCGCGGACGATGGCGATGTTCAGCTCATTATCCGATAATTTCCGGTAGAGGTTTGTGGACTGGTCGGTGCGGACATCTACATCTACGGCCGGATATTTTTCCATATAACATTTTAATACCGCAGGAAGACGGTAGCGGGCATAGTTGACGGATACACCGAGGCGGAGGGAGCCGGCGATGGTACCTTCCGCCGATTGCGTGTAGTTTCGAATACGTTCCAGTGTTTCCTGAATATGGTTGAAATCCGGCAGAATTTTTTCTGCTGCAGGCGTCGGGAGGACGCCTTTTTTTGTGCGGATAAACAGTGGGCAGCCGAGCTCCTCCTCCATTTTCTGGATGCGCTTCGTGACCGATGACTGTGTGGTATAGAGCTTTTCGGAAGCTCTGGTTACATTGCCCGTTTTCATGAGAAACTGAAAAGTCTCGATATCTTTTTCGTCCATCCTCTTCCTCCAGACATTCCAAAAACGAATCAACTTTGATGAAATTATACAATTTCACAGAATGATATTCAAATAGTAATCTAGCATTAGAAAAGCGGAGTGGAGAGCGTTACACAGCTCGGAGGTCCGCAGACATAGACCATCGTTATCGTGAAAATGAAGGAGGCAGAAATGTCAGAGTTTGATCAGAAGCAGCGGAAGTTTCCATGTGTGTATATGAGGGGTGGAACCTCGAAGGCGGTCTTTTTCCATGCGGAGGATCTCCCAAGGGATGAGAACGAGTGGCCGGAAATCTTCATGAAGGTCATGGGTACACCGGATGTAAAGCAGATTGATGGGATGGGCGGTACCGTCTCATCCACTTCGAAAATTGCCATTATTAAAAAATCGGATCGGCCAGGTGTGGATGTGGACTATACATTCCGTCAGGTGGATATCAAGATTCCGAGAGTAGATGGATCCGCGAACTGTGGGAACATTTCCTCGGCAGTCGGGCCCTATGCCATCGATGAGGGACTCGTCGAAGCGGTGGAGCCGATGACCGTGGTTCGTGTGTATAACACCAACACGGATAAGGTCATCGAGGAGCATGTGCGCGTAAAGGATGGCCATGCCTGTATGTATGGCGATGAAGTCATCCAGGGCGTACCGGGCAGCGGTTCCCGTATCGATATGTACTTCGAGGATCCATCGGGTTCCCGTACCGGGAAGCTTTTCCCGACTGGAAAGAAGCAGGAGGTCTTCGATGTTCCGGGCTATGGACCTGCGACCGTCACCGTCATGGACTGTTCGAATCCGGTTGTCTTCATCAAGGCATCGGATCTTGGGATCCAGGGTACCGAGCTGACCGAGCTCAATAATAATCAGGAGGTCATGGAGCATATCGAGCGTATCCGTGGCATGGCCGCACAGAAGATCGGCTTCGTAGAGGATTATATGGAGGCTCGTACGAAGGCCACCTCCGCGCCGAAGGTATCGATCGTGAGCGCACCGCAGGACTATGTCAATATGGATGGCAAGACCGTTTTGGCGGATGCGATGGATCTCTGTGTACGTGCAATTTCTGTCGGCATGCTGCATAAGGCCTACCCGATGACGGTCGCCGTTGCGAGTGGTGCAGCAGCAAAGATCCCGGGCACCATTGTGTCGGAGCTTGTGCGTCCAGTAGAGGGTGACATCATTCGCCTCGGCCACTCCTCCGGTGTTACCGAAGTCGATATGAAGATGGAGGGTGAAAAGGTGCTGAAGGGCGGCGTCACGAGAACGGCACGCCGCATCATGGACGGATATGTATACATTCGCTGAGCGCCTGGAGCAGAAAACGACGGGGAGACTGCAGAATACAGGAAAGCCGACTGCAACAGAAGGACCGGTAGGCGCTGCATGAAAAAGATAATTACGGAAAGAGAGAAAAAATGATCAAATTACATGAGGGACCACAGCTTGTTTTAAATGATGAGGTGCTTACATCGATTTCAGAGCATCCGGAAATCAACCTCGCAGCAGCAAAGCAGCAGACGCTGAGCTATCAGGTGCTGCAGGCACACAATCAGAGCGGAGATATGGAGAATCTCCAGATCCGCTTCGATGAAATGGGAGTCTATGACAACACCTATGTTGGCATTCTGCAGACAGCCGTGGCATCGGGGCTGAAGAAGTTTCCGATGCCAACTGTTTTCACCAACTGCCACAACTGCCTCGCAGCGGTCGGCGGCACCATCAACACCGATGTGCATAAGTACGCAGAGACGGCCTGTCATAAGTTCGGTGGTATCTTCGTTCCGCCACATGAGGCAGTCATTCACCAGTATATGCGTGAAATGCTGATCAAGTCCGGTGATATGGCCATTGTGTCCGATTCTCACACACGTTACGGAACACAGGGCTCCGTTTCCATCGGCGAGGGTGGACCAGAGCTCGCGAAGGCCATGATCGGCAAGCTTTATGAGATTCAATATCCGAAGGTTATTGCCGTACTCCTGCACGGCAGCCCGAAGCCATGGGTCGGTCCAATGGACGTGGCCCTTACCCTGATCGGAGCCACCTTCAAGAACAAGTTCGTGAAGAACGCGGTGCTCGAGTTCATTGGCCCTGGCGTACACTCCATGTCCATGGATTTCCGTAACGGCATTGACACCATGACCACCGAGTCCGCCTGCCTCTCCTCAATCTGGGAGACTGATGACATCGTAAAGGAGTACTTCGAGATTCACAAGCGCCCGCAGGACTACAAGAAGATGCAGCCGGGCAATGCTGCCCTTTATGATGCCGTGGTGGAAATCGATCTCGATACCGTTGAGCCGATGATCGCCCTTCCTTATCACCCGAGCAACGCCTTTCCGCTTCGGGAGGTCATCGCGGAGCCGGAGAAGTATGCAAAGTGGGTGGAGGAGCAGGCCGTGAAGACTTTCGAGAACACCCCGGATATCCATCCGAACCTGGAAGAAAAGATTGTTCCGTATGACCGTGCAGAGCATACGCTCGCTCATGACTTCTCGGTCAATCGCCGTATTCGAGTGGATCAGGCAGCCATCGCCGGATGTGCAGCAGGCTCCTTTGAAAATATCTATGCCGTGGAGCAGGTGGCCGAAAAGAGCAGACAGGCGCTCGGTCAGTTTGCATTCAATGTCTACCCGGCTTCTCAGCCAATCATGGTGGAGCTGAACCGCATCGGTGCCATGAATGAGCTCATGATTCACGGTGTGCGTGTGAAGACCGCATTCTGTGGGCCGTGCTTCGGTGCATCCGACTGTCCGGAGAACAATGCCTTTTCCATCCGTCATTCCACTCGTAATTTCCCGAACCGGGAGGGCAGTAAGCCGGGGCAGGGACAGATCGCGAGTGCCGCACTCATGGATTCAAGATCCATCGCCGCAACGGCGTTCAACGGTGGCCTTCTGACCTCTGCTGAGGAAATGAAGGACATCTTCGAGCAGATTCAGTATCCGAAGTATCAGTTTGATGAGTGCATCTATGAGAATATCGTGTATAATGGCTTCGGAAAGGCCGAGCCGGAGACCGAGATTCAGTATGGTCCGGCGATCAAGGACTGGCCGGAAATGTCTGCATTGACCGAAAATCTGCTTCTTCAGGTTGCATCCGTTATTCGGGATGAGGTTACGACGACCGATGAGCTGATTCCATCCGGTGAGACGGCCTCCTATCGCTCGAATCCGTACAAAATTTCCGAGTTCACGCTGCAGCGGAAGGACCCACAGTATGTCCCGAATGCGAAGGCAGCGCAGGCCTACGAGAAGGCAAGACTTGCAGGCAATGCGGAGACTGCCCGGAAATTCTATTCCGTTCTTCATGCGGTCGGGGTCAATGCTGACGATCCAGAGGTGCTGGCGCAGCTCATGAAGTCCACGGGCATCGGATCCGTCCTGTATGCAAAGCGCCCAGGTGATGGCTCTGCACGAGAGTATGCAGCCTCCTGTCAGAAGGTTCTCGGCGGACTCGCCAATATCTGCATCGATTACGCGACGAAGCGCTACCGCAGCAATTGTGTAAACTGGGGCATGCTGCCATTTACCTGTCCGGATGAAAACATTGACCTTTCCGTCGGGGAGTATGTATGGCTTCCGGGTATTCGTCAGGCGGTCGCGAACGGCGCTACGGCGATTTCAGCTACAGTGATCCGTGCCGATGGAACGACGGCCCGTGAGCTGAAGCTGGAGCTCAAGGATATCACGGAATCGGAGAAGAAGATTCTTCTCGCCGGGTCGATGATCAATTCGTACCGGGAGGACCTCGAAAAATAAGCATTTATAAAAGGAGGAGAGCATATGGCAGTGAAATTTGAATTTGCACATGTCGGCATCAATGCACAGAGCCCGGAAGAGGGCGAGAAGATGAAGAACTTTTTCACGGAGGTGATGGGCTACCAGAACTATCGCGAGATTCCAGCGTCCTACTTTACGGAAGATAACAAGATGGAGCTCATGAAAAAGATGGGGAAGGGCACCATGGGACACCTCGGCTTCTTCGTCGATGATATGCCGGAAGCAATCCAGTACCTCGAAGGACTGGGCTATGCCATGGATTATGAGCATGCACGCTATGACGAGGATGGGAAGACCATTAAGCTCATCTTCCTGCAGGAGGAAATCAATGGATTTCGTATCCACATTACCGTGAAGAAGGCACCGTTCTATGTGGAAAACCACACCGAAGCATTGCCTGTCATTTCTAAATAAGGCGAGAAAAGAGCTGTCGCACGAAATGGTGCGGCAGCTCTTTTTTTATTTCTGGAGCTCTGCTTTTTGAAAGTACGAGAGGCCTTCGAGAGTGAAAGCGCAGTTGCGGCATTTATCAGAGTACGATATAATATTTCCAAATCTTTAAGCAGGTTTCTGATGCAGAACATCAGAAAAATGAAGGAGGACAGAAAGTATGATGGGAATGGCTATGGCGATGGGCGTTGCGTATGTGGTTTTTTACATTTTTTATGCGATCGGTGGCTATCGCATGTTCCAGAAGTTCGGAGAACCGGGCTGGAAGGCCTTCATTCCGTTCTATAACACCTATGTGCAGTACTGTAAGGTGTGGAATCCGACGATGGGCATCGTGATCGTTGTGCTGAATCTGATTTCGGCTTTTGGCAGCAGCAATTCTGAGGGTATGGTGGCGCTTGTCATCCTGGTTGCCAGCATTGCGAGCATCGTGATTTCCATCATGGGAAATGTCCGGCTCGCGAGGAGCTTCGGACATGGTACGGGCTTTGCACTCGGATTAACCTTCCTTCAGCCGATCTTCATTCTGATTCTCGGCTTCGGCGCGGATGAGTATCTCGGAAATCCAGACGAGGAATAAGGAGAGGAGGGGCTTCCGTGTGTTTGCATGATGGATGTATTAAAAATCGACCTTGCAAAGGAAGCTTCATCGCTCTATAATCTAGAAAACTGAAAACCATGACATAGGGGAGCTGACTGCTGTCGGCTGAGAGGGGACTCAGAAATCCCGACCCGAAACCTGATTTGGATAATGCCAACGTAGGTAAATACCTGAAATGCAGAACGTGCTTGACATCAAGACGCTGTGAATTTAAGAGAACACCTGCGGGTGTTCTCTTTTTTGTTGGATGCAGAAAGGGAATACGTGGATGCCTGAAAGAAAAGAAGAGTGGTATTTCCGTTCTTCTTGATAGCCAAGAGGTATATTTTCCAGATCGGAAAAGGAGACATTATGCGAAACTATACAACACAGATGGATGCTGCACGGAAGGGGATCATTACCCCGGAGATGAAGAAGGTGGCCGCGAAGGAATATATGGAGGAAGAGAAGCTTCGGCAGCTCGTCGCCGAGGGCAAGGTCGCGATCTGCGCCAATAAGAACCATACCTGTCTGGATCCGGTGGGTGTCGGCAGCATGCTGCGGACGAAGATCAATGTGAACCTCGGTGTATCCCGCGATATGAAGGATTATGACGTGGAGATGCAGAAGGTCATGAGCGCGGTTCATATGGGCGCCGATGCCATCATGGATCTTTCCAGCCATGGCAATACGCAGCCGTTCCGTCAGAAGCTGACGCACGAGTGCCCGGTCATGATCGGGACCGTACCGGTGTATGACAGTGTCATTCACTATCAGAGAGACCTGGATACACTGACTGCACAGGATTTCGTAGATGTCGTTCGTCTGCATGCGCAGGATGGGGTAGACTTCGTGACGCTTCATTGCGGCATTACGCGGAAGACGATTGACCAGATTCGGAAGCATAAGAGAAAGATGAACATCGTAAGCCGTGGCGGCAGCCTTGTGTTTGCATGGATGAGCATGACCGGCGAGGAGAATCCGTTCTACGAGCACTTCGATGAGATTCTTGACATCTGCGAGGAGTATGATGTGACCATTTCTCTCGGAGATGCCTGCCGCCCAGGCTGCCTCGCCGATGCGACGGATGTCTGTCAGATCGAGGAGCTCGTACGCCTTGGAGAGCTCACGAAGCGCGCATGGGCCCACAATGTTCAGGTAATGGTCGAGGGTCCAGGCCATGTGCCACTGAATCAGGTCGCAGCCAATATGGAAGTCCAGAAGAGCATCTGCATGGGTGCACCATTCTATACGCTGGGACCGCTTGTGACCGATGTGGCACCGGGCTATGACCACATTACCGCAGCGATTGGTGGTGCCGTAGCGGCCATGAATGGAGCCGCCTTCCTCTGCTATGTCACACCGGCCGAGCACCTCGCACTTCCAAACCTCGACGATGTCAAGCAGGGCATTATGGCCTCGAAGATTGCGGCGCATGCTGCGGATATCGCAAAGGGCATCCCGCATGCACGGGATATCGATGATCAGATGGCGGATGCACGCCGGAAGCTTGACTGGGATGCCCAGTTTGCCTGTGCGATGGATCCAGAGACTGCGAAGGCCATCCGGGATGATCGTCTCCCGGAGGATGATCACAGCGACACCTGCAGTATGTGTGGAAAGTTCTGCGCAGTACGCAGCATGAACAAGGCCCTGGCCGGAGAGCACATTGACATCCTGTAAACGGAAAGAATCGATACTCTGTTTTTTCTCCCATTCCGAATGGTGATAATGGAATTTGCAAAAAAATATTGACGGGCCAGGCTCCGAGTGATAAATTAAAGCAAATTCCAGTGAACAAGTAGGAATTAAAGCAGGAAAGAAATCGGAGGATACGCACATGACATTCAGCAAGCATCAGAATATGAATATCTGTTGTTGCTGTTGCTGTATGGGCTGCCATAGAGCGTCTTTGATGTGCGAAGAAATCGATTCGAAAAACAGGTCTTACTAGAATAAAATAAGAACTGTTTCAGATAGAACGAAGAGGACTCGCACAGAAGCGGGCCCTCTTTTTTGTTCATGAGAGGAGCTATAGATTTTGGATTTTACGTTTATTCAGCAGTACATTCCGATGTATGTTGAGGCTGCACAGCTGACGCTTACGATCGGTGCACTGGGAATCGTGCTTTCGATTTTCGTCGGTATCGTGTGCAGCGCCATCGAGTATTATCGGATCCCGGTGCTGCGCCGCATCGTTTCCGTTTACGTCGAGCTCAGTCGAAATACGCCACTGCTCGTTCAGCTGTTTTTCCTTTATTTCGGACTTCCGAAAATCGGGATTCGCTGGTCCTCGGAGCTCTGTGGCATCGTCGGACTTGCCTTCCTGGGTGGCTCCTACATGACGGAGGCCTTCCGCTCTGGCCTTGAAACGGTGGAGCCGATTCAGAAGGAATCCGCATTGAGCCTCGGCATGTCGCCACTCCAGACGATGTGGAATGTCATTCTCCCGCAGGCAATGGCGGTTTCCGTTCCATCCCTTGTGGCCAATGTCATTTTCCTTTTAAAGGAGACCTCCGTATTCAGCGGCATTGCCCTCGCGGATCTCATGTATGTTGCCAAGGACCTCATCGGTCTCTACTATAAAACGCCGGAAGCGCTCAGCATGCTGGTGATTGCCTACCTCATCATCCTGCTTCCGATTTCCATTCTCGGAACGATTCTTGAAAGGAGGCTGCGCTATGCTGGATTTGGTCATTCATAATTTCGCGACGGCCTTCGGCCAGGAGCTTCTGCAGTTTGCCGCAAGCTTCCGCGGCCTCGGAATGAAGCTTCTGGCGGCAGCAACCCCGGAAGCCATTGCAGCCGCACAGGCGGCGGCAGATCAGAAGAAGGCACCCGCCATCTCGATCCTGTTTAAAGGCAACAATTTTATTCGACTGTTGGGAGGCCTGTGGGTCACGATTCGCATCTCCCTCATCGCGGTCGTGATTTCCATTCCGCTCGGCATCCTGTTTGGTATGCTGATGACACGGAAAAATCCCGTGACCAAAGCCATCAGCCGTGTATACCTTGATTTTATTCGTATCATGCCACAGCTCGTGCTTCTGTTCATTGTGTATTTCGGAACGACCCGTGCCTTCGGCATCAATCTTTCCGGTGAGCTGAGCGCCGTGATTGTTTTCGTTCTCTGGGGGACAGCCGAGATGGGCGATCTCGTACGAGGAGCCCTTATCAGTATTCCGAAGCACCAGTATGAGAGTGCTGCGGCACTCGGGATGACGCCCATACAGACGAGCCTTTACGTCATCATTCCGCAGACCCTGCGTCGACTGATTCCACTGGCGATCAACCTGATCACCCGTATGATTAAGACCACCTCGCTGATTGTGCTGATCGGTGTGGTCGAGGTTCTGAAGACGGGGCAGCAGATCATCGACGCGAACCGCTTCGCCTATCCGACGGCAGCGCTCCCGATTTACGGAGTGGTCTTCTTCCTTTATTTCTTTACCTGCTGGCCGATTTCCATGCTGGCGAAGTACCTGGAGAAAAGGTGGAAGAACTGAAAGAATCCCATCCGCAGGGACATTCCCCTGCAGCAATGCATGAGAACGCATCGGCATGAACAGAAAACAGCCGCGTAAAATCGATATGGCTATAAAGTGGAAAGGAAATGTGTGGTATGGCTGAAGTACAGCTTTCAATAAAAGATCTGCATAAATCGTATGGAGAGCTCGAGATTCTGAAGGGAATCAATCTCGATGTAAAGAAGGGTGAAGTCGTCGTTCTGCTTGGCCCATCGGGCTGTGGAAAGTCCACTCTGCTCCGATGTATTAATGGGCTCGAAAAGATCAATGGTGGAAGCATTGCCCTCGACGGAGAGGTGATCTCCGGAAAAAGCAATGCGGAGATGTCGAAATATCGGCAGAGAATCGGCATGGTATTCCAGAGCTATGATCTTTTTCCACATAAAACCATCCTTGACAATATTACGATGGCACCACAAAAGGTGCAGAAGCGATCTAAGGCGGATGCAGAGCAGGAGGCGAGAGTCCTCCTGAAGCGGGTAGGGCTCGCCGATAAGGAAAAGGCCTATCCGCGGATGCTGTCGGGTGGGCAGAAGCAGCGTGTCGCCATTGTACGTGCGCTGGAGATGCATCCGGAGATCATGCTGTTTGATGAAGTCACGGCAGCACTCGATCCCGAAATGGTACGAGAGGTCCTGGATGTCATGCTCGAACTCGCAGAGCAGGGACTCACGATGCTGATTGTCACCCATGAGATGGCCTTTGCCAGAGCCATTGCCGACCGCATTCTCTTTCTCGATGGTGGACATATCGTCGAGGAAGCTGCACCAGAGGAGTTTTTCACGCATCCGAAGAGCGAACGAGCGAAGGAATTCCTTGAGAACTTTGAGTTCGTCGCGAAGAAGCGAAAGAACGACAGGGAGTAACGAGGGCTCGCGTTGAAGAAATCATCAACGTGCCCGGCCTGCCTTGAGGGCGAACCGAAAGGCGTCACTACAGTGGACCCTGCAGAAGCTGTCCGGAAAGTGGATGCAGATCAACACATATAATCCAAAGATGAAAAAGTACAGCTTGAAGCGTATGCTGCATCAGAAGATGCAGAAGGCTGTGCGAAGCAGAAGAAAAAGGAGAAAAGATTATGAAAAAGTCAGTATTTGCAGCATTTACCGCCCTTGTAGCAGCAGCGAGTCTGGCTGCCTGCGGCGCTTCCTCCACACCGGACACAACAACAGCGGCCGCAAGTCCAGCAGCAACGACGGCAGCAGCGGAAGCAGCAGGCGAAACGACCACGGCAGCGGCGACGGAAGCCACGAGTGACACAAGTGCAGCCGCATCTGGCAACTTCCGTACGCTCGATGACATCAAGCAGTCTGGCACCGTAAAGATCGGTGTTTTCTCAGATAAGGCACCATTTGGTTACGTGGATGATAAGGGAGAGTATCAGGGCTATGATGTGTACTATGCACACAGAATCGCCGATGATCTCGGCGTAAATGTGGAGTTCACCTCCCTTGACCCTGCGTCTCGCGTAGAGTATGTAGCCACCGGTAAGGTCGACATTGTCCTTGCAAACTTTACGGTGACACCAGAAAGAGCCGAGCAGGTTGACTTCGCACTTCCATACATGAAGGTGGCGCTCGGTGTCGTATCGCCGGACAGCGCGGTGATCAGCTCGGTGGATGAGCTGAAGGATAAGACCCTCATCGTAGCGAAGGGCACGACCGCAGAGACCTACTTCGAGAAGAATTATCCGGAGATCAAGCTTCAGAAGTATGATGCCTATGCCGATGCGTACAATGCACTGCTCGATGGCAGAGGCGATGCGTTCTCAACGGATAATACAGAGGTCATCGCATGGGCGAAGGCAAATCCTGGCTTTACCGTTGGCATTGAGACGCTTGGCGACTATGACACCATTGCAGCTGCCGTTGCAAAGGGAAACAGCACGCTGCTTGATTTCCTGAATGACGAAATCGAGACGCTTGGCAAGGAGAATTTCTTCCATAAGGATTATGATGAGACCCTGAAGGCCGTATTCGGTGAGGATACGAACCCGGATTCGATGGTAGTTGAAGGCGGCGTTGTTGAGTAAAACGCATGAAATGCGTGATGCTCACGAGCGGTTGTTCTGGATCAGGAAGGCCACGTGCCTTGACCATAGGAATAAAAGCAAAATAAAAAGCGGAGCTCGCACAGAGCTTCGCTTTTTATTTTAGAAAAGAATGGGCACTTGCATCTTCTGATGCGTTGTCCCCATTTCCTGTATCAACGATTGCGAGAGGGGGATCTTGTAATCGTAGATCTTAACGTGGCTGCTTCATAACCGTGAGGCGAACGTCACGGTCGCATACCTCATTGTGGTGAACGGCCCCCGTTTTATGTAAATTCGAATGCTCATACATCTCAATAACGGCTGCCATAAGTACAAATGAAACAATTCCTGACATCATGATATCCTCCTTTATTTTATGAAAGCTTTTGTTTATGGAGGAGCTTCGGAATCTCTTCGCGAGCTCTTCTTTACAGTGCATAGAATAGCATGTCGTGATACATTCGTAAAATTCTGTATTATCTGCTTTTAACATTCCAATGTGGCATGTATAATGAACACAGGACTCTTACAGAAGTGACAGTATAAAGGGATGCACCTTGCCTCTACAGGCTGTCGTCGAGGAATAGAAGCATGACCGACAAAGACATTGAAATTCTGAAGGATCTTTCAGAAACCCACAACATCACAAAGACCGCGCAGCGCCTGTTTACAACGCAGTCCGCGCTCACGAAGAGGATTCAGGCCATCGAGCAGGAGCTCGGCTGTTCACTGTTCATACGTTCAAAAAAGGGCGTGCTTCTGACGCCGATTTTCGAAGCCATTCTTCCCCATGTATGTGCGATTCAGCGGGAGCTGATGGAGATACGCGAGCTTGCCTCGAATCCAGAGGGGGAGCTCGCCGGAACGGTCAAGGTGGGCGTGGCCGCGAATTTTGCACGTTACCAGCTTCCGGGTGTGCTGGAAGCCTTCATTGCCCGCTATCCGAAGGTAGACATTGAGCTCAGTGCGAAGCGAAGTCCGGATCTTTACCAGGAGCTGCTGTCGGGAGATATCAATCTCGCCATCATCCGAGGCGAATTTCCCTGGGCAGAGGGCGATATCGTGTTGAGTGAGGAGCCGGTCTGCCTCGTGACGAAGCGCCCGATGGAGGAGGCCGAGCTGAATGCGCTTCCGTTCATTGACCGGACCTCGGATATCAGTTATGATGCGGGACTCAGCCGATGGATGAATGAGCATAAAATCCACCGGAAGACGGGCCTGCAGATCAATGATGTCGATACCATCATGCAGCTGATCGAGCGGGGCATTGGCTGGACGGTGCTGCCGGAAATCTGTCTTCATCATTTTCAGGGCGTGCAGAAGCCACTCAGCTTTCGTTCAGGAGAGGCGTTTACGCGACGTACGCATCTGCTGTATCGGCCGGATTATTTTCAGCTTCCGCAGGTACAGGCCTTTGTGGACACCGTGAAGGAGGAGAGCGGTACAGCGTCCTGAGGCACGGACCCTACATGGAAAGAATATTCAGGCAGGATATAAAACAAACGTATAGATAAGAGAAGGAGGTATCGTATGCCACATTCAGGAGGTGGAGGAAGTCATTCAGGAGGCAGTCATTCGAGCGGTGGCGGCTCGCATAGCAGCGGATCCGGCGGCGGAGGTCGGTCCTATCGGCATTCGAGCAGGCCGTTTTCCGGAAGCCGCGCGTATGTCATTTATAATCGAATGGGACAGTCGCGAGTCGTGTATACGGATCAGCCGAACTATCATGAGGAGATGACGAAGGGAATGTATATCATGTCCCTGATTTTCGGTGCCTGCTTTCTGGTACCGGGTGCCATCGCGATTCTGGCGGGCCTTGGCATGCTGATTTCATCCTTTTCCTTCGGATATCACAAAACGACGTTACCAGGCTCAGTGGATCAGAGCATCACCATTCTGGATGAGGCGCAGCATCTCTCAGTGTCTGAAACTGCAACGCTGGAGCAGAGTCTGACGGATTTTCGAGACCATACCGGGATCATTCCAGCCATCGAATTTACGGAGGATGCAAGCTGGCAGCAGGATTATACCGATATGGAGTCCTTTGCGTACAATGAATACATCTG
>DJEQ01000049.1:13782-14166 GCA_002431355.1 Oribacterium sp. UBA5894
CAGGAACCGGCTTCCAGGAATTTCATTATGAAACCATGTGGGGCGATGATCTCGGGAAAACGGCAGGTGAAAAGGATGAGGAAAAGCTGCGGAATCTTCTTCAGAAGGAGCTCGCCCGCGCGAATGGAACGGAGGTCGGTTCCGCCATGTCCCGTGTATTCGATGACTATCTCGCGTATTACGAGGCGAAGGGCTTCGGTGTAGACGTAGACCGGCTGCTTCCAGCTGTGTTTATGTGCATCTGGGGACTGCTCTTCGGCGGAGGTGGCGTCACGATCATTCTCTCCGCGCGAAAGCAGTATCAGAAGTCGCAGGAGGAAGGCGTCAAAACCTATAAGATCAACGGTACACCGAAGATTCTGTACTGCGCCTACTGCGGCAGCA
>DJEQ01000049.1:14240-39194 GCA_002431355.1 Oribacterium sp. UBA5894
TCGTAAAGCAGCGAGGCAGGAAGCTGTGCGCACAGGCATAGGGGTATAGACATTATCAGAAGCAGGATATCCAGAGGTAGATTCGCATGAAACCAGGTTTATATGAGCAGATCATGAATGAAGAGATGAAGAAGGCACTGGCACGCCTCGCAGCGATCGATTCACGGCGCCTGCTGGCATTCCTGATGTGCGCCCTGCCGATGCTGGACCAGCTTGATTTCAGTGCGATGGATATGCTGGAGAAGCGGATTCTTCTCTGCGTACGCGAGGCAAAAAAAGGATACCTGGGGCAACACCGCTTCCTACAGTGTTCTCGGCTTCGTCGACTATGTACAGCATACCGGCTCAAATCCGATGAGCATCACCTGGAAGCTCGCGGACGAAATCCCGGCGAAGTTTATCCGAAAGACGAACCAGCTGATTGTAAGCTGAGGAAGGAAAATATAAAAGAAATCTGTATTTACTTGCATACAGGAAGGTAAAGGGGCTGGCGCACGAAAACGTGTGGCGGCTCTTTTGCGTGAGCAGCCCATCGTTAGTGTATGAATGGATTAATGTATTGATTCTGCTACAATACACACAAAAATCAGATGACATATAAATTAGAACAAAAATAATGTTCTAATCGAATTTTTGAGCTATACTATAAGTAATCAATGATAAAGGAAGGGATTCTTTATGAAACTGTTAAGAGTACGTGCATCAAATTATAAAAACTGTGCGGATGATTTTACGATTGATCTAGTGGCAAAATCTAAAAAAACGAGTGAAGATAAAGAATATGAGCTACAAAAAATTGCAGAGGAGTTATATGTATTTAACACTGTGGCATTTGTAGGGAAGAATGCATCTGGTAAAACATCGGCGATTGAATTGATGGAGTGCGCTTATTCAATTCTCAGCGAATTTCGTTTGGAAGACAAACACTATAATTATGATAATGTGAAATTAGAAATTATTTTTTTCCATGAGGATTCGATCTACAAGTACAATACCGTTTTGAAAGAAGACTTGAATCTTGGCAGCATAGCCAATTTTACAGAGCAACATATCTACCGAAAAAAATATTATAAATCCAAGGTGAAAGATATTTACTCGGAGGATGGTTTTGAAGAAATCAGGAATCTTGGCGAACTTCCAGAAGATACAGCGATCGTATTTTTCATTCTGAAAAAGAAGGCTACTCGTGCTATTTACTTTAACTGTGATGGGGAAGGTGTAGACACGTATCGGCTGATGTTCAGGGCGATGAAAACATACAAAATATCCAGAGAGATTCTGACAAAGGTTATCAAGATTTTTGACGATAAGATTCAGAGCCTGGAGATGATGGATGACAAGCATTACAGACTCATTTACCAGAATCAACTCAAGGAGCTTTCGGATTCCGAACTTCTGTATATGCTTTCTAGTGGTACGACAAAAGGTGCGCTACTTTATATTTTTGTTGTAGCGGCACTGGCAAATGGATTTGATTTGATGATTGATGAAGTGGAAAATCACTTCCATAAAACCTTGGTTGAAAATATGATCAGCTTATTCAAGGATAAGACAGTGAATAAAAAATCTGCGACGCTCATATTTACGACCCACTATTGTGAAGTTCTGGACCTGTTTAATCGTCAGGATAATATCTGGGTTGCAAAATCAGACAGTAAGATCCGGCTGAATAATATGTATGAAACGTATAATATCAGACCAGAGCTTTTGAAGAGCCGTCAGTTTTATAATAACGCCTTCGATACTTCTGTAAACTATGACGATCTCATGGAACTTAAAAAGGAGCTGATGAGATGAAGTATCTGATTATGTGTGAAGGACCGAATGAACTTGAGATTATCAGAATGCTGCTGGAGCATGATCGGCTGATTTTCACAGAGGATGACTTGCTGAACCTGGTACCTTATCATGCAAGGCAGATTGCAAGTAACCCTACAGTAAAGGCAGCACTGAATCTGTATTATGGGAATGTTTATGTTATGAGAATCGGCGACAAGCTAAATGAAGAGTTGAAGATTCCCAAAGAGTATAAAGGAAAAATAAAAGACATCAAAAAGTACTGCACTAAACCAGAATTAGAAATGTTACTGATTATCTCGGAGGGGCTGCAGGCTGATTTTGAAAAGGAAAAATCTAGGAAAAGCCCAAAATCATTTAGTAAGGAAAATGTTGTCTACAATAAAAAACGATATGATAACAGCACAGCTTTTTATCGTGACTATTATGGTGAACGCATTGATTTACTGGTGAGTACGATCAAGCGCTATAAGCAGCTAAAAGGAAAACATCAGAAGGATGAACTCTATCTGGCAGATTTGCTGAAATGAAAGCACATGACTATGAGCATTGGCTGAAAATGCCTCATATGACGAAAGGAAATGAAGGAGATATAGAAGATGAAAAATTTCAACTTTTGAAAATGACTTCTTACATATACGGTGCTAATTTATTAATTTGAGGAAACGCTATGACAAATTTGCTTGATGATCTTCTGCTTTTACTGTACACAGCCTGCCTGTATACCCTCTGGCAGCTCTGCCGGTGGGGTGGTATACGTTCGCATTTGAAGAGACTGTTACCACTTCTGGCTCTCCTTTTGCTCCTGACCTTCCTAAAGTGCCTGCTTCGTTATAAGGGCTTCCGATCGACATATTTTCGTGCTCGTGCGCTCACGTTTGCAGGTATAAGTGTCCTCTTCGGAGGTCTGATCGTATATACGGCCATGCCATATAATGGGCAGCTGTCATGGAAAATCGACGACCTGCTTCATCATAAAAAAATAGAATATACACACACAAATCTCTATATGGACGGTGTGGAGGGCATGCTGACGGATATAGAAGAAAAGCTTGCATTGCCAGCGAAACTCTATATTTTGAATCGTTTCTCTGCAGATTTTACTGCAGATGGGACCATTATGAGTGTAGACACCATGCTTTATGGAGAAAACGAAAAGGGGGAGATCCAAACGTATCTGCTTTCCTACAACGCGAAGCAGGGCACGAAGCTCGATGTATGGACGGGCGGAGAGGCGAATGCGAGCTGCGATTCCGCGCTCCTGTGGTCACCACTTCCAGATATTCTTTCAAAAGCAGATATCGAGGCAAGTGTACAAAGCTGGTCGGTGGATCATGAGGATGCCCTGTATGAAATTCTCTATTACGGAAAGCGCAGCTTTCAGACAGACGAGGGCCTCCGTTTCATTGAGGGTGATGCGGATGGTGACGGCATTTCAGGTACGGCTGATGCGATTTATAAAGTACAGGCTGGTGGTGAGGTGAGTGGCTATGAGGTTTCACTTTATATGCCGAACGACTCAGAAATTACACCGTTGCGGTATATTATGGAGCCAGAGTACATTCCGCAGAGTATGCTTGATGCACAGCACGAGGACGAGATGATTGCGTCGGCGCAGAACGCGACCGGCTGGACCGTGGATCAGGAAGATGGTTCTGTCTATACCTTTGCACAGTCGGATGCCAATGTCGGATACCGTCTGGTTGTGACCGATGCAGCTGCAGGGTCACGCTTCTACAGTCTTGAGAAGTCCACGGATGCTGGGAAGCAGTGGAGCAGCATCAATGAAGACCCATTTGATGGCGATCTTGGTGTTGCAGAAGGTATCGAATTCTTTAATGAAAGCCTTGGCTTCATCGGGCTTCAGGGTGCTTCCGGTAGTCATTCGAGGATTCTCATCACAGAAGATGGTGGGCAGAACTTCTCTGAAATCAAGCTTCCAATGAATCAGATCACAGAGGTTCCAGAACCTGGAAAAAGCTATGGAATGACACTGGATGATTATCAGTATCTGACGATGCCGGTTTATGATGGATCGACACTTCAGATTACTGTTACAACAGGATCTGATGAAAAGGCCGGTATTGCCTTCGCCTCTGCCGATCAGGGTGCAACCTGGACGCTTCTCGATCAGGGCACGGAAACTCAAAAATGACAGATTTGTCATTTTTTTGTCACAGTCATTTAAGCTCCATTTCCTACAATCATCTCATCAAGGATTTGTTCGAAGGAGGAACATGATGGAAGCGATTGTAGGTTTTCTGATGATTGTGGTGATCGTCGCCCTGCTTTTAAAGGGTAAGATGTCACCGATCGTGGTGCTGGGCGTGGTTCCAGCGATTGCAGCTCTCATTCTCGGGTACTCCCCGGTGGATATCATGGGCTACATTGCGGACGGTATCAAGACCACCACGAGTAATGGTATTCTGTTTATTTTCTCGGTTATTTTCTTCGGCGTACTGGCCGATGCCGGTCTCTTCGACGTCATCGTCGGCTGGCTTGTAAAGAAGGCCGGGAACAATGTCATCGCCGTGACCGTCGTCACTGCGCTCATCGCGACGATTGCGCACCTCGATGGAACGACGGCCGTAACGGTTCTCATCACCATCCCGGCGATGTATCCAGTCTATAAGAAGATGAACATTGACCCGCGCATCCTTCTCTGCCTGACCGGTGCCTGCATGGGCGTCATGAACCTGCTCCCTTGGGGCGGTCCGACCGCACGAGCTGCCACGGTCCTGGAGATGGACGCTACTGCTCTCTGGCATATGCTGATACCGCTTCAGGTGGTTGGTTTCATTATGAACATTACGCTCGCCGTGCTGCTCGGCCTCTATGCGAAAAAGCATGGTGCAGGTGCAGGCAAGGGCGTTGCAGTGGAAGAGGATGAGAAGGCACAGAAGGAAGCCGATGCCCTTCGTAAATCCACACCATATCTGATTTTTGACTTTATTCTGACGGTTGCCGTCATTGCTCTTCTTTCCATGGGAATCGGAAAGTCCTACGTCGTCTTCATGCTGGGTCTTTGCATCCTGCTGGCTGTCAACTATCCGGATCAGAAGACGCAGGATAAGCTCATTAAGAAGCATGCACCAGCCGCCCTCATCATTTCAGCAACCCTCTTTGCAGCTGGCGCGATGGTCGGTGTGTTTGATGGTACCGGCATGCTGGAAGCCATGGCCAATGCCATCATGGCGATTATTCCGGCCGCGCTCGGAAAGTATATTCACCTGATCTTCGGTGTGCTCGCACTTCCGCTTGGCATGTGTGTCGGAACCGACGCCTACTTCTATGGTATTATGCCACTCGTCATGAAGGTTGGTGAGACCTATGGCGTAGCCTCACTGAACACCGCGCTGACGATGCTGATCGGAAAGAACCTCGCGCTCATGGTCAGCCCGCTCGTACCGGCAACCTACCTGGCCATCGGACTCACCGGCACCGAGCTCAAGGATCACCTGAAGTTCAGCATTGCACCATATTATCTCATCAGTCTGGTTATGCTGGTGTTTGGTGTTCTTCTCGGCATCATTGTTGTATAAAAAACAGAAATCTCCCAGATAAAATAAGACCACGAAAGGGGCGAAATGAACACGCAGGTGTTGATTCCGCCTCTTTCGTGTTAAGATAAGGAAAGGCAGGTCAGCATGACAGGAGATGAGGGTATGAATAAGGTACTGATGGTGGATGATGAGCAGGCGATCCGACTCGCGGTACGGATGGCACTTCGGCGGGAAGGCATGGAGGTGACGGAGGCTGCGGACGGAGCGGAGGCGCTGGAGCTCTTGCGAAGAGAAAAGTTTCAGCTCGTGATTCTCGATGTGATGATGGAGCATGTGGGTGGATATGAGGTCCTTCAGACCATGCGGGCAAACGGCGATCATACTCCGGTCATGATGCTTTCCGGAAAATCCGATGAGATGGATCAGGTGCTGGGGCTCGGCTTCGGTGCCGACAGCTACCTGACGAAGCCCTTTCATACGGCGGTGCTGATTCAGACGGCGAAGGCGCTTCTTCGGCGAAGTCAGGTCTACAGTCAGGAATCAAACGACGCGAACCTGCGACGGGGTCCGTTTATGTTCGATCTATTTAAGCTGGAGTGTCTGAAGGATGGAAAACCGTTGAATTTTACGGCACGTGAGCAGGCACTTTTTCGTTTCCTGATGGAGCATCCGGGCCAGGTGTTTACAAAGGAGCAGCTCTATACACAGGTATGGAATGAGGCCGTAGTGGACGATAATACCATTACGGTCTATGTAAAGCGTATACGTAATAAAATCGAAGAGGATCCGAAGGCACCGAAATATCTGAAAACGGTGCGAGGCATCGGCTATGTGCTGAGCGTAGAGGAGTAGCGGAATGAATCGAATTCGAAGGATCATGAAGAAAGGAAAAACGGAAGTATTCGCGCTTTGCCTCTCCATCCTCCTGTCATGTGCCATGATTTTTGTGGGCTTTCGATTCTACCAGCATTACTGGCAGCAGCTCATCACGACAGAAGAGAGCCAGCTGCAGACCATGGCGGAGATCATCGGAAACAACCTCGACACCTATCTGAATCAGCAGCTGCATGAAATCAATCTCTATTATGATGCGTCCGAGAGATCTGCTGAGTCGACGAACTTTGCAGAAGTCCTGGAGGATTCCATTCCGTTCTTTCTGGAGCAGAATGAAAATCTTTACAACTGGATCAGTCTGACGGCACCCGATGGCCGTGTCCGGCGCTATGCACCTGGAAAGATGCCAGCGACCGAAGAAAAAGAATCCTCTTTCTCTCAGAAGACAGCACAGCAGGCCCAAATCACAGGCAAGGCCATTTCATCGGAGACCGGTTGGTATGAGCTGTATATTCAAAAGGATATACGTGGAAAGGATGGAATCTACCGCTTAAAGCTCGCGATGAATCTGGAAACCCTGTATCAGAAAATCGTAGCACCCGTGAAAATCGGTCAGCATGGCTATTCCAGCGTGAAGGATCAGAATTTTTATATTATCATGCATAATGCAAAGGATCAGATCGGACTGGAGGCACGGACTGACCGAACCAGACTCTATCCGACGCTGGACTACAGTAGCATGGATGCATGGCTGAAAAAGCAGGGAGAGGAGGATCGCGGTGCGGCGCTGGTGGATACCTATGACTGGTCCGATCCTGCGCATCCACCGGTCCGTCGTCTCGTGGCCTTTCAGGTTTTTTACCTGCAGGGCGAACGATGGATTGTGAATTCCACGCTTCCCGTCGAGGAGCTTTCGCTGCCGCTCGACAGCATGATGCGCACGCTGATGTGTATCATTGTACTCTATATCCTTCTTCTCATTCTGATCATGGTTTTTGTTCTGAGAACCCGTTTTCAGGCAGAAGCACAGCAGAAGGAAATTGCATACCTGAAGGAAATTAACCATGGCATGGAGACGGTGGCGCGGCAGAATGATGAGATTCGACATTATCAGCGTGTTCAGTCACTCGGCATGATGGCGAGCCATATCGCGCATGAGTTCAATAATTACCTTACACCGGTTATGATTTATGCCGAGCTTCTGGAAAATGAGGAAGCCCTGTCGGATGAAAACAAGGAGATGGTGCATGAAATGCTCACCTCTGTGGATAAGGCCTCCAATCTTTCGAAGGACCTTCTGGCCTTTTCACGTCAGGATACGGGGGTTCGTCTGGAGCCGCTGAACTTTACGAAGGAGGTTCAGCGTGCGATTATGATTGTTCGCCAGCTGACACCCGCGGCGATCACATTGACCACAGAAATCCTGGAGCAGCCGCTCTATGTACTCGGGCGCAAGGGGATGGCCGAGCATATCCTTTTGAACCTGAGTAAAAATGCCTTTCAGGCGATGGAAGCCTCCGAGCGGAAGGAACTTCACATCACACTGTGTGCAGTGTCGGATGAAAAGCTTCGACTGGAAATCCGCGATACAGGCTGTGGCATCCGCCCGGATGCACTGAAAAAGATATTTGAACCCTTCTATACGACGAAGGGCTCCCGACAGGGGACGGGGCTTGGGCTTTCTGTGGTGCAGAACATCGTGAATTCGATCGGTGGTACGATTCGCGTGGAAAGTGAGCTTCAGTCTGGCACCTGCTTCATTGTGGAAATCCCACTGATCCAGGAAGGAGAGGGAGCACAGGGAGAGGAGCAGCGCACCCGTCTGCAAAGGGTTTCAAGAATTGCACTCGTAGCCCAGGCGGAAACACAGAAGCAGTGGCGGTCCGCTGCTGCAAAAACGAAACGAACGCTTGATTTCTACGGGCATCCAGCGGCACTGATTGACCGCATTCAGAAAAATCCAGATGCCTATGAGCTGGTGATCACAGAATATGCTCTTCCGGGTATGAATGGAATTGAGCTCTGCGAGATCATTCGAAGAATCAATCCGAAGATCCGACTTCTACTTGTAGCAGAGCAGAGTGATGCAGATTATGAGTGGTATCTGAACAACGGCATCGTGGATCGCTTTATGCTGAAATCCGAGTTTCATACCGAGTTTTCAGAGCTGCTGAAGGAGTAGAAAAAAGAAAAATGGACCCGCATTCTACATGCAGGTCCACTTTTTATGTTCCCAGATTTAAAGTATGAGGAAATGGGGCAGCTTCGGCCTATGAAAATCACTGGAAAGGCCTTAGGCCTCAGTCAAAAGGAATGCACCGGCGGCCTTTCCGGCTTCCTGCCCGACGAGATTGTAGCCCTCCTGCAGGTAGTGGAACTGATCCTTCATGAGTCCCTTTGCGGCGAAGGAGGCAAGGCAGCGGCTGACGAGAATAATATTCGGAACATCCTCCGCGAGCTTTTCCTGCATCTCCTGGATCGGTACGTAGAGCTCTGGATCGTCTCGATGATTGCCGATCCGGATCAGGAAGCAGTGGGAAAGATCGCAGTCCTGCATAAATGAGGTCAGCACCCGCTTCGTGCGATCATAGTAGAGCTGCGGGTCGGTATGCAGGTCGCCATCCGTACAGCCCTGACACCAGACCATGTTCCGGTGAACCATGTGCACATCTCGCGCTGACAGCCAGAGCTCGCAGCGCTGCACCCGTTCTACGGCGTCCTTATAAAATGCGCCCTCGGGAAGCCATTCCTCGATGGCTGAACCACCCTTCGATGCGGATACACCGACAACGGGCGTCTTCACTTCTTCGTAGTAGGCATTAACGAAGGCAGAAACCATCGAGCCGGTCTTCATCCCTGGTTCATCAATTCCCTTTGGATTATTTTCGTTCTGACCAAACGGCTCTACAAGCGGTACCAGCCGGTCAGGCTCTGTAATAGCACGGAATTCATATCCATACCCAGCCGGAACCTCCGGTGCCTGTGCAGCCACACCGCGGCCTGCCATATTGCTCTGCCCCATAAAGGCAAGTAAATCTACTTCTTTAGGTAACATCTTCATCCTCCCCCTTTATTCAATGGGTGATCCGGTTCCATCCTGTTTATAAGGTACAGGTTTTTTGATTGCCATACGCAGCGTATAGGATGGGGCTGGATTGATAAATCTATCACGATTTCTCATCCGTAATTATCTTCCTTTAAGCCGAGATGTCAATGTGGGAAAATACACAAAAAGAAGGGAAGTCTGTTTTCTTCAGTAAAAGGGTAAAATATCTTCATAGAAGATTTGCATGGGCATGCTTAAATAGTATCTGTAAAAGAAGGTCCATGAAGTTCCGACCGATATCAGGGAACGCGGCGAAGAAGGCGTGAAACGACATGCCGGAAGGCCTTCGCACACAGGCATGCACAGAAAGGCAGAAACGATGATGAAGAACAAGTATCTCACATTCAGCTACGATGATGGTGTTACACAGGACAAGCGCCTGGTGAAGCTTTTTAATAAATACCATATGAAGTGTACCTTTAATATTAATTCAGAGCTTCTTGGAAAGCCAGGCTACCTCCGTCGGGAGGATATGTGGATCGGGCACAATAAGGTCGAGCCGAGAGAGGTGGCAGAGCTTTACAAGGGACACGAGATTGCGTCCCATACCCTGACCCATCCACATCTTCCAGAGCTCTGGGATGAAGAGATTATCCGGCAGGTAGAGGAGGATCGAAAGAACCTCGAGAAGCTGGTGGGATATGAAATCGTCGGCCTGGCCTATCCGGGTGGTGGGCCAACGCATAATGACCATGTCGTGGATCTGATCAAGAAAAATACGGGCATCCGTTATGCACGTACGACGAAGAGCAGCTTCAGCTTTGATGTGCAGACAGATCTTCTCCGCTTTGAGCCAACCGTTAACAACCAGAAGGAGCCGGAGCAGATGATGGAGCTCGGCGAAAAATTCATCAAGATGGAAACAAGTGAAAAACCTCAGATCTTCTACATCTGGGGGCATAGCTATGAATTTGATTACTACGATACCTGGAGTCAGTTTGAAGAATTTCTGAAGATGATGAGCGATCGGGAGGATATCATATACTGCACGAATCGTGAGGCACTTCTGGAAAGACCTGACCAGCGCTGAGGGCGTATGTACAGGTATCGAACGTGATTTCTTGTCAACATGAACGAAAAAACTGCAGCATGGCCGCGCTACACAGAAATTACGTGTGAAAATGTAACAAAGAAATCATTCACTTGCAAAATAAAATGTAGGTTTTTGACATTCCCAAGGTCGGATTCCTACGTTTGGAAATTGAAAGAGTACGGTACAATATAGACAGTTCCGATGAACGGAAAAAGTTGTTCGTGAATGAAGGAGGATTCTATGAAAAGAATGATGAGAAGGGGCATGAGCCTCGGACTTGCAGGTATGATGGCACTCAGCATGGCCGCTTGTGGAGGTAGCAGCTCTTCGGATACAGCAGCAACAACCGCAGCCGGTGCTTCCAGCGACACAGCAAGCACAACGGCTGCTGGAGATACGCAGGCTGCAGCATCGGATGGTTCTCCAGTAACCATCAAGTTTACCTGGTGGGGCAATCAGAGCCGCCATGAGTACACACAGAAGATTCTTGACAAATATACGGAGCTTCATCCAAATGTTACCTTCGAAGCGCTTCCGAATGGCTGGGATGGCTATTTTGATAAGCTGTCTACACAGGCTGCGTCCGGCTCGATGCCAGATGTTGTTGCCATGGATTATCTCTACATTACAACCTATGCAAAGAATAATTCCATCGCGGATCTTCAGCCATACGTTGACAATGGCACCATTGATGTATCGTCCATTGATGAAGGCGTTCTGAATTCCGGAAAGATCGATGGAAAGCTTGCAGGTATCGTTGGCTCTACCGGTTCTCTTGCCGTAGGCTACAATCCAGCTGTATTTGAGGAAGCTGGAATTGAGGCTCCAAATGCAAACGGTGACTGGACCTGGGATGACTTCGTAGCAAAGGCAAAGGAAGTCAAGGAGAAGACTGGTAAGCTCGGCGTCACCTCTACGGGTGTCGTTGATGATACAAACCTCTTCAACTACTGGGTACGTCAGCACAATGCACAGCTTTTCAGTGATGACAAGAAGTCACTCGGCTATGATGATGACCAGATCATGATTGATTACCTCGATATGTGGAAGGATCTTCAGGATGCAGGCGCAGCGGCAAACCCAGATGAGTACGCCCAGATCCAGACCCTTGGACAGGAGGCCAGCCCGGTTGTCACCGGTGAAGCCGGCATGATCAATGAGAACAACAACTACGCAAGTAAGCTGAGCAGTGTAAATGACAAGCTGGAGATTACCATCCCACCTACGAATAAGGACAACATGAAGGCAATGTGGAATAAGCCAGGCTACTTCCTCTGCATTTCTGAGACGTCGAAGGTCAAGGATGAGGCAGCCAAGTTTATCGACTGGTTCCTGAATTCGGAGGAGTCCAATGAGATCATGATGGCAGAGCGTGGTGTTCCTTCTTCCTCAAAGGTAAGAGAATTCCTTGTAAACTCTGGAAAGATGAATGAGAAGCAGACCGAGATGTTTGCTTATGCAGATACTGTGCTTAACTATTCAAGCGAAGCACCGGCACCAGACCCAATCGGTATCTCTGAGGTTGGTGAGAGCTTCAAGAACAATGCATATCAGGCATTCTATGGTCAGATGACCTCAGCAGAGGCTGCCGCTGCCTTCCGTCAGGAGGCCAATGATATCCTCGCAAGAAACAACTAATACAGAGTATCCTGTGTAAAGTACTGGATGAAAAACCTCTGTGTGATGTAATTGCAGATCACTTCAAATCCTATGTATAAAGACAACCATCCTGTCCTATGACGGGATGGTTGTCTGCGTTTTAAGGATGAGTATAATAGGAAGAAAGAAATCAAGTTAAAGGAATGCCGTATGAAAATGAAACTGACACTGCCAAAAAGGAAGGAAAAAGCGGTACAGCTTCTGAAGAATCTTCCTCTTTCAAAAAAACTGGTGCTGCTGTTTGGATCCTTCCTCTCCTTTATCTTTTGTGTGTTCATCCTGTCCGTTCTCGTACTGATGTCGCAGTATGAAAAGCGCCTCTATGAGGACTCCCTTCGAAATCTGGACTACTTTGTGCAGACTGTGCAGACGGAATATGATGCAGCGGAAAAGGTAAGCTATGATCTCGCGCTGAGCCGTCGGAATCAGGAGCTTATGGCGGAGCTTGCCCGGCTTCCGTATCCAAGTGTAGAGTATATGCAGGAGATGCGCGTACTCCGGAGCCTCCTTCAGGACGACCTTTATCAGGACGACTATATCATCGGAGCCTCCTTTCAGGATACACATGCATCGTCGACTCTCATTGAAGGAAGTATGGCAAGCCTGAGCGATGAAAAGAAAGAACAGCTTCTTTTGCTTGCGGACAATGCAGCCGGGCGCTTCGTATTTCTCTCTCCGGATGAGGATTGCCCCTATCTTGTGGGAGCCCGTGCGGTTCGAAATCGTCTAAATATGAGCATGGAACCGCTTGGCTATATGATTCTGCTCTGCGATATTCGCCATACCATTGCAGACTCCACAGAAAAGCTGGAAACGCGTCCCCTGACCTGGTTCGTGCTTCATGAGGGCACGGTTATTTTTGCGGAGGGGGAAGGAATGGATCCAGAAGCGAACGGGAACAGGAAAAGCGCATCCGCCTTACTTCCAGTACAACTGAAGGGGCCACAGGGATATGCTGTTTTTCACCAGGGTGGGGAGCAGTATTTTACGAGCTATCTTACCTCGAAGCTGACGGGCTGGACCTATGTGCAGACCTTTCGCTATTCCGAGCTCTATGGCACCTTCCGTGTTCTTCGCATCCTTCTGTTTGGTATGACGATTCTGGCGTTTGCCTTTCTTTTTACCGTGGCAAATCGCCTGTCTCGTTACATTACAGAGCCGATTGAGCTTCTGATGGAACGGATGAAGCTTGCGGAAAGTGGACGCCTGAAGGATGTGTACGAGATGGGCTATGAAGAACGAGAGGATGAGGTCGGAAAGCTGTCTGAAACCTTTCATCATCTCTTAGGCCGGATCCAGGAGCTCGTCTATGAAAACTATGAAAAGCAATTGATTCTGAAGGATACGAAGTACAAAATGCTGCAGGCACAGATCAATCCGCATTTTCTCTATAATACCCTGAATACCCTGAACTGGATGGTACAGCTCGGGCACGATAAGGATGCCAGCCGCGTGGTCATTCAGCTTGGAAAGCTCCTGCGTGCTTCCTTTGCGCGAAATCCATATGCAAGTGCGCGGGAGGAGCTGGATATGGTGAAAAGCTATATTGCCATTCAGGAATATCGTTACCGTGAGCGGGTTACCTTTCAGGTGGAGGAAACCGGCGCACTGGAAGCCTTTACAGTTCCGCGGATGATTCTGCAGCCGCTGGTAGAGAACGCGCTGAATTATGGAGCAGATCGTATGACAGGGGAGTGCATTATTCGCATTACCATGGACGCCTCCTCTCAGTATCTGACGATCGGCATTCATGACAACGGACCAGGGGTGGATGAAGAAAAGCTTGCAGCCATGCGGAATTTCACGGTAAAGCCGGAGGGACATGGCATTGGACTCAAGAACATTTACGAGCGTCTTTCGATTTGCTACGAGGAGTTCAGCTTTATGATGGACTCACAACCGGATTGTGGTATGCATATCACGATTCGACTGCCGAAGGATCATGCAAGAGAAGAAAATGGAGAAAAATAATGTATACATTACTGCTGGTTGATGATGAGGAATTCGAACGCGAGGGAATGACGCGTCTGGTACCTTGGGAAGAAAATGGTATTCAGCTGCTCGGCGCTGCGAAAAATGGTGAAGAGGGCTTTAACATGGCCTGTGCGTTGAAGCCGGATCTGATCCTGACAGATATTAAGATGCCGCTTCTCGACGGCATTGGCATGATTCGAAAGCTGAAGGAGCAGAACTGTGAGAGTGAAATCGTGGTGCTTTCGGGTTATGGAGAATATGAATTTACGAGCCAGGCCATGGAGCTGGGTGTTCGCCATTATATTCTGAAGCCGGTAGATGAGGAGAAGATCATTGAGACCATGGAGAAGGCGATTCTGGAATTAAAGCAGCGGCAGCATCAGTCACAGGCACTCCATCAGGCAGTACAGCTGCGTCCCATTGCGATGCAGCAGATTCTCCGGGATGCGCTTCTGGGCCGAGAAGAAAATGAAGCGGACGTTGAGCGCGCGGCTGTGGAATTTGGCATGCTCCGGGAGGACATCATGCTGCTTGCCTTCCGTCGAAGTGGACATAATTTTGACACTACCGAAGCGAATGCACTTGAGAGTATCCTGAGAGAGATGATGGGGGAGAAGAGCGTGTATGCGGTCACCTTTACAGAGGACGAGACGGTGTATTTTATTCATGCACTTCCACATGCCGATGCGTTTCCAGCAAGCCGTGTGCTGCACCTGATGGATCCGGATCAGACGAAGGGAATGACGGTGGCCCTCAGCCGTGCCGGTCGTATACAGGAGCTGTCTGCACTCTATCAGGAAATTCGACTCCTTTTCCATATGCGAAAGATTGAAAAGGGCATGCGATTTCTGCATTATGATCTGTTCGGTGGAGAAGTATCTCCAGACATGATTTTTGATTATTCGGCCATTTACCGCGCAGACAGCTATGCGGCGATTCTTTTCGAGCTCTATCTTGCTTCACTCAAAATGAACTATGCCGGGTACGATGAGCATATAAAGCGCGATCTTTTCCAGTGGATCTGTGCACTTTTTTCGCCGCGGGAGGAGCAGAGTGCCAGTGATACAGAAGACCATGTGGATACATTTGGCTTTGCGGAAGCTGCGGATCAGATTGCAAGGCAGAAAAACTGTGCTTCTATGGATGCAAAGGAGGAACGACAGAAACGGGACATTCTGGTTGCGCTCTACACACATCTTGGAGACACAGATCTGAGCATTCGGATGCTGGCCTGTGATTTCCTCTTCATGAATGAAGACTACTTCGGACGCCTTTTCCGGAAGCTGACCGGGGAGAAATTTAACAGCTTCCTTCAACATACGCGCATTTTACTCGCGCAGCGCCTGATGCAGTATCAGCCAGAGATGCTGATCCAGGACCTTGCGCGGCTTACAGGATATGCAGAGGATGGTCAGTATTTCTCGAAAGCCTTTCGAAAGGAGACGGGCAGCTCGCCATCTGAGTATCGAAAGAATCTGGAGCGTGAATGAATGCAGACGTCAGTGCCTGTGGAACATCGAGGCTTCTTGTACAGGATGAACGAAGCTTCTTTCTAAAAGTGACATGGGATAGTCGGATTTTTACAAGCCGTTTGACGTATCCCTCCATTACTGAAAATTGATCTCTTTCCTACAATAGTAACAAACGTAGGGGAGAGATTTTTTTGCACATGTTTTCAGATGACTTCGTGAAGAACACGAGACCCCATAGGAAGCATGTGCAGCTGTTACCTGGAGGGATGTTATGAATAAGATACAAGCGTTTAAAAGAAAAGACAATATTGCGGGATTTGTTCTGCTCGCACCGTGGCTGTTTGGCTTCCTGCTGATGTGGCTGATTCCGATGCTCATTTCCATCTACTATTCGATGACGGATTTTAACCTTCTGAATACACCGAAGTTCATCGGCTTACAGAACTATATTCGCGTGTTCACACAGGACAAGACCTTTATTCAAGCCATGATGGTGACCTTCACCTATGTTGTACTTCTGGTGCCGTTACGTCTTGCATTTGCACTCTGGGTTGCCATGATTCTGAATCAGAAGCGGAAATTCCTGGGACTCTATCGTACGCTCTACTACGTGCCGTCCATCGTAGGTGGCAGCATTGCCGTTTCCATCGTATGGAAGCAGATTTTTGGTAATGAGGGTGTAGCGATGACGCTCCTTCGCCTTTTCGGTATCCAGCAGAAGATGTCGTTCCTTGGAAATCCGAAGACCGCGCTCGGTGTGATCGTTCTCATGGGTGTATGGCAGTTTGGATCTTCCATGCTCATTTTCCTGTCTGCACTTAAGCAGATTCCGAACTCCCTGTATGAATCTGCAAAGGTGGATGGTGCAACGAAGCGTCAGACCTTCTGGCGGATTACATTGCCAATGCTTACACCGACCATCTTCTTTAACCTTATCATGCAGATCGTCAATGGCTTCCGTGTCTTCACCGAGTCCTACGTCATCACAAACGGTGGACCGATGAACAGCACACTGAGCTATGTGCTCTATCTGTACCAGAGAGCCTTCAAGTACTTCGACATGGGCTACAGCTGTGCACTTGCATGGATCCTGGTTGTTATTATCGGCTTCTTTACCGCGATTCTGTTTAAGACACAGGACAACTGGGTACATTATGATAACTGATGAAGGAAAGATGAGATGGCAGGCGTGCACTTAGGCTTTATGCAAGGCGTCACGCCACGGTCTCAATGAACATAGCAGTTTGACAGATCAGCCGCATATTGTGGCAGGAGGCATAGAATGAAACGTAACGAAAGTACACAGCATAAGCTGATGCGTATGCTGGATTCCATTAAATTCCACGCATTGGTTATGGTGATCGGGTTCATCATGGTGTATCCGCTCATCTGGCTCTTTGCGAGCTCACTGAAGAGCAACGATACGATGTTCCTGAACACCTATTCGCTGATTCCGATTAAGTTTGATGCGATCACGAACTACCTCGGTGCCTGGCAGGGTGTTGCAGGTGTATCCCTGCTGACCTTCCTTGCAAACTCCGCCTTCGTTACCCTGGTGGGCGCGATCGGCTGTGTACTGACATCGGTACTCGCGGCGTATGCATTCGCCCGCGTCAAGTTCCGCTTTTCCCGTTTTCTGTTCAGCTGCGTACTGGTCACCATGATGATTCCGACACAGGTCATGGTGGTGCCGCAGTACATCATTCTCAAAAAGCTGAATCTGATTGATACGCGAATTGCATTGATCCTTCCGTGGTTCTTTGGCGGCGGCTTCTTCATCTTCCTTCTGGTACAGTCTCTGAAGGGCATTCCGAAGGAGCTTGATGAAGCAGCAGAGATCGATGGCTGTGGACACTTCCGCATCCTGTTTAATATCCTGATGCCGGTACTGAAGCCGTCTCTGGTGACGGCAGGCATCTTCGCCTTTTACTGGATCTGGCAGGACTTCTTCCAGCCGCTCATTTTCATGAGCACCACCAGCAAGTTTACACTTCCGCTGGCCCTCAATATGTATCTCGATCCGAACTCCTATAACAACTATGGTAGCCTGTTCGCGATGTCGGTGATTTCCCTTCTCCCGATTCTGATTTTCTTCATCATCTTCCAGCGTTATCTCGTGGATGGTATCGCGATGGATGGAATCAAGGGTTAATGAATCGCTCGGGCTGTCCAGCCCGGGCATTTTTTATGGGAATAGAATGATAAATGAAGCAGATGGAGCGGCAGATGCTTCAAAGAGCGAAAGAGAGGAATGGTTCAATGCTTAGCTTAAACATCAACAGTGACCTTTTTATGGAAAATAAAGCGGAGGCGATGCCGAAGGCCGTTCGTTATGCGGCAGAGGCGTTTCGAAGAGATCTCCGACATACCTGTCTCGATACGGAGGATCCGGGTGTCCGGATTCTGCTCCGGACAGCGGCTCTTCCAGAGGAGAGCTTCTGCATTCAGGTGGAGAATATGAAGAAAACAGCAGAGGCAGGCGAAGAAGCAGGCAGTGAGAAGGTCATTGTTGTATCCGCGAGGGAGGAGCTCGGCTTCATCTATGGCATTTACTGGCTGAGTCGGAAGCTTCTCGGTGTGAAGGATCTATGGTTCTGGAACGATCAGGAATTTCATCCGAAAAAGGAATATGAGATTTCCGAGCAGCTTTCCTATGCTTCGAAAAAGCCGGCGGTACGCTTCCGTGGCTGGTTCATTAACGATGAGGTGCTCCTCGACCACTGGAATTATAAGAATGATCCAGAGCTCAAATGGCAGATGGTGTTTGAAGCTCTTCTGCGTATGGGCGGAAATATGACGATCCCGGGGACCGATCAGAATGCACGACAGTATGAGGGACTTGCATCGGATATGGGTCTTTACATTTCGCAGCATCATGCACAGCCGCTCGGGGCCGAGATGTTTGCCCGTGCCTACCCGAATCTACGGGCATCGATCTTAGAGCACCATGCACTGTTCCGGAAGCTGTGGCAGGAGGCCATCGATCGTCAGAAGGATATGAAGGTGGTCTGGGCCCTCGGCTTCCGAGGACAGGGCGACTATTCCTTCTGGGATGACGATCCGGCCTATGATACGGATGAGAAGCGAGGGCAGCTTCTGAGCGATGTCATCCTGGAGCAGTATACGATGGTGAAAAAGGCAAATCCGAAGGCCGTATGCTGCACGAACCTTTATGGAGAAGTGATGGCGCTGTATGTGAAGGGATGTCTGAAGCTTCCTGAGGATATCATCTTTGTATGGTCAGACAATGGCTATGGGCGCATGGTCAGCCGACGTCAGTGGAACAGCAATCCACGGATTCTTTCGCTTCCGAAACAGGGAGAACCTGGACACCATGGAATTTACTATCATGCGTCCTTCTATGATCTCCAGGCGAGTGCGGTGCTCACCATGCTGCCGAATGCGCCGGAGCTGGTGGCCTCGGAGCTTAAAGATGTATTTGCTGCCGGAGCGAGCGATTACTGGATGATCAATGCCTCCAACATCAAGCCACACGTGTACTATCTTGATTACATTGCCCACCTGTGGAGGGGAGAGCGGGAATTCCTGCTCCATCCAGAGAAGCATTTGCAGCAGTACGTGCAGGAGTATTATGGACAGGCCTTTTCCAGTGACATCGAGGATCTGTACCGACGCTTCTGGGAAGCCGCTGTAAAATACGGAGAGCACGAGGATGATCATGCAGGGGAGCAGTTCCCGAACTGTATGGGCCGTGTACTGGTTTCTGAATACATGAAGCATCTGAAGAGGAGTGAGTATTTCCTGTACTGTACAGATGCGGAGGATTTTGCAGGTCAGACGAAGTATTTTCTTGACATTACGAAGGAAGCTGCACAGCGCTACCGGCAGCTTTCTGAGATGGCCGAGGGCATCGGCTCCTGCCTCTCAGAGGAAGCGAAGCGTCTATTCCAGGAGAGTATTCAGCTGCAGATCGAGATCATGCGGGATTCATATGAGGGCGCGTACGCAGCAGCCCAGAGTGTAACGTACGCAGAGGCTGGAGACTATCTGAAGGCATTTTATGCGGCAGGAAAGGCCTGGGAGGCCTATGCACGTGGAGATCATGCGATGCGTGCCTCGGAGCATGGCAAGTGGATTGGCTTTTATGAAAATGACTGCCAGAGCGACCTGAAAAACTCGGCCTGGGTGATGGAAAACTTCATGGGTTATCTTCGTGCACTCGGAGACGGGCCACACTATTACGACTGGATGAAGCGCTTTATGGAGTCGGAGGGCAGCCGTCGGGTTTCACTCCTTATGAATAAGGAGAATCATCCGGATGATCATGCGCTCTATGAGGCGATGCGGAAGGAAATGGAAAAATAAAGAGGAAAACGCTGTAAAGAAGTGTAAAAAATGAATGCGCGTCGGTTTTCACCGGCGCGCTTTTTCTATCTGTTTTATTCCACCTTCAGCATGCGATAACCGATGCCGATGTGGGTCTGAATATAGGACCGCTGTGGATCTCCACGTTCGAGCTTTTTGCGAAGCGTCGCCATGAACACACGGAGGGATGCGACATCATTTTCCCAGCTGCTGCCCCAGATCTGCTGCGTGATGTAGGTGTGCGTAAGTACCTTCCCGACATTTCGCGAGAGCAGGCAGAGAAGCTTAAATTCAATCGGTGTGAGATGCAGTTCGGCCCCCTGCATATAGGCGCATCCTGCTGCATAGTCGATTTTTAATCCGCCGTTTGTAAAGGTGGAGGCCTCCTGCCCCGTATCCGTCCTCATCATACTGAGGCGGCGCTGTGTTGCACGAAGACGGGCGAGCAGCTCCTCGACAGAGAAGGGCTTCGTCAGATAGTCATCGGCCCCGGCATCGAGCGCCTGAATCTTATCATCGTCCTCGGTGCGGGCACTGATGACAATGATCGGCATCGTCGACCAGGAACGAATCTTACGGATGACCTCTACCCCATCCAGGTCTGGAAGTCCGAGGTCCAGGAGAACAATATCCGGATTATGAGAGGAGGCCTCCAGGATAGCAGCATTCCCATCCGTGGCAGACAGATATTTATAATCGTGTGTTTTTAAGGTGGTGGTAATGAGATTCCGTACCGGTGTGTCATCCTCTACCACAAGAATTAAGGCTGTATTCATCATGAAACTCCTCATAAAGCATAGCGCTTATTCTGTGTACGAGCGTGCAGTGCCATCCTGGAACATGCAGCCGTGGGAAATACTGCGCCATCGTACACCATTTACGTATTTAAGTTAATCTCGCTGAGCGGCAATGTAAAGGAAAAAATGCAGCCGTGCGGGCTGTGGTCGCGCAGCGTGAGCTCTCCGCCATGCGCTCGCACGATACTGCGGCAGAGGGAGAGACCGAGACCCAGGCTTCGGCGGCTGTCTGCGACCCGCTTGCTGCCCGTATAGAACATTTCGAATACCTGCGCCTTCTGCGCATCTGGAATGCCAGGCCCATCGTCGGCGACCTCCACCATGGCACGCGACCCTTCACGAAATGCAGAGATCGCAATATGAGATCCAGGCGGCGTATACTTGATGGCATTGTTTACCAGATTAATGAGCACCTGCATGATGAGATGCGCATCGGCGTGCACCAGGAGAGGCTCCTCCCCGCAGTCACTTGTAATATGAAACGCATCGGCATGCCGGTCGATATGGCGGAGTGCTTCCGCTACGATGTCATCCATTACCTGGTCGGAAAGCTGAAGCTTCATGCTGCCATTGGTAATCTTTGTGATGGAGAGGAGATTCTCCACCAGCTCCGTAAGCCACATCGCATCATCATAGATGTCGGTGAACATCTGAGTACGTGTGGCGGCATCCAGAGAGGCATCGCTGTGAAGCAGGGTGTCGGCATTGCCCGAAATGGAGGTGAGCGGTGTTCGGAGATCATGGGAGATGGAACGAAGAAGATTGGCTCGTAATTGCTCATTTTTTGCAAGCACGGCGGCTTTTTCCCGTTCCTCTGCATTATGCAGACTCTCCAGAGCAAGGGCACTTTCACCGAGCATGGAGAGAAGGATGCTCGACGTAAACGCGTCGAGTGGAGCCTTCTCGGAGCAGGCGATGCCGATGACACCATAGACCTCCTGACTTGTTCGAATGGAGAGATACAGGTAGCGGGCCTTTGGAAAGGTGTCCGTTGTAGCACCTGCACGCTTACGATGCTGCCATACCCAGTGTACGACAGCCGTCTCCCGTTCTGTCGACGGGATCGGCTGTGGGGTATGTCCATCGGCAGCATAAAGGTAACCAGTGGAAGGCGACGTCATGGCGCCCAAATCCAGCTCGGTACGCTCGTATGAAGGCGTGCCGGTATCCGCCGCGTCCAGCTGGGGACGCGGATAGATGAGAATGTCCCGCTGCACCAGGCGCTGTACCTGTGTAGCCGTTGCCTGGTAGATGGCTTCTTTGGTTTCTGCCTTTTGCAGCTGCTGATTCGCATCAAAGAGTGTTTTGGTGCGATAGGCATCACGTGCAGACAGCTCCGCATGGGCCTTCAGCTTCGCAGCGAGGGTCCCTACCAGGAGAGCAGCGCCAAGCATGACGGCGAAGGTCACCGGGTAGTCCTTGCCATACGCAACCAGGGTTAGCCGTGGCTCCGTCAAAAAATAATTGTACAGGACAACACTTAAAACGGAGGCCAGAATTCCACAGGTATAGCCACTGGTTGTGACGGATGTCAGAAGTACACCGAGAAGGTAAATCATGATGATATTGGCATCGGTATAGTGCAGACGGAAGAAAAGCCATCCAATCAATGTGGAGATGATGAGCATAAGCAGCGTAAATAGCAGATCCCGCGGCGTCGGTACCGAGAAGGCCAGGGAGAAATTTGGAATACGGCGTGCATGATAGACTTCTGCATCGGGGATAATGTGAATCTCAACGCCAGGTGCCAGTGCGGTGAGGCGCTCTGTCATGGAGGGGGCATTCCAGAAATGCTGACGTTCCGTTCCACTTCGCCCGAGGACGATCTTCGTCGTATCGGATACTTGAGCGTATTCAGCGATCTGTGTCGGAACATCATCTCCATGGGTGGTCACAATCTCCGCACCAAGGGCAGTGGCCAGTCGAACGTGTGCCTGGAGTCGTGCAATGTCATCGGCGGTCATTTTTGCGCTGCCGGGGGTCTGCACATAGAGCGCCGTCAGTGTGCCGCCGAAGGCCTGCGCCATCTCCCCCGCCATGCGAACGATACGCTCGTTGGAGGGCGAAGAGGACAGGCAAACGAGAATATGCTCTTTCGATGCTTGCTTGTAGGTTGCAGTATTCATGCCATTAGCTCCTTCCTTCGAAGACATTATAGCATGCTTACGTCTGACCATGCTTCTTTAGATCATGCACCAGCTTGTCCTCTTTCTGTAAAATGAAGGGGCCAAATGAAAAAAACAGAAGAACGAAAAGGGCTAAAAGGAAACCATCGATATCCATTCAGTGCCTCCTGATAAAAGAAACGAAAGCGGATACAGGCAATGTACCAGGAATTTATAATTGAAAGCACTTCTGAAGTGCCTTGTATTCGCCAATGACGAGGATGGTTACATCGTCCGTCAGGATGATATCCGGGGAGACGGAGACGCTGGTCTTTCCATCCTTCTTGATGCCGAGAATATTGATGCCATAGAGCTTTCGAATGTTTAATTCGCCAATGCTTTTTCCAATCCATGCCTTCGGAATGGCAACCTCAAAAATGGCATGCTGTTTATCAATTTCGATGTAATCAAAGATATGATCCGCCGTGTAGCGGATGGCGGTCCACTTGGCGAGCTGCTTTTCAGGGTAGACGACGTGATCCGCACCGTTTCGCAGCAGGAACTTCGCCTGCACATCGCGCTCGGCACGAGAAACGACGCACTTTGCGCCCAGCTCCTTGAGCAGGGAGGTTGTTTCCAGCGAATTTTGAAAGCTTCCACTGATGGTGACGAAGCAGATATCATAATTTCCAATGCCCAGCGAGCGCAGAAATTCAGCGTTCGTACTATCTCCAATCTGCGCAGTGGTCACGTAAGGAAGGATTTCGTTGATTCGTTCCTCTGAAAGATCTACGGCCATGACCTGATGACCGAGCTGCAGCATTTGCATCGCGAGATGCCGGCCAAATCGACCAGCACCGATGAGTAATACATTTTTCATATTTATACCATCCTTTCATTATACGGGTCGGATTATCCGACCGTGATCGGTTCCTCTGGCAGGCGTGCAAGCACATGCCGATGATGTGTGAAGGTAGCGTAAATGAGGGTTAGTCCTCCGACGCGGCCCATGTACATGAGGAGAATGAGGACGAGCTGCGACAGGAGATGAAGATGGGGCGTGAGTCCCAGTGTCAGGCCGACCGTCGCAACGGCTGAGGCCGTTTCAAAGAGACAGGATGAAAGCGGAAGCCCCTCATAGACACTGATGAAGACGCCACCCACGAAAAAGAGTGTCAGGTACATCATTAAAATAGTAGATGCCGTGCGTACAGTGCTGCACGAGATACGACGATCATAGAGCTGTACACTTTCCCGTTGACGAAAGGTGGCGAAGGCATTGGCCATGAGTACGGTAAAGGTGGTTGTTTTCATGCCACCCGCCGTGGATCCCGGCGAGCCGCCAATCAGCATGAGAAGAATCATAATACCACGGGAGGCACTGCTCAGCTTCGTGAGATCGGTCGTATTAAAGCCGGCTGTACGCGGAGTGACGGACTGGAACAGTGCAGCCAGCACACCTTCTCCCAGCGGAAGTGAACGATAATCATATGCAAAGAAAAATACAGCGGGCAGGACGATGAGAAGAAAGGTGGTTACGAGGATGACCTTGCTTTGCATACGATAGCGGCGAAAATGAAAGCGATGCGTGCACATGTCTTCCCAGGTCAGAAACCCGAGACCACCGATCACGATGAGGAGCATAATGGTGAGGTTCACCAGCGGATCCTGTGCATAGGCCATCAGGGATGGATAGAGATGATCGTGTGTGCCGAGCAGATCGAATCCGGCATTGCAAAAGGCGGAAATCGAGTGGAAGACGGCAAACCAGATGCCACGGATGCCATCATCATGGCAAAACCGAGGCAGCAGAAGCAGCGCACCCAGCAGCTCGATGAGGAAGGTACCACGCAAAATGAACCGTGTGAGACGCACGATGCCGCCCACCTGTGGCGCGGAGATGGCATCCTGCATGGTGCTTCGCTGCATGAGCGAAATTTTCCGCCCAGATAAAATCGTGAACGCTGCGGCGACCGTGACGATACCGAGTCCTCCAATTTGAATGAGAAGCAGAATGAGCGCCTGTCCGAAGGCAGACCAGTAGGTGCCCGTGTCCCGTACGACGAGCCCCGTTACACATACGGCCGAGGTCGATGTAAAAAGGGCCACAGGAAATGGTGTCCATGTACCACTGGAAGAAGAAATCGGCAGCATAAGGAGCAGCGCACCGAAGAGGATAACGCCAGCAAAGCCGAGGGTGATGATTTGGAAAGAAGAAAGACGGTGCATCCGTCGTAGCTGTTCTTCGGTCATGTTCTATGCCTCCTTGATCTATCTTCATGATAGCAGGGCATGAATAAAGGCAGGATAAGGGAATAAAGACTGGTGTTAAGATGGCATAAAGAAAG